>CANPXZ010000025.1 GCA_947587485.1 uncultured Oscillospiraceae bacterium | reverse complement strand
GCCGACATGGCTGCCGAGGCCGAGAACATCCTGATGGCTACCGGCGCTGTGGCTCCTCTGTACTACTACACCAACCCGACGATGGTCAAGCCCAACATCAAGGGCCTGCAGGTCCTGGTGACCGGCGACATCGTCTGGAACTACGCTTCCGTCGAGTGATCTTCACCTGACCCGTATTTCCGGGGCCGCCAAGCCTTTGGCTTGGCGGCCCTTCAGGCCGTCAAAAAAGCGTTTTTGACGGCCTGAAAACGCCGTGTTTTTCCCGGCGGCAAGCCGCCGCAAAAAACGTCGCTACGCTCCCCAAACGCCTGCGCCGCAGGCGCTTGGCGGCTATTTATCCCATTCGAGGCGGGACTCCCGTCCCCCTCGAGCTCCCCCTTGCTTTACGCATGTTTTCTCATTCTTTGACAGACTGCGGGCCGCCAAGCCAAAGGCTTGGCGGCCTTTTTGTATCGCGCGTGAGTTGACAGTGCCGCTTGGGATGGGTATAATGAAGCGCGTGCGAACGGCATCGGCCGGCGGAGTATTTCAACGCGCCCCCGGGAGGGGCGCTTGGCGAAACAGGAGATCCAACATGAAGAAACTTATTTGCGTATTGGCCGCTTTGGCGCTGGCGGTGTCCCTGGCGGCGCCCGCGCTGGCGGGGGAGGAGACGCCGGGGCCCCTTCACGTAGAGGGGACCCAGCTTACGAACGAGAGCGGCGTGCCCGTACAGCTTCGGGGCGTCAGCACCCACGGCCTGGCGTGGTTTCCCCAGTACGTCAACGCCGACTGCGTCCGCGAGCTCCACGACTGGGGCGCGAATGTGCTCCGGCTGGCCATGTATACGGACGAGTACGGCGGCTACTGCAACGGCGGGGACCAGGCGGCGCTGAAGCAGCTTGTAAAGGACGGCGTGAGGTATGCCACGGACGCGGGGATGTACGCCATCGTGGACTGGCATATCCTGTCGGACAGCAACCCCAATATCCACAAGGACGAGGCGCTGGCCTTCTTCGACGAGATGTCCGCCGCCCTGGCCGGGCAGGACAATGTGCTCTATGAGATCTGCAACGAGCCCAACGGCGGCACGGACTGGGCGACGGTGAAGGCCTACGCCCTGGAGGTCATCCCCGTCATCCGGGCCAACGACCCGGACGCGGTCATCATCGTGGGCACGCCCAACTGGTGCCAGATGGTGGACCAGGCGGCGGCGGACCCCATCACCGGCTACGACAACATCATGTACGCGCTGCACTTTTACGCCGACACCCACCGGGACGACCTGCGCGAGCGGATGAAGGCGGCGGTCCGGGCGGGACTTCCCATCTTCGTGTCCGAGTTCGGCACCTGCGACGCCAGCGGAAACGGCGCGGTGAACGTGGAGCAGTCGAACGCGTGGGTGGCGCTGATGGACGAGTTGGGGATAAGTTATGTAAACTGGAACCTGTCCAACAAGAACGAGTCCAGCGCCATCCTGCAAAGCGGCTGCGCCAAGACGTCCGGCTTCGCGCCGGAGGACCTGTCCCAGTCGGGGCGGTGGCTGTATGAACTGCTCAGCGGGGAGAGCCTGCCGGCGGAGCAGAAGACGGAGTCCGCCTCGTCCGCCGCGGGAGCGCAGACGGAGCAGGACGGACTCATGGTCGACGTGGTCCTGAAAAACAGCTGGCAGACGGACGGGGAGAATTATTATCAGTATGACATGACGCTGCGGGACGCGTCCGGCGGCGCCCGGGAGGGCTGGTCGGTGGAGCTGACCTTCGACGGGGACGTGGTGCTGCGGGACGGCTGGAACGGGGAGTATACCGCCAGCGGCGATACGCTGACCGTCCGGCCCAAGGACTACAACGGGACCATCCCCGCCGGCGGAGCCGTCTCGGACGTGGGCTTCATCGTCTCCGGCGCGGCCCTGGCCGGGTGACCATAGGATTGGATTTCGCGGGCCTGTACTCTTCCGGGCGCAGGCCCGCGCCGTTTTGGTCATTTTTATTTTATGGCGGGGTACGGCCGGCACTTTGCACATATTTCGTCCGCGCTTTTTTGTGATTTTAGGAAAACATTGGCAACGAAAGCGATTCCTCTTGATTTTTAAGCACCCGTAACTTATAATGCAGCATAGATATGACAAAATATCATCGTTGCCGTTATAACGGTATGAATGGGTACCTTATTTGGGTATCCTCTGCTGTTATTCTGCCCTAGTGCGCCCGAATGGGGGAGTTCATAGCGCCTTTTTCTGTCTGCCGGCCTGTTCGGCAGTCCTTTCCGTGTGAAGACCAGCGGTAAAAAAGAGAGAAAGTGGTGTAATTTGCAATGAAGGTCGTGATCCTTGCCGGAGGCTTTGGTACGCGGTTCAGCGAGGAGAGCCAGTACAAACCCAAGCCCATGATCGAGATCGGCGGCATGCCGATCCTCTGGCACATCATGAAGGAGTACTCCCATTACGGGTTCCGGGATTTCGTGATCTGCGCGGGGTACAAGCAGGACGTCATCAAAAACTGGTTCGCGGATTACTGCATCCGGACCAACGACGTCACCTTCGATTTCCGCAGCGGGGACAATAATATCATCATCCACCGGCGGAAGTGCGAGCCGTGGGTGGTGACGGTGGTGGACACGGGCCTGAACACCATGACCGGCGGGCGGATCAAGCGCATCCAGCCCTATATCGGTAACGAGACGTTCATGATGACCTACGGCGACGGGGTCTGCGACGTGGACATCGGGAAGCTGGCGGAGTTCCACAAGTCCCACGGGAAGCTGGCGACGCTGACGGCGGTGAAGCTGGAGCAGGACAAGGGCGTGCTGGTGCTGGAGAAGAACAACACCGTCCGCGCCTTCCGGGAGAAGCGCCGGGTGGACGGGACGATCATCAACGCGGGCTATATGGTCCTGGAGCCGGGGGTGTTCGACTACATCGAGGGCGACGAGACGGTGTTCGAAAAGGAGCCCATGGAGAAGCTCGCGGCGGAGGGCCAGATGATGAGCTACCGGCACAGCGGGTACTGGCAGTGCATGGATACCAAGCACGAGCGGGATATATTGGACGAGCTGCTGGCCCGGGGCGTCGCGCCCTGGAAGAAATGGTCGGACTGAACGGGAGCAGGGGACAGAATCGCATGGAACTTTCATTTTATCGGAACAAGCGCGTGCTTCTGACGGGCCACACGGGCTTTAAAGGGGCCTGGATGAGCCAGGTGCTGACGGGCGCCGGCGCGGAGCTGACGGGCTATTCCCGGGGCACGGAAAAGGAGCAGAGCCTCTTTGAGCTGGCCGGGCTGATGGACCGGATGCGCCACGTGAAGGGCGACGTGCGGGACCTGGAGCACTTAAAACAGGTCTTTGCCCAGACCCAGCCGGAGATCGTGATCCACATGGCCGCCCAGCCCATCGTCCGGGACAGCTACGCCGACCCGGTGTATACATACGAGACCAACGTGATGGGCACGGTAAACCTGCTGGAGTGCGTGCGGCTGAACCCCTGCGTGAAGAGCGTGGTGAACGTGACCACGGACAAGGTATACCGGAACAACGAGTGGGTCTGGGGCTATCGGGAGAACGAGCCCCTGGATGGGTACGATCCCTATTCCAACTCCAAGAGCTGCTCGGAACTGGTCACTCACAGCTATTGCAGCAGCTTCTTCCAGGACCGGGACATCGCGGTGTCCACGGCCCGGGCGGGCAACGTGATCGGCGGGGGCGATTTCGCCCACGACCGGATCATCCCGGACTGCGTGCGGGCGGTGCTGGCGGGCCGGCCCCTGGGGATCCGCAACCCCTATTCGACCCGGCCCTATCAGCATGTGCTGGAGCCGGTGATGGCCTATCTGATGATCGCGGCCCGGCAGGCGGAGGACAGGTCCCTAGCCGGGTGGTACAACGTAGGGCCGGACGAGTGCGACTGCGTGAGCACCGGTCAGCTGGTGGAGCTGTTCGCGGAAAAATGGGGGGAGGGCTTCGCCTGGGAGGATCGGGCGGAGGCCAACGCGCCCCATGAGGCGAACTTCCTGAAGCTGGACTGCTCGAAGATCAAGAGCGTCTTTGGCTGGCAGCCCCGCTGGCACATCGGCGAGGCGGTGGCCAAGACCGCTGAGTGGACCCGGGTGTGGACCGGCGGCGGCGATGTGGCCGGCGAGATGGACAGGGAGATCGGGATTTATCTGAGCAGGGAGTGAACGGTGACTTGAGAGGTAAGGATGGACGGCATATTGGACACCCAAAGGACCAAGTGACACCCATCAAGGTGTATTGTCTCGCTGCCATTCTGGGGCTGGCGATCCTTCTGCTGTGCTTCTTTTTCAGCAGGGGAGAGCTGATCTCGCGGTATTTCTTTTACGACACCATGGATACCGGCATGGACTTTTTCCACAGCATCGAGTATGTGAACGGCCGGGAGCCCTACAGAGTGTTCAGTACGCTTTATCCCCCTCTGGCGAATTTGTTTTTCTATTGTCTTCTGCGGTTCATCCCCCAAAGCTTGACCAGTCTCTGGCCCCAAGACTTCGGTCGGAGCGTGGCGATGCGGGGGACGGACCTGGATCTGCGCGTGCAGCAGGCACCGTTTTTGATCTTCCTGGTGTTCATCATGGTCAGCGCTGTGCTCCTGGTGTTCCTCCTGACGGCCATTCTGAAAAAAAGGGGCGATGGCTGGGGGAGGCTTGCGGCATTTTGCATGATCCTGGGGCCGGGGATACTCCTGTCCGTAGAACGGGGGAATTTGCTGTTTCTCGTGGTGCCGCTGACGCTGTTTTTTATCCGGTACCGCAATTCTGATCACTGGCTCCTGCGGGA
Source organism: uncultured Oscillospiraceae bacterium (assembly GCA_947587485.1). Taxonomy (GTDB): domain Bacteria; phylum Bacillota; class Clostridia; order Oscillospirales; family Oscillospiraceae; genus CAJOIG01. The sequence continues at coordinate 18,116 of CANPXZ010000025.1, read as the reverse complement.
GCTGTCTCTCCTGGCGCTGGCAGCGGCGGCAGGAATGAAGCTATATCCGGCGTTTTTCGGGGTGCTTTTGCTGCGGGACAAGCAGTATATGCGGGCGGCGCGCACGGTCCTCTATGGAGTGCTCTCCGTGGTGCTCCCGGCCCTGTGCTTCAAGGAGGGGCTGTCCGCGATCGGCATGTGGCTTTCCGTGCTGTTCGGATTCAGCAGCGGGGAAGGCGCTCTCCCCTGGGTCGGACTGGGCTTCAGCAGCATCCTGCACAGGATCGCGCTGTATCTGGATATGTATCTGCATATCCATCTCGATACCGGCTGGTTTTCGATCGCGGGGTATATCGCGGCGCTGCTGATGCTTCTGTCGTCGGTCATCATGAGGAAGCAGTGGCAGACCATGCTGGCGGTCACGGTGGCCATGATCCTGTTTCAGCCCCAGGGAACGTATATCCTGAGCTTCATGTGTATCCCGCTGGTGTATTTTTTGGCGGCGGAGGACAGGTTCAGCAGGAAGAACGTGTGTCCGTTCGCGGTCATGGCGCTGCTGATGATCCATCTTCCGCTGTTCTATACGAGGGATATGTCGTATCCCAATTATGTTGTTTATCAATTGGTACTTTTGTTTGCTGTCGCGTGGTGCGCGGCGGCGACGATCATAAACGTGTTGAACTGGAGGAAAAACAAGCATGTCGAGTTGGAAGACTGAGGCCGAGGCGCGGGAACAGATCAAGGCGCTGGTGGCGGAATACTATCACGATTTCAAGGAGTCGAAGCCTTTTACGCCCGGGGACAGGATCGCCTATGCCTCCCGGGTGTTTGACGAGAAGGAGATGTGCGCCCTGACGGACGCGGCGCTGGATTTCTGGCTGACCACCGGCCGGTACGCGGAGGAATTCGAGCGGGAGTTCGCCAAGTGGATCGGCGTGAAGTACGCCCATCTTGTCAACAGCGGCTCCTCCGCCAACCTGGTGGCATTCTCCGCCCTGACCGCCCCTGAGCTGGGCGAGCGGCAGATCAAAAAGGGCGACGAGGTCATCACGGTGGCCTGCGGCTTCCCCACGACGGTATCCCCGGTCCTCCAGTACGGCGCGGTGCCCGTGTTCGTGGACGTGACGGTGCCCCAGTACAACATCGACGTAAGCCAGCTGGAGGCGGCGCTGTCTCCCCGGACCAAGGCGGTCATGATCGCTCACACTCTGGGCAACCCCTTCGATCTGGCGGCGGTGAAGGCGTTCTGCGATAAGCATAAGCTGTGGCTGGTGGAGGACAACTGCGACGCCCTGGGAAGCAGGTACACCATCGGCGGCGAGACCCGCTTCACCGGCACCTGGGGCGACATCGGCACCTCCAGCTTCTATCCCCCGCACCACATGACCATGGGCGAGGGCGGGTGTGTTTACACCAACGATCCGCTGCTGCACAAACTGATCCTCAGCTATCGGGACTGGGGCCGGGACTGCGTGTGCCCCTCCGGCCACGACAACTTCTGCGGCCACCGGTTCGACGGCCAGTACGGCGAGCTGCCCCAGGGCTATGACCACAAGTATGTCTACAGCCACTTTGGCTACAACCTGAAGGTGACGGATATGCAGGCGGCCATCGGCTGCGAGCAGCTGAAAAAGTTCCCCACCTTCATCGAGCGCCGCCGCCACAACTGGGACCGGCTCCGTGCGGCTCTGGAGCCTGCGGCGGACAAGCTGATCCTGCCGGAGCCGGCGGCAAACAGCCGTCCCAGCTGGTTCGGCTTCCTCATCTCCGTCCGGCCTGAGAGCGGCCTGGACCGGAACGCCGTCACCCGCTTCATCGAGGAGCGTAACATCCAGACCCGCCTTCTGTTCTCCGGCAACCTGATCCGGCACCCGTGCTTTGACCAGATCCGGGGAACGGACGCTTACCGGACTGTGAGCGATCTTGCCGTGACGGACTTCGTCATGAACAACACCTTCTGGGTGGGCGTCTATCCGGGCATGACCGACGAGATGATCGACCACATGGCCGCGACCATTCTGGAGGCCATCGGGCGGTAAACAGTGGGTATGAAAAAGGCGATCGTGACCGGAGCCAACGGCTTTGTTGGCTCGGCGCTGTGCAGAGAGCTCTCCGCCCAAGGGACGGAGGTCATTGCGGTCGTCCGCAGCCGGGACAGCTTTCTCGGCGGGATCGAGACCCTTCCCGGCGTGCGCGTGGTCTGCTGCGAGCTGGCCGACATCAGCCGTCTGCCCCAGATCGTGGAGGTCCGGGACGTCGGGGTGATGTTCCACCTGGCGTGGACGGGCAGCGCCGGACCCCTTCGCGCCGACGACGGGGTGCAGCTGGACAACGTGCGTTTTGCCTGCGACGCGGTCAGGGCCTGCGAGGCCATGGGCTGCGGGAGGTTCGTCTTTGCCTCCAGCATCATGGAGTATGAGATCGACGCGGTGATGAAAAGCGACGCCACGCCGGGTGTCAACACCATATACAGCAGCGCGAAGGTGGCGGCGGACTATATGGCCCGGACGGTGGCGGGCGCCCATGGCGTGGCGTACATCCGGGCGGTCATCTCCAACATCTACGGACCGGGAGAGCGGAGCCCGCGGCTCGTCAACACCAGTCTCAGAAAGATGCTGCGGGGCGAGCGCTGTTCCTTCTCCGCCGGGGAGCAGATGTATGACTTCATCTATATCGACGATGCGGCGAAGGCTTTTGCCGCCATCGGGGACAGGGGAACGGCCAACAGGACCTATTATATCGGCAGCCTGTCCCCCAGACCGCTGAAAGAATTCCTGCTGGAGATGCGCGACGAGGTGGACCCCTCCCTGGAGATCGGCCTGGGGGACATCCCCTTTGCCGGCGTATCTCTCACGTATCGGGAGTTCGATATACAGGCGGTCAAAAATGACACGGGCTTTTGTCCGGAGACGGATTTCCGGACCGGCATCCGTCAAACCATCAAGTGGATCAAGGAGAAGGAAAATGTCTGATTTTTCTTTCAAGGAGATGTCCATTCCCGGCGCGTATGTGATCACGTCATTTTTCAGCGAGGATAACCGGGGCTCTTTCGTGAAGAGCTTTGAGAAGGACATCTTTGCGGAGCACGGGATCGAGTTTCACTGCAACGAGGATTTCATCAGTCATTCCACGCACAACGTGATACGCGGCATGCATTTCCAGCTATATCATCCCCAGGCAAAGCTTGTGGGCGTGATCAGCGGCAAGGTGTTCGACGTCATCGTGGACCTGCGGGAGGAGAGCCCCACATTTGGAAAATGGGGGGGTATTTATTTATCCTCCCAAAATCGCTCCAGCCTCTATATCCCAAGAGGCTGTGCCCACGGGTTCGTCTCTCTCAGCGACGACAGCATCGTCAGCTACAAATGCGACGGGAAATACGACAAGGAGACGGATACCGGCATCCTGTGGTGCGACCCGGATGTGGGCGTGGACTGGCCGCTCATGGACCTGAGCAAGGTGACGGTGGGCGCCCGGGACCAGAAGCAGATGACCTTTGCGGAGTTCAAGAAGAACTGCAAATTCGAGTACATGACCTGAAGGCCAAGGGCTGCGGGTCCGATTTTGGGAAATGGAGGAAAAATGAATACCGAAAACCAGCCCTTTATTTCCGTTATCATCATCTGCTACAACTATGGCCATCTGTTGCCCCGGGCGCTGGGGGCCATCGCCCGGCAGACCTTCCGGGATTTCGACGTGGTGTTCGTGGACAACGGGTCCACGGATAATTCCGTAGAGGTCCTGAATCAGTGGCGGGCGGAGCACCCGGACATCCCGGTCACCCTCGTCACGGTGGAGCAAAACCAGGGCCTGGCCCATGGGGACAATATGGGCACGGCCGCCGCCACGGGGAAGTACATCCTTTTCAACGACGCGGACGACTGGATGGACGACGATACGCTGGAGGTACTGGCGAAGGCGGCGAAGGAGAACGACGCGGACCGGGTGATCGGCTCCTTCCGGGACGTGAACGACGACGGCCAGGTGGTCAAGATCCGTTCCGTGGGGGAAAGGCCCGTGATGTGGCTGAACACCATGCAGCAGGCCAATCTGTTCCGGACGGAGATATATCACAAAAACAACATTCAGCTGGAGTGCTTCTGGAACGACGCGGAAAAGACCATGCTCTTTTCCCGTTATGTGAAGCGCGTCGCGTTCGTCTATGAGCCGTGCTACAATTACCTGGTGCACACGGACTCCTTTTCCAGAAAGGAGCTTTATAAGCGGCTCGACAACCCCAAGGAGTCCCTGGACCTTCTGATGAGCAAATTCCGCTCGGTGTATGACGCTCTGGAGGATAACGAGGCCCGGGACTGGCAGGAATACCAGACGATCAGAGTGTATTTCTTCTACCTCTTCAGTTATTTGCTCGATGCGCCGCTGCGTTTGAAATGGGAAGGTTATGACAGGCTCCATCAGGTGATGTTAAGATATTACCCGAACTATCATAAGAATCCTAAACTGTCTGTAAGCAACAAGGACGGCGATAGGTTTGTCTCAAAGCTGGCATTTTTTGGATTGACGAAGCTGGAGCGGCTGCATCTGATGAAGCTTTTGCTTTTGGTGTTTCATATCTGTCCCAAAATAGCGCCTGTTAATATCTGACCTGTCATCCGCTTGTGAACAACTGCCTATGAACTACAAAAAGCTGGTCTTTTTTAATACGGTCGGCAACATTACATACCTGTTTGTGCTGTGGCTGCTGACGGTGGTCGTGACCCGGACAGTAGGCTATGAGGCTGCGGGCATTTTCACCCTGGCCATGTCGGTGGGGAATGTGTTCTCTCAAATCCAATCGTATGGGATGCAGTCATTCCAGGTGTCCGATGTGACTGGGGAGTACAGCAAAAATCAGTATATCTATTCCCGTTATATCACCGTGGGCCTGGGGATCGCCGGGTGCGCCCTCTACTGTTTGGGGGGCGGCTATAGCTGGAAAAAGACTGCGGCGATCATGTTCTATTTGCTATTCCGTTCCTCCGAGGCGATGTCCAGCAGCTACTTCTCCGAACTGCAAAAAGTCGGACGGCTGGACATTCTGGCCAAGTCCATGCTGGCCAAGAGCGGCCTGATGCTGGGCATCTTCACGGCGGTTTTGTATCTGACGGGTAAGCTCACGCTGGCGCTGCTGGGCATCGCGGTGCTGTCTGCGGCCATCACCGTCGTTTATGACCGGCCCCGGTGCTATGCTCTGGTAGAGATACCCAGGGAGCGGGTCACCCTCAGGGCGGCCATGGAGCCCCTGCGCCGGTGCTTTCCGCTGATGATCGCGACGCTGATCCCCATTCTGGTGACGGCCATGCCTCGGGTCCTGCTGGACCGGTACAACGGGGAAGAACTGCTGGGATATTTTGGGAACGTTTCGGCGCCCACGGTGCTGATCCAGGCCACAGTCCCTACGGTGCTGATCCCGGTCATGACGTGGTATGGGGAGCTGGTCCAGAAAGGGAACTGGGGAATGGTGGCAAAGGGCATGGCGCTGTCCATGGCGGGCTGCGCCGCGTTCGGTCTGCTGGCCTGCGCGGCGGTCTGGCTGGTGGGCGACTGGGTGATGGGCCTGGTGTTCACCGAAAAGATCGTCCCCTATGTGCACTATATGTATCCCCTGATATGGGCGACGGTGCTGAACGCCGGCGTCAGCTGTGTCAACTCGGTTTTGATCGCCGTGCGGAGGAACGGACTCGTCATGGCCTTCTCCGTTGTCTCGCTGGTCGTGGCTGCCGCGGTCTGCGTGCCCCTGGTGAAGGGCTACGCCATCCCGGGCGCCATCGCGGTCCTGGCCATCGCGTATTTCATGCAGCTGGCCCTGGCCACCGTGGGCGCGGCGGTGATCATATACAGGAAAAAACACGCGGCGCGGGCTGAATAGACCGCTTTACCAAAATATATTTTTACGTTGGAGGATAGAATGAGTACGAATATCAGACTGTTGGATTGCACGCTGCGGGATGGGGGCTATGTAAACGACTGGAAGTTTGGAAGCGAAAATCTCAGCAGTATATATGAGCGCCTGGTGGATTCCGGCGTAGATGTCATTGAGATAGGGTTTCTTGACGACAGAAGACCGTTCGATATGGATCGCAGCATCATGCCGGACACGGCCTGTGTCGATAAGATCTATGGAAGAGTCCGCAAGCGTCCGCCTATGACGGTTGGGATGATCGACTATGGCACCTGTGATATCTCGAATCTGCAGCCCTGCGGTGAGAGTATGCTGGACGGGATCCGGGTCATTTTTAAAAAATACCGTATGCACGAGGCCATGGCGTTTTGCGCCGAGGTCAAGAAATTGGGCTATCAGGTATTTGCGCAGCTCGTGTCGATCACAAGCTATAACGACGAAGAATTGCGGGAAGTGATCGGCCTTGCCAATGAGGTAAAACCGTGTACGCTTTCCATTGTGGATACCTATGGCCTGTTGGACCCGGACAAGGTCCGCCATATCGTGCGTGTCATGGACAGCGCTCTTGACAGGAATATAGCGATCGGCTTTCACGGACACAATAATATGCAATTGGCCGTTGCCAACACGTTTACGTTCCTCGAGGAGGTTGCTTCCGTGCGCGACGTGGTCGTGGACGGGTCGCTGCACGGGATGGGAAAGAGCGCCGGAAACGCGCCGGTCGAACTGCTGGCCGCACATATGAACGAAAAGTATGGAAAGGCATATGATATCGGCCCGCTGCTGGAGGCCATCGACGAGAGCGTACTGGAGTTTTATAAAAAAACTCCCTGGGGCTATAAGATCTACTTTTACCTGTGCGCGCACAATAAGGTGCATCCGGACTATGTAAAGCAGATGCAGGGCAAGCCGGACGTCTCCGTGAGCGGACTGAACGAGGTTCTGGGGCAGATCGAGCCGGAGGATAACAAGCTCCTGTACGATAAGGGCGCGGGCGAGGCGGCGTGGGCCGCCTATGAAAAGAGCCGCTACGATGATGAAGACAATACGCGCAGACTGAGCGCGGCGCTCTCGGCCTGTCCGTCGATCCTCGTTTTGGGCCCCGGACGGAGCATTTCGTTGCAGCGGGAAAAGGTGCTCCAGTTCATCAAGAGCCAAGACCCGGTGATCATATCCCTTAACTATATACCGGATGACCTGCCGGTGGACTATGTTTTCGTCACGAAGTCCAATCGCTATCTGGAGATGGCAAATAAGCTGCTGTCGCTGACGGACAGACAGGTCCAGATCATAGCGACGTCTAATATCGTTTCCAGGGATATTCCGTTTACCTATGTCTTCAGGAGGGAGCCACTGCTGGAGAAGAAAGAGAGCATCGTTGACAACTCCATACTGATGCTCCTGCGCGTGTTGAAACGCTGCGGCGTGAAAGAACTGTCCCTTGCGGGATTCGACGGGTATTCCGATAGGGATGAGAACTACTTCAATCCGAAGATGGAATATGCGTTTATCCGAAATCAGGCCGGGCAGCTCAACCGTCATATCAGGGATGTTCTGGAAAGCGAGTATGCCGACATAAAAATGAATTTCTTGACGTATTCCCGTTATACCACTGTTCAGGATAGCTACGACGCCGGGTTTTAAGCGGGAATATTGGAAGTGAGGGTGCGTGATATGGAGATCAGACTGGCAGATTATATCGCTGACTTTTTGGTGGAGCATGGCGTGACGCACAATTTTATGGTCACGGGCGGCGGTGCTATGCAGTTGGATGACGCGCTGGGCCACCATCCCGGGCTGAAGAACATTTTCAACCATAACGAACAGGGCTGCGCCATCGCCGCAGAGGCATACGCGCGGGTCATGGGGCGCATTGCCAGCGTGTGCGTTACCAGCGGACCGGGCGGTACCAACGCCATTACCGGCGTCATGGGCGGCTGGTTGGACAGTATCCCCATGTTCGTCCTATCCGGACAGGTGAAACGGGAGACGACGCTCTGGTCGGTGCCGGAGCTGTGCCTGCGCCAGCTTGGGGATCAGGAATTCGATATCATACATTCGGTTGCCAATATGACGAAATACTGCGTCATGGTAACAGAACCGGAAAAGATCGCTTATCATCTGGAAAAGGCGTGGTTTCTCGCTACTACGGGACGGCCGGGACCTGTCTGGCTGGATATCCCTTTGGACGTGCAGGGCGCGAAGATCGACGTCGATGCGCTGATACACTTTGACCCCGCGCGGGAGCCTGCTCTGCCTCAAATACCGCCTGTGTCGCCGGACGCGGCGGACGCCATCCTGGAAAAGATCGCCGCGGCGAAAGCGCCGCTGATTTTTGCCGGGTATGGCGTGCGTCTGGCAAAGGCGGACGAGCTTCTTTTGCGGCTGGTGGACAAGCTGTGCATTCCTGTGGCGGTGGCCTGGAACTCCGGCGACCTTGTGGCATATGACAATCCATATTATGCCGGTTCTCCCAGCAGAGAGGGCACGCGCGGCAGCAGCTTTATCGTGCAGAACTGTGACCTCATTCTGGTGCTGGGAAGCCGCATGAATATCAGGACTATTACTTATAACAAACACGATTTTGCAAAGAACGCCTACAAGATCATGGTGGACATCGACGAGCAGGAGCTGCAAAAGCCGACGTTCGTGCCGGATATGCCCATCCACGCCGACGTGCGGGAGATGATCGGGGCATTGCTGGCACGGCCATACGAGCCGAAGGCGGCGCATGAGCCTTGGGTGGCATGGTGTCGCCAGATGGTCGAAAAATATCCTGCGGTGCTGCCGGAGTATCATAAAGGCGCGGGCGAACCGCTCAATCCCTATGTTTTTGTTGATACGCTGTTTTCGAAAATGCGGTCGGATGATGTGCTGACGCTGGGCAACGGCAGCGCATGCGTTATGACCTTCCAGGCGTGCAGGATCAAGCAGGGGCAGCGGATGTTTACAAACTCCGGCTGCGCGGCCATGGGATATGGTCTGCCTGCGGCCCTGGGCGCCGCCGTAGCCAGGCAGCGGGAAAACGGCCGCGTGCTTTGCGTTGACGGGGATGGAAGCCTGATGATGAATGTGCAGGAATTGGCTACGATCTCCTACAATCACCTGGACGTAAAGCTGTTTGTCCTGAACAACAACGGATATCACTCGATCCGCCAGACTCAGCGGAACCTGTTCAAGCCGCCGCTGATCGGGTTGGACCCGGAGACGGGCGTCGGATTCCCGGATTTTGAGAAATTGGCGCAGGCGTTTGGGTTTACCTATTACTGCGTTGACAATGAGCCTGGCGCAGCGGAAACGATCGAAAAGGCATTGGCGGCTCCAGGCCCGGTGCTCTGCAATGTGATCGTGGACCCGGAACAGAATTTTGTGCCTAAGCTGTCTTCCAAAGTCCTCCCTGACGGAAGCATTGTGTCCCCGTCAATGGATGATATGTTCCCCTTCCTTCCAAGAGAGGAATATGAGTCGAACCGTTATCTGCCTTGAGAGCGACGATGAGAAAGCTTGCGATTTTCGACTTTGACGGCACACTGGTCAACACGATAACGGATGTGGCGCTGTGTTTTAACGCGGCACTGCGCCAATGCGGCTATCCGACGCACCCGCTGGAGCGCTTTGACAGCTTTGTCGGGGGCAATCTGGAGACGGTCGTGTCCCGTATGTTGCCGCCGAAGGAGTGCTCAAACAGCGCGATTGACGCCGTGAAGACTATCTATCGCCAGATGTACCTGCAAAGCGACAAGCCCAACACAAAGCCGTATCCAGGCGTTATGGCTCTTTTGCGGGAGTTGAAGGAGGCCGGGTGCAAGCTGGCAGTCAACTCGAACAAGGGACAGGTTTTGCTGGACGATATGGTGAATAGAATGTTCCCGGCGGCGTTTTTTGACGCGGTCGTGGGTTATCAGGAGGGTAAGCCTTCAAAGCCGGAACCATATGGAGTGGATGAGATATGCCGTCAGTGCGGCTGCGTCCGCGCAGACGCGGTCTATATCGGGGATGGAGAGAGCGACATCGCTACGGCCGAACGGGCAGGGATACCGTGCGTATTTGTGAGCTGGGGCCAGGGAGACAAGGCTTTGGAAACAGACGCGAGGGTGTTCCGAGCCGTGCCTGATACAGACCAATTGAAGCAGGTTCTGCAGATGATCGCGTGACAGTTCACGCGGCGATGGAAGCGCCGCTGAGAGAGATCACTGCCATGAATGGAAGGAATGACGGAACAAAATGGAGAACAGACGAGCTGATATATTGAATGTCATGCGAACGGCCGCGCTGATGATGGTATTCCTGCTGCATGGACGCGGGGGGGGTAACGGGACTTCCTGAATCTTCCGGAACCTTTGCAATTTTTACGTGTTTCCCCGCATGGGGCGGCGTGTGGATATTGCTGTTCATTTCAAGCTACCTTCTGGGGATGAACTTCCTGTCCGGGAAATATGTCCTCGTTGAGGATGGCCGGTTCAGCTTTCGCGGACTGTGGCGGTTCTACCGCAGCCGGTTTTTGCGGATCGCGCCGCTATACTATTTTTACTGTTTTATGTTTGAGCTGCTGAGCGGCAGCCAATACCTGCTGAACGGGGGCTGGACGACGGTAAAAATACTGACGTTCACGTTCAACGGCAACGGCGGGATCGGCGGTATCGGCCATTTGTGGTATCTGTCTACCGCCATGCAGTTCTATTTGCTGACGCCCTTCGCATTTCTGCTGGTGCGGCAGTTCCGCTCCCTTGGCGTGAGCCTGACGGCGTTTTTCGTCTGCCTGCTCCTGGGGTTCGGCGTCCGGTACGGCCTGAACAGCGCCGGGGCCGATTGGTATACCTGGATATATACGTTCACGTTTGCCAACCTTGATTTTATGCTGTGCGGTCTGCTCTTGGCGCGTATGAGCCAGATGCTGCATACAACGCGGGCTGGGAAGGGCATGTTTACAAAGATATTCTCATCTCTGGCGGCTGTGGTGCTGATCGGCTATAACTGCTATATCAGCTTTTACAGCGGGAGCGTCAACTTGTTCCTGTACCGTATCGTTCTGCCCTCGATATATATCCTCTGCTGCTCTCTTCTGATCGTCGCGTGGCTGCCGAGACGTGATTCCGTGCCGGTCTATGGCCGGATATGGGGCTGCGTCAACGGATTTGCAAAATACTCATATGCTTTCTATATATTGCACATCTCGGTCCTGTCGTACGCGGGCAATATCATCACGAAGCTGTCCCTGGTGAGCGGGCATGTCGCCGTAAACTATGTGGTTTTCTTTGGGATCAGCTTCGCGCTGACATGGCTCATGGCAGTCATGATGACAAGCGCTGGACGGGGACGCAGAACCAAAGGAAAGGATGTGAGTGTTTCGGCATGAAGAAGCTGATGTGCCTGTGGCTCATTTTCCTTTTTTGCGCCGCTCCGGCATATGCAGCCCCGGACCTGGAGCCGTTTGCCGGGAAAGGGACAAAGGCCGAGCCCTATGTCATATCGACCGCAGAGGACCTTGCCGCCCTCGCGGAACTGGTCAACGGCGGAGAGCACTTTGAAGATATGTGCTTTGTGCAGGCGGCTGACATCGACCTGGCGGGGATCGAATGGACGCCGATCGGCGAGTTCGGAACGGAGAACCATTTCGACGGGCTCTATGACGGTGACGGCCACTGCATCGAGAATATCACGATAACACAGGGAGGCAACTGCGGCCTGTTTGGCCAGCTGGGCGGGACCGTGATGAATCTCGGTATAGGCAGCGGAGAGATCAGCGGCGTCTGCGTTGGCGGTATAAGCAGTCATGCCGGGACAGGCAACGCGCGGATCATCAACTGCTATAACAAAGCGACCATTCAGGGAGCCAGAGCCGGAGGCATCGCCGATAATTTCAACGGCATGATCGTCGGCTGTTGGAACGTCGGCGCCCTGAGCGGAGACGCGACCGGCCCGATCGTCTCGTTCGGGGCGCAGTATATGAGCGGCTGTTATGATGGGCTTCCCACGGCGGAGGAGCTGAACCGTGAGCTGATCTCGGTGGCGGCCAGCGCCAATGTGAGCTATAAGGACCTGAATATGTGGGTGGAAACGGAGGAAGGACCCGCTTTTTCTGCGGAGAAAAAGGGCCTCTCCGTGAGGGATATCCCCGCGATGCTCGCGGCCAGGCTGCCCTATATCATTCCGGCCGTGCTTGCGCTGAGCGTGTCCGCCTGTATGATCGCGGCTGTCGTAGGGGCCGGACGTCAGAGGCGCAGAGAGCAGACCGTGTAGGACGTTTTTACGCATTGGAAGATGTAATGACTGACAGGAGGACCGTGCTTATGTCGGATAAGCTGCGCGGGATCAGGTCGGCCGTCATCACCGGCCCCACCGGGGCCATCGGGACGGCGCTGATCCGCAGGATGATCGAAGAGGGCGTGCAGGTCTACGCCGTGGTGCGCCCGGACAGCCGCAGACTCGCGGCCATCCCGGAGCACCCGAACGTACATGTGGTGCGGCTGGACGTGTCGGAGCTGGCGCGGCTGCCGGAGTGCATCCCTGACCGGGCGGACGCGCTGTATCACTTCGCCTGGGGCAGTACCGTGGGCGCGGGCCGGAACGACATGCCGGTGCAGATCCAGAACATCCGCTGGACCATCGAGGCGGTGAGGGCTGCGGCGGCATTGGGCTGCAAGGTGTTCATCGGCTCCGGCAGTCAGGCGGAATACGGCCGGGTGGACGGTGTGCTGACGTCGGAGACCCCATGCTTCCCGGAGAACGGCTACGGTATGGCCAAGCTCTGCGCCGGGCAGATGAGCCGGGTGGAGTGCCAGAAGCTGGGCATCGACCACATCTGGACCCGCATCCTCAGCGTGTACGGACCCGGCGACGGGGCCGGGAGCATGATCTCCTCCGTGATCCGGCAGCTGCTGGCCGGGGAGAGGCCGGCGCTGACGGCGGGCGAACAGATCTGGGATTACCTCTATTCGGAGGACGCCGCCCGGGCAATGTATCTGCTGGGCGAGCGCGGCGTGAGCGGCAGGACCTATGTGCTGGGCAGCGGCTCGTCCCGGCCCCTGCGGGAGTATATCGAGATGCTGCGGGACGCCGTCGACCCGGCGCTGGAGCTGGGCTTTGGGGAGGTGCCCTACGGCCCCTTGCAGGTGATGCACCTGCAGGCCGATATCACGGCCTTGCAGGAGGACACGGGATATGTGCCGCAGACGGCCTTTTCCGACGGGATACGTACCACAGTGACGAGATTCAAAGAGGGATAGAATGAAGCTTCGCGAATTATTTACCGCCAGGGACATGACGGAGGGTGCTCCCTGGAAACGCATCATGGAATTTGCAGTGCCCATGCTGATCGGCAACCTGGCCCAGCAGCTTTACAATACGGTGGACTCCATCGTGGTGGGCAAATACGTGGGGGACAACGCTCTGGCGGCGGTGGGTACCTGCATGCCCATCTTCAATCTTCTGCTGGCCGTGTTCGTGGGCGTGTCCACCGGCGCAGGCATCGTGATCAGCCAGAGGTACGGCGCCGGGGACCGGAAGGGCCTGTCCACGGCCATCGGCAACTGCATCACCCTGGCGGCCATTACTTCCGTCGCCACCATGCTCATCGGCGTGGTCATCACCGAGCCCTTGCTGCGGCTGCTGGACACGCCCGACTCCGTGTTCGAATGGTGCGCCCAGTACCTGAAGATCTTCTTCCTGGGGGCGGCGGGCTTTACATATTATAACATCCTCTCCGGTATCCTCCGGGGTTTGGGGGACTCCTTCTCCGCCCTGGGCTTTCTGCTTCTGGCCACGGTGCTGAACATCTTCCTGGACGTGTGGTTCGTGGCCAGCTTTGGTCTGGGGGTGCCGGGCGTGGCCCTGGCCACCATCATTGCCCAGGGCATCTCCGCAGTCATGTGCCTGGTGAAGCTGCTGCACATGCGGGAGGTGTTCGACCTGAACTGGCACACCCTGCGCATGACCAAGGACGCCTCCTGGCGGATCATCAAGCTGGGTATCCCCTCCGGCATCACCCAGGGCATCATGTCCGTGGCGATGCTGGTGGTCCAGTCCCTGACCAACAGCATGGGGGAGATGGTGATGGCCTGCAACGTGATCATCATGCGGGTGGACGGCTTTGCCATGATGCCCAACATGAGCTTCGGCCAGGCCCTGAGCGTCTACGCCGGCCAGAACGTGGGCGCGGGCAAGCTGGACCGGGTCGATCAGGGGCTGAAGCAGGGCGGCGCTATGGCGCTGGGCGTTTCCGCCACCATCACGGCGATCCTGCTCTTTGCCAGCCGGTACATGTTCGCCCTGTTCACGGACACGCCGGAGCTGATGGACCTGGCGGTGCGCATGATGCGCATCCTGGCGGTGGGCTATATCTGCGTGGCCGTGACCCAGGTGCTGGGCGGCGTGATGCGCGGCGCGGGCGACACGGCTACGCCCATGTGGATCACCATGGTGAGCACCATCGTGCTGCGTGTCCCCATCGCCTACGGCCTGGCCTGGTTCACCCGCACGGAGGCATATCCCAAGGGCCAGCCCCAGGCGCTGTTCGCCTCGCTGCTGATCTCCTGGGCCATGGGCGCGCTGCTGAGCTACATCGCCTACCGCCGGGGCTCCTGGCGGAAAAAGGCCCTGATCAGCTGAGCAAAACGGCATAAACGGACGAACAGCCTGCGGCAAAAGCCGCGGGCTGTTCGGTCTATATTTTGGGAGATCAGTTGGTCTCCGTGGCGGTGACATACTGGGTGCCGGGAACGGGCGGCTTGCCGGTCTTGGCCTGGACAAGCTGGCTGACCGTGACGAGCTGATAGCCCTTGTCCACCAGGAAGGGCACGATGCGTTCCACGGCCTCCACCGTAGATTCGTAGACGTTGTGCATCAGGATGATATCCCCGTCCGAGACGTTGTTCATCACGATGTCGCACACAGAGTCGGCGTCTCTGGACTTCCAGTCCTCCGTGTCGATGCTCCAGTAGAAGATGGGCATATTCTCGGACGTGCAGACCTCCCGGATCAGGTCCGTGGTCATGCCGCCGGGGGAGCGGAAGGCGGTGGGCCGCTGGCCGCATGCCTGTTCGATCAGGTCGTCCGCCTTGATGATATCGTCCACGGTGACGTCGGTGCCGTAATGGGAGTGGTCATAGGTGTGGCAGGCGATCTGATGGCCCTCCTGCACGATGCGGGTGATCTTTTCGGGCAGATCCGCCGCGCTGGCGCCCTCCTGGAAGAAGGAGGCGTGCCCGCCGTATTCCTTCAGGATGTCGAGGATGCGCTCGGTATAGTCCACATAGTCCGGCCCGTCGTCGAAGGTGAGGGCCACCATGGGCTTGTTGACGTCGACCCCGGTCATATCCGCCGCGTGCACTGCGGTGAGGGGGGCGGAGGCGCTCCATTCGGAGTAGGTGCGCGTGTCGCCGTCCTGGACGAAGCTTCGGACCTGGAAGGTGTACTGGGAGCCCTCCTGCAGGTCGGGGACGCTGAAGCCGCCGGCGTCAGGACTTTTCGCCTCCAGGGTCGTCGCCGGATTGTATCCGTCGGAGTACTGCACCTCATAGCCGCTGGCCCCGTTGGCGTCCCAGCTCAGGAGCGCCCCGGTGCCGGAATTGATCACGTTCAGGGTGCTCACGGCCTCCGGCAGGGTATAGGCGCAGCACTCCGTGCCCTTGCTGGCGTGCTTTCCGAGGAAGTTCTTCACGGCGACGATGGTGTACGTATACTTCGTGCTGCTCTTCAGGCCGTCCATGGTACACATTACGTCCTCGCCGGAGCTCAGTTCCTGGACCAGGTTTCCGCTCCCGTCGTAGATGCGGTAGCCGTCCGCCTCCTTGGACTGCTTCCAGGAGAGCACCTGCTGATTCGTGGTGACGGAGGTCACCGCGAAATCCTTCACGCGGGAGACGGTGATCTTTGTCGCGATGAAGACCGCCAGGACTGCGCAGACCGCCACGGCGAGCGCCACGATCCGCCTGCGCATCCGCCGTTTGCTGATCCGGCGGCGGCGTTTTCCGTTCTGCCGCACCGGTATCTCCGACGGGTCGGGCACATGCACCGTCTGCCGGACGGCGGGCGGACGCTTTGCGGGCCTTGCGGGTCTCGCGGACCTGCGGGCCGGGGCCTGGGCCTGGTGACGGCCGGACGGCAGGGTCCGGACGGCGCGGGGCGCGCTCTGGGGCTGCCGGTCCTCGTCGTCGAAGAAGTCCGGGTCGCTTTCATAATCGTAAAAATCGCTGCCGGGATAACCGTCGCTTTCTCTGTTCGCGGTCATACTGCGTCCTCTTTTCTGTGAGCGGCTCACACCTGTTAAATATACCCGTTCGGCATCATTTTGTCAATTTGATCGGCGACATTTCATACCCAAAAAACCGCAGCTGCCCCGTCAAGATCAAAAGCATGCGCCCCCTGCCGTGGGAGTGTTCCTGGGGCAGGGGGCATATATTCTGTTGAACGGGGGAGGGCCGGCGTCAGCAGTACTTTTTGACGGCCTCGTCGATCATCTGAGCGGCCCGGGCCGCGTGGGCCTCGTCCTCCGGCTCCGCGTTGGACAGGGGCGGCCGGACGCCGCCCAGGTCCAGGCCGGTCCGGCGCTTGATGACCGCCTTGATGAGGGCGTACATGTGGCCCTTCCCGGCGCAGAGTTGGGCGATGATGTCGTTGCAATCGTACTGGATGGGCCGGGCCTCCGCATAGCGCCCCGCCTTGCACAGGGCGAAGATCTTCAGGTACAGCTCCGGCATGACCCCGTAGGTCCCGCCGATGGCCCCGTCCGCGCCGATGGCCAGGCCGCCCACGAGCTGTTCGTCCGGGCCGTTGAATACGGCAAAGTCGCTGCCGCCCTCGGCCTTGAACATCTGGATGTCCTGGATGGGCATGGAGCTGTTTTTCACGCCGGCCACCCGGGGATTTTTCAGCATCTCCCGGAACAGGGGCATGGTCAGGGCCGTGCCCGCCAGCTGGGGGATGTTGTAGATGATGAAGTCCGTGTCGGGCGCGGCGGCGGAGATGTCGTTCCAGTACCGGGCGATGGAGCGCTCCGGCAGATGGAAGTAGATGGGCGGGATGGCGGCGATGGCGTCCACGCCCAGGCTCTCGGCGTGCCGGGCCAGGGCCGCGCTGTCGGCGGTGTTGTTACAGGCCACGTGGGCGATGACGGTCATCCTGCCCCCGACGGCCTCCATGACGGCCT
The DNA here is from genome assembly GCA_947587485.1 of uncultured Oscillospiraceae bacterium. Taxonomy (GTDB): domain Bacteria; phylum Bacillota; class Clostridia; order Oscillospirales; family Oscillospiraceae; genus CAJOIG01. The sequence continues at coordinate 1,089 of CANPXZ010000025.1, read as the reverse complement.
CCAGGGTCTTTTTCCGGTCCTCCACCCCCTGGTAGATGCACTCGCCGGAGGAGCCGCACACGTACAGGCCCTTCACGCCCCGGTCCAGCATGTACTCCGCCCAGGCCCTCGTGCGCGGGGCGCTGATGCCGCCCTCATCGTCATAGCAGGCGTAAAACGCCGGGATGATGCCCTGATATTTGCTGATGTCTCGCATTTGATACCCTTCCTTTTCGGTGGCCTTGTATAGGACGCGTTCTGTCACCCGATACCCTAATTATGCATAGAAACGGGAGAAATGCAAGCCCATTCTCATTTTTGCCGGCGGACCCGGCGTGAACAGTGGAAGGTTTTTGTCTCGCAGCTATGGAAAACTGCGGAAGGATACTGTATAATAGACTAAAACCGACATTTTCAGGAGGAGCACACAATGAGAAGAACGAAGATCATCTGCACCCTTGGCCCCGCCGTGGACAGCGAGGAGAAGATCCGCGGCCTGATCCGCGCGGGCATGGACGCCGCCCGGTTCAATTTCTCCCACGGCACCCATGAGGAGCACCTGAAACGGCTCCATCTGCTCAACTCCGTCCGGGACACCATCAGCCGCCCCGTGGCCACGGTGCTGGACACCAAGGGCCCGGAGATCCGCATCCGCACCTTTGCGGACAGCTCCGTGACCCTGGCAGAGGGGGATACCTTCACCCTGACCACCGAGGACGCGGTGGGCGATCAGCACCGGGTGGCGGTCACCTATAAGGACCTGCACAAGGAGGTGACCCCCGGCCAGCAGATCTTGATCGACGACGGCCTGGTGTCCATCCGGGTGGAGAAGATCGAAGGCCGGGAGATCGTCTGCCGGGTGGAAAACGGCGGCACCCTGTCCAACCACAAGTCCATCAATATCCCCGGGGCCAATATCCACCTGCCCGCCGTCACCGAGAAGGATGTCGAGGACATCCGCTTCGGCGTGGAGAACGATTTTGACTTCATCGCCGCCTCCTTCGTCCGCAAGGCCAGCGACGTGCAGGCCATCCGCCAGGTGCTGCATGAGTGCGGCGGCGACGGCGTGCGCATCATCGCCAAGATCGAGAACCAGGAGGGCGTGGACAA
>CANPXZ010000024.1 GCA_947587485.1 uncultured Oscillospiraceae bacterium | reverse complement strand
GCCTCCAGGAAGGGCTGGCTCTCGATGTCGCCGGTGGTGCCGCCGATCTCCGTGATGACCACGTCCGCGTTGGTCTTCTTGCCCACGTTGTAGATGAATTCCTTGATCTCGTTGGTGATGTGGGGGATGATCTGGACGGTGGAGCCCAGATATTCGCCCCGGCGCTCCTTGTTGAGCACGTTCCAATAGACCTTGCCGGTGGTCAGGTTGGACCATTTGTTCAGATCCTCGTCGATGAACCGCTCATAGTGGCCCAGGTCCAGGTCGGTCTCGGCCCCGTCCTCGGTCACGTAGACCTCCCCGTGCTGATAGGGGCTCATGGTGCCCGGGTCCACGTTGATGTAGGGGTCCAGCTTTTGGGCGGCCACCTTCAGGCCCCGGGATTTCAGAAGCCGGCCCAGCGAGGCGGCGGTGATGCCCTTGCCCAGGCCGGAGACCACGCCGCCGGTGACGAAAATGTACTTTGTCATGATCCAGTTCCTCGTCTTTTCTTTATGAGATATCGCCGATATGGCGAGGGGGTGCACACAAAAACACAAGATACAGTATAATCTATCCAGGACCGAATAGCAAGCACAAATCTGGCAAGTGTCATCGAAAGAACCGCCGGCCCGGCGGTGAAAAACCGTGAAAAAGAGAGAAATTTTCCCGGAGCGCGCTCCGGCTCTTCCCTTTGGCGGAAAAATCGAGTATAATAAACTACCACTTTATGTGATCGACGCTGTGAGGACCTACATGGAAGATATCATTTACCGATTCAGACTGGAGGGCTCGCCCCTCACCTGCGAGCCGTACGGCTGCGGCCATATCAACCACACCTTCCTTGTCAGGACGGACACGGGCAGACGGTACATCCTGCAAATGCTCAACGGCGGGGTGTTCCCGGACCCGGAGGGGCTGATGGAGAATGTGATCGCCATCACCCGGCATATCGCGAAAAAGTGCGACGATCCCCGGGGGAGCCTGCGCCTGAACCCGACGGTGGAGGGCGGTCTGTATGCCGAGGACGAGGACGGGAGCATCTGGCGGCTGTATGATTATGTGGAGGGCAGCATCTGCCTGCAGGCGCCGGAGACGCCGGAGGACTTCTATCAGAGCGCCGTGGCCTTCGGCACCTTCCAGCGGCAGTTGGCAGACTTCCCGGCGGAGACCTTGCATGAGACCATCCCCAATTTCCACAATACCCCGGACCGCTACCGGCTCTTCCGCCGGGCCCTGGCGGCGGACGTCTGCGGCCGGGCGAAGGACGTGGGGCCGGAGATCGGGTTCGTCCTGGCCCGGGAGGAGGAGGCCGGGGCCCTGCAGCGGATGCGCGAGAGCGGCGAGCTGCCCACCCGGGTGACTCATAATGACACCAAGCTCAACAACGTCATGCTGGACGAGAAGACCCGCAAGCCCCTTTGCGTCATCGACCTGGACACGGTGATGCCGGGCCTGGCGGCCTACGACTTCGGCGATTCCATCCGCTTCGGCGCGGCCACCGCCGCCGAGGATGAGAAGGACCTGGACAGAATGGAGATGGACCTGGCCGCCTTTGAGACCTATACCCGGGGCTTTTTGAAGGCCTGCCCGGACCTGACGCGCCGGGAGCGGGAGACCCTGTCCCTGGGGGCCAAGCTCATGACATTGGAGTGCGGCGTGCGGTTTCTGACGGACTACCTGGCGGGGGACGTGTACTTCTCCATCCACCGGCCCGAGCACAATCTGGACCGGGCCCGGACCCAGTTCAAGCTGGTGGCAGACATGGAGAAGAAATGGGACGCCATGAACGCCGTCGTGGCCCGGCTGTCGGCGGAGACGGCATAAGAAGATGAAAAGCTAAAATATAAAAGGTATGGGCGCGCCCTCCGGCGCGCCCGTCCTTTTTGCTGCGTTGCATGAGGCGGGATTTTGCGCTATACTGACGGCAGACCGGAACGGGCATATCTCGTTTAGGAAAGGCGGGCGGGAGACGGTGAAGATCCTGTTCAACACGGATAAGCTGCTGCGGCTGGTGCGCAATCTGCAGACCTTCACGGGCGTCAAGACCAGCATCTTCGACGGCGAGGGCCGGGACATCCAGATCTTCGGCGGCCACCAGGGGTTCTGCGCGCTGGTGAACGCCGACCCGGAGGGCCACCGCCGGTGCGAGAGCTGCGACGCCCAGGCGGTGGAGGCCTGCGCCGCCGCCCGGGGCATATACCGCTACCGGTGCCACGCGGGCCTGTGCGAGGTGACGTTGCCGCTATACGAAAACGGCGTTCCCATCGCCTATCTGTCCTTCGGCCAGTACCTGGACGAAGGGCCCATGGAGCGCCAGTGGGAGCGGACGGAGCGGGCTCTGGAGGGGTGGTTCCAGGGCGACATGAAGGCCATGCGGGAGGCCTTCTGGGCCCTGCGGCAGTATTCCTTCCAGGAGATGTCCGCCTACGCGGAGCTGCTCCAGGCCCTCACGGCCTATATCCTGCAGGAGGGCATCATCCGCTCGGCGGAGTACACGGACCTGCAGCGGCTGCAGATGTATCTGGACAGCCATTTCCGGGAGAGCCTGTCTCTGAAAAAGATCGCCGCCGACCTGAACATGGGCACCACCAAGCTCTGCGCCCTGGCCCGGCAGCTCCCCGGCGGGCTCACCGTGACCCAGGCCGTGACCGTCCGGCGCATGGAGGCAGCCCGGATCATGCTCCGGGAGGGGGACGCGCCCGTGTCCGCCGTGGCCGAGGCGGTGGGCTACAGCGACTATAACTATTTCACCAAGCTCTTCAAAGCCTCGGAGGGCGTAACGCCCACAGAATACAGGAGGAAAAACCGACAATAGAAAAACTTTTGTGACGTATTGTGCAATTGCACAGGAATAAGTGAATGATATTTCTAATATTCGTTTGATTTTCCTATAATATGGCCCGTTTGTCAAGTACAATGAACTTGACCGCAGGCGCAGAGCTTCGCGGGACCAACTGTGAGAAGGGGCAACGGCCCTTATCAAATATTATTTAAAGGAGATCAACGAAGATGAAGAAAATGTTCGCACTGCTCCTGGCACTGGTCATGGTGTTCTCTCTGAGCGCGGCCGCGTTCGCCGACGGCGGGGAGATCACCCTGGACGTCATCATCTGCCAGTACAGCTCCGGTACGCAGGACTGGTTCCTGGGCACCGGCATGGACGGGTCCAACTTCGTGGATAAGTTTGAGGCCGAGAACCCCGGCATCAAGCTGAATCTGGAGGTCGTGTCCTGGAACGACGTCTACACCGTGGCCGATACCCGCATTCAGGACGGAAAGCTGGATATCCTGAACATCGACGTGTTCGCCAACTACGCCAACGAGGGCCTGCTGGAGCCCGTGAGCCAGTACTGCCCGGAGGACCTGTACAACGACTTCTTCCCCTCCTTCATCGCCAACTCCGTCATTGACGACACCGTGTGGGCCGTGCCCGACCTGGCCTCCGCCCGCGCGCTGTGGTACAATGTGGACATGTTCGAGGAAATGGGCATCGAGCCTCCCACCACCTGGGCCGAGCTGGAGGATGTGTCCCAGACCATCCTGGACTTCTATGACGGCGAGGTCTATCCCTGGGGCATCGACATGACCACCGACGAAGGCCAGGCGGCGTTTGCCTACTACACCTGGGGCAACGGCGGCGGCTTCATCGATGAGGACGGCAACTGGGCGCTGAACAGCGACGCCAACGTGGAGGCCATCGAGTATGCCATCAGCCTGGTGAACAACGGCTACACCAACCCCAACCCCGCCACCCAGACCCGTTATGATCTGGAGGATATGTTCGCCGCCGGCGATATGGCCATGGTCATCGCCCCCAACGACATGCCCACCTACTGCGCCGGCAAGGATTCCGAGGTCAACCTGGCCTCCGCTCCCATCCCCGCCAACGAGGGCATGACCGGCTCCGGCGTGGGCGTCATGGACCGCGTGATGGCGTTCAAGGACGAGTCCCTCTCCGAGGAGGAGACCGCCGCCCGCGACGAGGCCATCGGCAAGTTCCTGGAGTTCTTCTATCGGCCTGAGAATTACGTTCCCTGGGTCAGCATGGAAGGCTTCCTGCCCGCCGTCAACTCCGCGGTCGCCGCTCTGGTGGAGTCCGATCCCTCCTTCGAGGCATGGCTGAGCGTGCTGGACACCAGCAAGTTCTATCCCACCTCCCTGGGCGAGTGGGACGCTGTCAAGCAGGGCGTCATCAAGGCCGAGCAGAACGCTCTGACCGGCGCTGACGTGCGCGCCGAGCTGGATGCGCTCCAGGCCGACATCGTGGCGCAGGCTGAGGCTGCCGCCGAATAACATACGCGCGGGACCCGAAAAGGCAATGTTTCCGAGGGCCGGACCATGGTCCGGCCCTCCTCTTTCACCAGTATGCAGGAAAGGGAGCGTGAGCTGTGAACCGAACGCTACAGAAAAAGATGAAGCCATATATCTGGCTGCTGCCCAGTATCGTTTTGATGGCGGTCTTCGTCATCTTCCCCATCCTGATCGTGTTCCGGCTGGCATTCAGCGAGGTGTCCAAGGCCGGCATTGTGGGCGGCTTCGTGGGATTCAAGAACTTCCGGGACGCCATCGGCCTGCCCGCCTTCAAGACGGTCATGCTCAACACCTTTTTCTGGGTGATCTCTGTGGTGGGCCTCAGCACGGTCTTTGGCTTCATCATCGCCATGGTCCTCAACCAGAAATTCCATGGCAGAAAGATCGCCCGGGCCATCCTGGTGCTCCCCTGGGCCACCAGCCTGGTCATCCAGGCGTCCGTGTGGAACTACATCATCAAGTATGAGTACGGCAACCTGAACAACGTCCTGCTGAACCTGGGCATCATCAAGGAGGCAATCAACTGGCGCTCCAGCTACCAGATCGAGTTCATCTGGGAGTGCGGCGTGGGCATTTTCGTCACGATCCCCTTCGTCACCTTCTGCGTGCTGTCCGGCCTGCAGAGCATCGACAGCACCCTGTACGAGGCGGCGGACATCGACGGGGCCAGCTACTGGGATAAGCTGTGGCGCATCACGGTGCCGCTGGTAAAGCCCAGCCTCACGGTGAGCACGGTGCTGAACATCATCTACGTGTTCAATTCCTTCCCCATCGTCTATACCATGACCAAGGGCGCGCCGGCCAATAAGACGGACACTTTGGTCACGTATCTATATATGCTCAACTATTATAACCGTCAGAAAGGACCGGCCACCGCCCTGTCCGTGATCGGATTTTTGGTCCTGTGCGTCTGCGCCGGTATCTATATGATGGGCGTCATGCGGAAGGAGGAGGACCTGTGAAGCTGTCCGAGTCCATAAAAAAGAAAAACCGCGCGGCTCTTTTGCTGATGCTGCTCTCGCTGGTGCTGGCGGCGGTCGTTCTGAGCCTGCCGGCTTATAAATTCACCTCCAGCGTGTACACGAAAAAATCGGCCAACACCTTTGTGGGGGATGAAAAGTACGCCGAGGTCCGGGCCGAGGTGGACGCGGTGGCCGAGGAGTACCGGGCCTCCGGCCTGGACGTGGAGGTCAGCGAGTCGGTGACCGAGCGGACCAACTCCAAGGGCAAGACCACTTCCATGGTGGCCTTCTCCGTGGACCAGACCTTCGTGAAAAACGGCTGGTCCTTCCTGGGCGCGGGGATCGGCTCCGCATGGGTGCTCATGGGGCTGCTGCTGTGCCTGGCGCTGAGCGCGGCCTGCGCTCTGGCGGGTACGGCGGGCAGCATGGATGAGCCGTACCGCACGCTGGACGGCCGTTCGGCCAGCTTTCGTTCGGCCAGCTACTATCTGGCGCTCATCGCCATGGTGCTGGTGCCGGTGTTCTTCATGGTGAACACGGTGCTCATGTCCCGGCGCGTGGATCTGTACTGCGACGGGCTGCTCACCGAGGGCAAGGAGGAGCTGTTCGCCAGGCTGGACGCGTTCCTGTTCGGCGGCCAGGGCGGGGAGGACCTGGAGGATATGCTGAAGGGCCTGTCCTTTCAAAACACGGGCGCCATGTGGCTGCTGCTGCTGTGCAGCGCCGCCATGATCGCGGGGGGCATCCAGCTTCGCCGGGGCGCCATCACACACACGGTGGTGCGGGGGCTGCTGTACGCCTTCGTGATCGCCCTGTGCGTGTTCATCCTCTATCCCTACTACGTGATGCTGGTCACCGGCTTCCGCTCCATCGCGGAGACCAACGACAGCGACTTTCTGCATTTGCTGCCCGTCAAGTGGCAGTGGGGCAACCTGAAGCACATCATTGACCGGGGCGTGCTGCGGTATCTTGGCAACTCCCTGCTCATCGCGGGGGGCGCTACGGTGCTGGCGCTGCTGTGCGGCATCCCGGCGGCCTATGCCATGGCCCGGATGCGCTTCAAGGGCAAGAACGTGTTTCTGGGCTTCGTGATCGTCAGCCAGATGTTTTCTCCGGTGGTGCTGCTCATCGGCATCTCCCAGCTGATGAGCGCGATGCATATGTACGACTCCATCTGGGGCCTGATGTTCATCAACGCCGCCTTCAACCAGGCCTTCGCCATCTGGCTGCTGCGGGGGACCTTCGTGTCCATCTCCCCGGAGATGGAGCAGGCCGCCAAGATCGACGGCTGCAACACGGTGGGGTCCCTGGTGCGGGTGCTGATCCCCATGGCGGCCCCCGGCATCGTAACCACGCTGATCTTCGTGTTCATCAACGCCTGGAACGAGTACACCATCTCCACGGTGCTGATCTCCACGGCCAGCAAGCGGCCCATCACGGTGGGCATCACCCAGTTCTCCTCTTTCAATATGATCGAGTGGCAGAACCTGTTCGCCGCGTCTCTGCTGGCGACGATCCCGGTGGTCATCCTGTTCATGTGCATCGAGAAGCACCTGACCAGCGGCCTCACCTCCGGCGGCGTAAAAGGATAAAACAGACAGTGTACATCAGATCCCGGCTCTTCGGAGCCGGGATCTTTTATGCTATTTATGGCAACGGCAGAAAATCTTTAAATTCGACATTTGCCTCTTTATTTTTGCGGGAGATTGAAGTATTATGTAAAATGATATAATGCAATTGGCAGAACGTGTACGAGGTGAGTCCGTGGTCTTTTCCAGTATGCTGTTCGTCTTTCTCTTCCTGCCGGCGAACATGCTCTCCCAGATCCTGCTGCCTTCGCCCAGGGCGAAGAATGTCGCCATGCTCATCTTCTCCCTGGTGTTTTACGGCTGGGCGGGGCCCCGGTATCTCGTTTTGCTGCTGGGCATGGTGCTCATCTGCTGGCTGGGGGCCATGTTCATCGAGGACGCGCCGGAGGGGCGGCGGAAGCTGTGGCTGGCCGTCACGGTAACCCTTTGCCTGGTCATCCTGGGCGTATTCAAGTATCTGGGCTTCCTGCTGCGGAATGTGCAGTGGCTGTTCGGCGTGCCGAAGGTCATCCCTCAGATCGTGCTTCCCATCGGCATCTCCTTCTACACCTTCCAGCTGATCTCCTATGTGGCGGACGTGTACCGGGGAGAGGTCCAGGCACAGCGGAAGTACTGGATGCTGCTTTTGTACGCAAGCCTTTTTCATCAGTGCATCGCCGGGCCCATCGTCCGGTATAAGGACGTGAACGGGGACATCCTGGCCCGGCGGACCAGCCCGGAGGAGGTGAGCGCCGGCGTCAGCCGCTTCGCCATCGGTTTGGCGAAAAAGGCGGTGCTGGCCAACGGCTGCGCCGTGGTGGCGGATCAGCTTCTGCTCTCCGACGCCCAGGCCCTGGCGGCGGTGCCCGCCATGGGCATCCTGCTGGGGACGGCGGCCTTCACCATGCAGATCTATCTGGACTTCTCCGCCTATTCCGACATGGCCATCGGCATGGGGCTCATGTGCGGGCTCCATTACCGGGAGAACTTCGACCATCCCTACATGTCCGGCTCCGTCACGGAATTCTGGCGACGGTGGCATATCTCCCTAAGCAGCTTTTTCCGGGACTATGTGTACATCCCCCTGGGGGGAAGCCGCTGCGGCAGGGGACGGCAGCTTTTCAATCTGCTGGCGGTGTGGTTCCTGACGGGCATGTGGCACGGAGCCAGCTGGAACTTCATCCTCTGGGGGCTCTACTTCGGCGTACTGCTGGCCCTGGAGCGGTTCGTGCTGGGTCCGGACCGGCAGGAGCGGCTGCCCCGGGTCCTGCGCCACGGGGGCGTGCTGGTCCTGGTGATGTTCAGCTGGATCCTCTTCAAATTCACGGACATGGCGTTGCTTGGCACGGCGGTCCGGGGGCTGTTCGGCCTGAACGGCAACGGCTTTTCCAGCGCGGCGGTGACGTTGCTTTTCAAGAACAATATCTACTTCCTGGCCGTCGCCTGCGTGGCCTGCACGCCCCTGGGCGGGACGCTGCGGACGATGCTGCGGAACCTGGGCCGCAAAAACGGCCTGGTCTACTGGCTGGACGCGGCCTGGGAGGTCGTCCATCCGGCGCTGCTTCTGGTCCTGGCGGCCATGGCCCTGGTGGGGGACAGCTACAACCCCTTCCTCTACTTCCAATTCTGACGGGAGGCGAGCGCTCCTTTGAAAGACAGGCGCGGAACAACGAGGCTTGTGCTTGCCGTGAAGATCGCGGCGTTCATAGCGGTCCTGGCGGGCATGGGCATCATGGGGCTGCTGTTCTTCCTCCGGCCGGAGACGTCCTTGCAGGAGAACCGGGCCCTGACGAAATTCCCGGCCTATTCCCCGGAGAGCCTGTGGGACGGCTCCTACTTCAGCGGGATCGACACCTGGTACGCGGACACCTATCCCCTCCGGGAGACGATGATCTCCGCCCAGAAGCGGCTGGAGAGCCATTACGGCTGGCGGGGCGTGCAGCTCATCAGCGGCGGGAACGTGGTGGCGGACGCCGTGCCCACCGCCGCGCCGGAGCCTGAGGCCGGGGCCGGTCCGGAGGATACGGCGGCGCCCGACGCCGCCCCCACCCCCGTACCCACCCATGTGCCCACGCCCGCGCCCACCCCTGCGGCGGCCCCCTCCGGGACCGTCCACGCCCTGGGCGAGTTCAACGGCAGCATCTATATCACCGGCAACGCCGCCTATGGCACCTACTATTTCAGCCAGTCCGGCGCGGACCAGTATATCGCCACCATGAACCAGGTCTATCAGAACATCGGCGGAAAGGTGAACATGTACGTCATGAACGTGCCCCAGAGCTCGGCCGTCATGCTGGACCGGGACGTGATCGCCGATATGGGCTGCTCCGTGGAGAGCGACGCCATCGACTATATCGCCGCCGGGCTGGACCCGGGCATCGGCAATATCAAGGTCTACGACAACCTCTTGCGGCACAACGCGGAGTATATCTACTTCCGCACCGACCACCACTGGACCCAGCTGGGGGCCTATTACGCCTATCAGGTGTTCTGCCAGCTGAAGGGCTGGGAGCCCCACGCCCTGGACCAGTTCCGCATGCGGGAGTTCGGCGCGGGGTCCTATCTGGGCAGCTATTACCGCACCGCCAACCAGTCCCCGCAGCTGGCGGCCGATCCGGACACGGTCCAGGCCTGGTATCCCATGTGCGTCAACGCCGACGACCCCAACGCCCGGGACATGCACATGGTCCAGCAGGACGGCTCGGAATACGACTGGCGCATCATCAACGACATGTACGACTACCCCGATTCCGAGTGGTACTGCGTGTTCAGCGCCGCGGACCAGCCCTTCTGCAGCCTGCACAATCCCGACATCCACGACGGCAGCGCCATACTTCTTGTGAAGGACTCCTACGGCAACGCCTTCGTCCCCTGGCTGGTGGACCATTATGAGTACACCTACTGGGTGGATTTCCGCTACACCAACGAGACCGTCTCGCACATGGTGGAGACCTACGGCGTGCAGGACGTGATCTTCGAGTCCGCCACCTTCAACGCCACCAGCGGCCTGGTGGACGGGGAGTTCCTGTCCATCGGCAGCTGATCAATCGATCCTGGGGAGGTATTTTGCAATGAAACGATCCATAGCCGCGATGCTGGCGGCGCTGCTGCTGGTCTGCGCCTGCGGCGCGGGAGAGCGGGAGGAGAGCGAGGCCCCGGTCCCGTCCGTGGAGAGCATCGCCTGGTATATTGCCCGGGTGGGCTGCGGCCGGGACGTGACGGCGCTGGAGCCGGTGCACGAGACCCGGGACGCGGACACCGTGGCCTACTACCTGACGGAGGTCTACGGCCTGGAGCCGGAGTCCTGGACGGACGCGGCCATCTTCCGGGCCGGCGGCACGGAGGCCTTTGAGATCGCCGTCATCCGTACGGAGAGCGAAAAGCAGACCAAGGCGGCGGCCAAGGCCCTGGAGGGGTACATAGAGGCCCGGGAGGCCGACTTCGCCGGCTACGAGCCGGAGCAGGCGGACATCGTCCACGGCTCAAAGACCGCCTTCTCCGGGCAGGGCGACGCGGCCCTTCTCATCTGCCAGGACCCGGATAAGGCGGCGGCGGCTTTCTCGTACAGCTACGAGGCCCTGGCGAGGAAGCCCTTTGACCCGCCCGGGAAGGACGACATGACCCTCTATGACACCTCTGCCATCCTGGAGGCCTGGGCCGGCGGCGACGCTTCCGCCCTGTCCGAGAAGGACGCCGCCATCCTGGACATGGCCGGCCAGGTCCTGGCGCAGGTCACGACGGAGGACATGACCGAGTACGAGCGGGAGCGGGCATTGTACGAGTGGGTCACGGCCAACGCGGTCTACGATCAGGACCACTATGATAAGCTGGGCCGGATGGACCCGGATTCCCACAACCCCTACGGCCTTTTCAAAAACGGCAAGGCCATCTGCGTGGGCTTCGCCACCACCTTCCAGCTGCTGATGGACATGGCCGGCGTGGAGTGCGTCACCGTGGTGGGAGCCTCCCGGGACTGCGTCGCGGACCACGCCTGGAACATGGTCCGGCTGGACGGCAAGTGGTACTGCGCGGACCCCACCTGGGACGTGGAAAAGGTCCCGGAGGATTGGGATTACTTCAACGTGCCCAGCGACTGGATGGCTCTCACGGACCACCAGTGGGACTATGAGACCGTCCCCGAGGCCACCGCCACCGACGGCGGCAAAGGGGCGTAAAGCACGATAAAAATGAGGGCGGGGGACCGGCGCGGGTCCCCCGTCCTTGCTATTTCCCGGAAATTTACAGGGAAATTTGTAAAACCCATTGACAGACTAGGAAATGGGGGATATACTACCCTCTGGAAATCAAGGCAAAGGATGTTTTGATATTATGTATGTTTACGCGGACAACGCGGCGACCACCTCCCTGAGCCCCAAGGCTCTGGAGGCCATGCTGCCCTATTTTACGGAGGTCTACGGCAACGCCTCCAGTCTGCACAGCCCCGGCCAGCGGGCGGCGGAGGCCCTGCTGCGGGCCCGGGAGACGGTGGCGGGGATCGTCAACGCCGACGCCCGGGAGATCTATTTCACCGGCGGCGGCAGCGAGGCGGACAACCAGGCCATCATCTCCGGGGCCATGATCGGGGCCCGGAAGGGGAAAAAGCACATCATCTCCACGGCCTTTGAGCACCACGCGGTGCTGCATACGCTGGATAAGCTGAAAAAGCAGGGCTTTGAGGTGACGCTGCTGGACGTGCACGAAAACGGCGTGGTGACGGCCCAGGACGTGGCGGACGCCATCCGGGAGGATACGGCTCTGGTGACGGTCATGATGGTCAACAACGAGATCGGCACCGTCCAGCCCATCGCGGACATCGGCGCGGTCTGCCGCGAAAAGGGCGTGCTGTTCCACACCGACGCGGTCCAGGCCGTGGGCCACATCCCCGTGGACGTGAAGGCGCTGAACGTGGATATGCTGTCCATGGCGGCCCATAAGTTCCACGGCCCCAAGGGCGTGGGCGCGCTCTATGCCCGCAAGGGCGTGGTCCTCGCCAACGTGATCGAGGGCGGCCAGCAGGAGCGGGGCAAGCGGGGCGGCACGGAGAATATCCCCGGCATCGTGGGCATGGCCGCCGCCCTGGAGGAGGCCGCCGGCGACCTGGACCGGGACATGGCATACGTCACCGGTCTGCGGGAAAAGCTGATCGAGGGGCTTTCTAAAATCCCTCACAGCAAGCTCAACGGCGACCGGGAAAAGCGGGTGCCGGGCACGGTGAACTTCTGCTTCGAGGGCATCGAGGGAGAGAGCCTGCTGCTGCTTCTGGACGCCAAGGGCGTGGCCGCCAGCTCCGGCAGCGCCTGCACCTCCGGGTCCCTGGACCCCAGCCACGTGCTGCTGGCCTTAGGGCTTCCCCACGAGATCGCCCACGGCAGTCTCCGGCTGAGCATCGACCGGATGAACACGGAGGAAGAGATCGACCACATTATAAGATCCGTTCCCGAGGTAGTGGATTACCTGCGGAACATGTCCCCGGTGTGGGATGAGCTTGAGCGGGGCCTGACGCCCCACCTGATTTAAGGAGGTTTCAAAATGCCACTTTACAGCGACACGGTCATGGACCACTTCCAACACCCCCGGAACGTGGGGAAGATGGAGGATGCCGACGGCGTCGGCGAGGTAGGCAACGCCGTCTGCGGCGACATCATGCGCATGTATATCAAGGTCAAGGACGGCATCATCACCGACGTGAGCTTCATCACCTTCGGCTGCGGCAGCGCCATCGCGAGCTCCTCCATGGCCACGGAGATGATCAAGGGCATGCCCATCGAGAAGGCCCTGGAGCTTTCCAACAAGGCCGTGGCGGAGGCCCTGAACGGTCTGCCCGCCCACAAGCTGCACTGCTCCGTACTGGCGGAGGAGGCGGTCCGGGCGGCGGTGAAGGACTACTACGACAAGCATGACATCGCCTATGACCCGGCCATTTTCGGCTGCGACCTGGCCTGTGCCCACGAGCACGACCACACCCCCACCGGGGAGTGAAATGCCGGGAAAGGCGCTGATCGCCATGTCCGGCGGCGTGGACTCCAGCGTGGCCGCCCTGCTCATGCAGCGGGAGGGCTATGACTGCCTGGGGGTCACCATGAAGCTGTGGGACGGCGAGGCGGGACAGGACAGCGGCGGGGGAAAGACCTGCTGCACCGCCGACGACGCCATGGACGCCCGGTCCGTGGCCATGCGGCTGGGCATGCCCTGCTATGTGTTCAACATGCGGGAGGAATTTTCCCGCCAGGTCATCGGCCGGTTCATCGCCGCCTACGAGGCGGGTCAGACGCCGAACCCTTGCATCGACTGCAACCGGTATCTGAAATTCGGCCTTCTCTGGGAGCGGGCGGCGGTGCTTGGCTGTGACACGCTGGCAACGGGGCACTACGCCCGGATCGAGCGGGACGGAAGCGGCCGCTGGCTTTTGAAGAAGGCTGCGGGACCGGAGAAGGACCAGAGCTATGTGCTGTACATGCTCACCCAGGAGCAGCTGGCCCATACCCGCTTCCCTCTGGGGACCATGACCAAGGACCGGGTCCGGGCCCTGGCGGAGAAGAGCGGTTTTCTCAATGCCCGCAAGCGGGACAGTCAGGACATCTGCTTCGTCCCCGACGGGGACTACGCCGCCTTCATCCGCCGGACCACCGGGCGGGACTATCCCGCCGGGGACTTCGTGGATGAGCGCGGGAAGGTCCTGGGCCGGCACAGGGGGCTGATCGGGTACACCATCGGCCAGCGCCGGGGCCTGGGCGTGGCGGCGGACCGGCCCCTTTACGTGTGTGAAAAGCGCATGGATGAAAACACCGTGGTCCTGGGCGGGAACGAGAGGCTGTTCTCCCGGCGGCTGCGGGCGGACCATATCAACCTGATCCCCTTTGACCGGCTGGAGGGGACTCTGCGCTGCAAGGCCCGGGTCCGATACAGCCAGACGGAGCAGCCCGCTTCGGTCACCCAGACCGGGGAGGACGAGCTGGAGGTGCTCTTCGACGAGCCCCAGCGGGCCATTACCGCCGGCCAGGCCGTGGTGTTGTATGACGGGGATGTAGTGATAGGCGGCGGGACGATCATTTAAACTGCGAGGGGAAAGTGAATTCCCCCTCGCAGAAAGTCAAAATCCTGCCGCACCGCAGATTTTGACTTTGACGCGCGGGAATGCCGCGCGGCTCGCCCTGACCGGGCTTCGCTGACGGATAGTCTATAGGAGGCATTGCAATGACGAGAGACGAGGCGTGGGCGCTGCTCACGAAATACAACAAGGACCGCTTCCACCTGCAGCACGCGCTGACGGTGGAGGGCGTGATGCGCTGGTACGCCAACGACCTGGGCTATGCCGACCAGGCGGACTTCTGGGCCACGGTGGGTCTGCTGCACGACCTGGACTTTGAGATGTGGCCGGACCAGCACTGCGTCAGGCAGCAGCAGCTCATGCGGGACGCCGGGGTGGACGAGGCCACGATCCACGCCACCTGCTGCCACGGCTACGGCCTCACCGGTGTGGACATGGAGCCCACGCTGGAGATGGAAAAGGTCCTCTTCGCGGCGGACGAGCTCACCGGACTCATCGGCGCGGCGGCCCTGATGCGCCCCAGCAAGAGCGTGCAGGACATGGAGGTCAAGAGCCTCAAAAAGAAGTTCAAGTCCACGGGCTTTGCCGCCGGATGCAGCCGTGAGGTCATCCAGAAGGGCGCGGATATGCTGGGCTGGCCCCTGGAGCAGCTCATGGAAAAGACCATCCTGGCCATGCGCTCCTGCGAGGCGGACGTGCAGGCGGCTATGGAGAAGCTGTAAACGCTAAGGAGGCGGCGGGATGAAGATATCCACCAGAGGCAGATACGCGCTGCGGACCATGGTCGACCTGGCCCAGCACAGCGGCGAGGGTATGGTGACGCTCAAGGACGTGGCCGCCCGGCAGGGTCTGAGCCAGAAGTATCTGGAGCAGATCGTGACCCAGCTGAGCAAGGCCCGGCTGGTCAAGGGCGTCCGAGGCCCCCAAGGGGGCTACTGCCTGGCCCGGGAGCCCAAGGACTACAACGTGGGCGAGATATTGGAGCAGGTGGAGGGGAGTCTTGCCCCGGTGGAGTGCCTGGACGCGGACGTGAACACCTGCGAGCACTGCGCCTCCTGCGCCACGCTGGACATGTGGACGGGCCTGTACAAGGTGGTCACCGACTACCTGGGGAACATCACCCTCCAGGACATCCTGGACCGGGCCAACACCGCCGCCGGCAACGATTACGTGATCTAAGATGAAGTCCGACCCCTCCCGGGCCGGACTTTTTTTGCCCATTTTTGCCCAAAAGGGGTTGACAGGGCGGGGGATGGGTGTATAATAACAGCATCCCTGGAAAACATATTAATCCAATAGGAAATAAGGAGATTAAGCATATGGCTATCAACAAGTCGTTTCTGGACCTGGTGGGGAACACCCCGCTGCTGGAGCTGGGGAATCTGGAGAAGAAACTGGGCCTGAAAGCGAAGGTCGTGGCGAAGCTGGAGTATTTCAACCCGGCCGGGTCGGTGAAGGACCGGATCGCCAAGGCCATGATCGAGGACGCGGAGGCCTCCGGCAAGCTGAAGCCCGGGGCGGTGATCGTGGAGCCCACCTCCGGCAACACGGGCATCGGCCTGGCCGCCGTGGCGGCCGCCAAGGGCTACCGGATCATCCTGACCATGCCGGAAACCATGAGCGTGGAGCGCCGGAACCTTCTCAAAGCCTACGGCGCGGAGCTGGTCCTGACGGAGGGGTCCAAGGGCATGAAGGGGGCCATCGCCAAGGCGGACGAGATCGCGGCCCAGACCCCGGGGGCCTTCATCCCCGGCCAGTTCGTGAACCCGGCCAACCCCGCCGCCCACAGGGCCACCACGGGTCCCGAGATCTGGCGGGACACGGAGGGCCGGGTGGACATCTTCGTGGCCGGCGTGGGCACCGGCGGCACCCTGACCGGCGTGGGGGAGTATTTGAAGGAGCGCAACCCCGCCGTGCAGGTGGTGGCGGTGGAGCCGGCATCCTCCCCGGTGCTCTCCAAGGGCACGGCGGGCAGCCATAAGATCCAGGGCATCGGCGCGGGCTTTGTGCCGGAGGTGCTGAACACGGCGGTCTATGACGAGATCATCCCCGTGGAGAACGAGGACGCCTTCGCCATGGGCAAGGAGATGGGCCGGACCGAGGGTGTGCTGGTGGGCATATCCTCCGGCGCGGCTCTCTGGGCGGCGGTGGAGCTGGCCAAGCGGCCCGAGAACGAGGGCAAGACCATCGTGGCTCTGCTCCCCGACACCGGCGACCGGTATCTGTCCACCCCCATGTTCCAGGAATAAGATCAAGATCAAAAAGGCAGGGCCCGATTTTTCGGGCCCTGTCGATTTTCTGCTTGCGTTACATGGAATAATGCGCTACAATATAGGAGCGAGATGAACAAAAGGCGGGACGTGAGGCGTTACCAGCACCCCACGCCCCTATGCAGGAGAAGTGCCTCTCCCACACAGCAGGATCACTGCGCCGAGACCATTATAACCGCAAGCCCTTGTTTTTACAAGGTGATTTGCACCTATAATGGGGTCGTGCTGTCGTTCCACGGTGTAGGGAAGTTTCCCTGCGCCGTCTTTTGTTTGTCTCGGCGGGAAGGCTCGCGGGCGGGAGACCGCCCCGGGCCCGACTGCCGGGAAACAAAAAGAAAGGAACGGTATGATCTCATGGCAAAGCGCAGTTTATGCATGCTCCTGGCGGTGGCGACGCTGTTCTCCCTGGCCGTCCCGGCCCTCGCCGAGGAAGCCCCGGCGGAGGAGCCCGCCGTGACGGAGGAACTCATTGAGGTGACAGAGGAACCTGTCGTCACGGAGGAGCCCGTTGCGATAGAAGAGCCCGTCGTCACGGAGGAACCGGTCGAAGAACCGGAGGAAGCTGAGGGACCGGAGATCCCGGAGGATGCGCCCGCGACGGTGGCGGGAGGGGAGGCCGGCTCCTGCGGTGAGGGTGTGATGTATACCCTGATGGACGACGGCACGCTCACCATCACCGGCGCCGGCGCGATCAAAAACAGTGCGTTCAGAAATCGTAAGGACATCAAGACTGTCGTCATCGAAGACGGCGTGACCGGCATTGAGGGCTTAGCGTTTTCGGATTGCACGGCGTTGGAGACCGTGACGATCCCGGCCAGCGTGACCAGTATCGTGAGCGGTGCGTTCAACGGCTGCACGGCGCTGACCGCCGTCAAGGTCTACGCGTTCTCCACGGCTCATTACATTGCCAAGAGGGACGGCTATCCGTTCGTGCTGCTGGACCCGGAGACGACGGCCTCCGGAAAGAGTGGGAGCCTGACCTGGACCATCGACGCCGCCGGATGCATGACCATCTTCGGCAGCGGCGCTCTGGAGTACGACAATGAAAACTGGCGCGAGAAGTATGCCCGCTATATCACCGAGGCGGTCATCGGGGACGGCGTCACCGCCATTGGCACCAGCGCGTTTACCGCCTGCGAGAACTTGACCAGCGTGACGATCGGAAACGGCGTGACCAGCATCGGAGTCGGTGCGTTTAGCTTTGCGGCGCTGACGAGCGTGACGATCCCGGCCAGCGTGAAAACCATCGGGAGCCAAGCGTTTTCCAAATGCACGGCGTTGACGAGCGTGACGATCGGGAAAGGCGTGACCAGCGTTGATACTCTTGCCTTTGAAGGATGTACGTCTCTGACCGATGTGACGATCGAAAACGGCGCGGCCGTCATTGGGGATTACATGTTCCAGGGCTGTACGGCATTGAAGAGCGTGACGATCCCGGCCAGTGTGACCAGCATTGAAAAGTTCGCGTTTTACCTCTGCGACTCGCTGGCCAGCGTGATGATCCTGAACCCCAGCTGCACGATCGACAGTTTTACTGACACGACCCTGGGCGATCCCAGCGTCACCGTCATCCACGGCTATGACGGCTCCACGGCCCAGACGTTTGCTGAAAACTGCAAGTATACCTTCCAATCCCTTGGTCCCGCGCCTGGCGGCGCCACGCCCACAGCTACGCCGAAGCCCACCGCCACGCCCAAGCCGAACGTCACCCCTAAACCTGACGTTACCCCCAAGCCCACTGCCACCCCCAAGCCGAACGTCACTCCCAAACCTGACGTTACCCCCAAGCCTACCGCCACCCCCAAGCCGGAGGCCAAGCTGGCAACGCCCAAGATCACCAAGATGGAGAATACGGCCGACGGCCTGAAGGTGACTTGGGGGAAGGTGGACGGCGCGGACCGGTATATGGTTTTCTATAAGCTCAAGGGGGCCTCGAAGTGGACCAAGATCGGCACCACCACCGCCACCAGCTACACCCGGAAGGCCAAGGACTTGAAGAGCGGCAAGATCTACGTCTTCACCATCCGCTGCGTGAAAAACGACAAGAAAACCTATACCAGCGACTACGACAAGGCCGGCAAGAGCCTGACCTATTACGCCGCGCCCACGGTGAAGATCGCCAAGGCGTCCAACGGCGGGATCAAGGTGACATGGAACAAGGTCGCGGGAGCCAGCCGGTACATGGTCTATTATAAGGAGAACGGCGGGAGCTGGAAGAGAATAGGCACCACCACCGCCACCACGTACACCCGCAAGGCGGCGAACCTGAAAAACGGCGTGACCTACGAGTTCACGGTCCGGTGCGTGAAGAACGACAAAAAGACCATGCTGAGCTCCTATAAGGCCAGCAACAGTCTGAAATACACCGGTACTACCCAGCTCACCGCGCCCACGGTGAAGATCAGCAAGGCGTCCAACGGCATCAAGGTGACCTGGAACAAAGTCGACGGTTCGCCCCGGTACATGGTGTATTATCGCGAGAACGGCGGGAGCTGGAAGAAGATCGGAACGACTACCAGCACCAGCTATACCCGGAAGGCGGCGCACCTGAAAAACGGGGTGACCTACGAGTTCACGGTCCGGTGCGTGAAGAACGACAAAAAGACCATGCTGAGCGGCTACACGCCATCCAACAGTTTGAAGTACACGAAATAAGCACAAAAACAGTTTATGGGCGCGTCCGAAATTCGGACGCGCCCATACTTTATGGAACGCCTCCCCTGTGCAAGGGGAGGTGGACCGCACGAAGTGCGGTGGAAGGGTTGTTACCAGTGCTGAGGTAACCTCCAGACTGGTAACAATCCCTCAGTCTCGTCGTCGCTCGCTTGGCTAGGCCGGGATTTGCCGCAAGCGGCAAATCCCGAATAGCCCGCGGCTCCTCCTCTCCCCAAAAGGCAAGCGTGCCTTTTGGGGACCCCGATGGCGGCGACAGCTCCCTTTGCACAAGGGAGCCTTTCAAAGCGGTGTCGCTTTCAGCGACACATTATGGAATGCCTCCCTCTGACGAGGGAGGTGGCTTGGCCGTCAGGCCAAGACGAAGGGAGAGATACACCGGCACTGGAGGTAACTTGTCTCTCCCTCAGTCTCGCTTCGCTCGACAGCCCCCTCGTCAGAGGGGGCCGTCAATACGGTATGCGGCTGCGCCGCGATTTTGCACCCCGTTACACATGGGGCTTTCTGTTGTCTCAGGCCACCGGCAGCGTCACGTTGTTGACGAACACATAGACCGTGGGCCGGGCCAGAGGGGCGAACT
This sequence comes from uncultured Oscillospiraceae bacterium, assembly GCA_947587485.1. Classification (GTDB taxonomy): domain Bacteria; phylum Bacillota; class Clostridia; order Oscillospirales; family Oscillospiraceae; genus CAJOIG01. The sequence goes on along the minus strand of CANPXZ010000024.1, from coordinate 3,937 downwards.
GTCTGCGGCCGGCCTCCAGAGTGTGGAGCCTGCGCATCTTCCTCGTCAGCTTGCACATCTTCTTCATGGGATCATGCCCTCCTTGTTTTTTCTTTATGGCCGTATTATGCCAGAAATATGGGGTTATTTATTGCATTTTCATTCTATTTGTGGCATAATGATGCTGCAAAGGGGAGAATGCCATGAGCACGATGACGGTCGACGAGAAAAAGCTCCGGTACATGGAGTACATCCACCGGGAGACCGGGGAGCGGCACCACACCAACGCGGAGGACATGCGCCAGTATGAGATGCTGCGGGCGGGCGATCCGGGGACGGTGGAGGAGTCGGTGCGCATCTTCGCCTCTGACCTGCCGGGGCACGTGTCCCGGGACCCGGTGCGCAACTGCAAATATCTGTTCGTGGCTTCCGCCACGCTGGCCTGCCGGACCGCGATGGCGGCGGGGATGGAGCCGGAGCGGGCCTACAACAGCAGCGACCTGTTCATCCAGCGGATGGACGAGTTGGACAGCATCGAGGCGATCCGGGCCCTGCGGCGGGAGATGTTCGAGTTTTACCTGAAGGAGGTCCGGGCCGTCCCCAGGCGCACGCCCTATTCCCGGCCCGTGGCCCGGTGCGTGGACTATATCTACGAGCACCTGCACCAGCGCATCACCGTGGCGGACCTGGCGGAGCGGGCGGGCCTGACGGAGAGCTACCTGTCCACCCTGTTCAAAAAGGAGACGGGCCGGTCCATCTCGGACTACGTGCTGGACCGGCGCATCGAGGCGGCCGGCAATATGCTCAAGTTCTCGGACTGGTCCTGCGCGGACATCGGGGCCATCCTGGCCTTCAGCTCCCAGAGCCACTTCATCCGCGCCTTCAAGGCCCGCACGGGCCTGACGCCCCGGGCCTACCGGGAGCGGTTTTTCGAGAGCTGAGAGAAAATAGGCATAAAAAATCAAGGGCGCGTCCGCCGGACGCGCCCATACTTTGTTGGAAACAAGGTTTCCCTGTGCAAGGGGAATTATGATTCGCGCCGCAGGCGCACTTCTTATGGCCCCCTTGTGCAAAGGGGGCTGGCAGCGCCGTCAGGCGCTGACTGAGGGATTGTTACCAGTCTTGGATGACATCTCAGACTGGTAACAACCCTACCACCGCGCTTCGCGCGGTCCCCCTCCCCTTGCACAGGGGAGGCTGGTGCGCCTTCGGCGCGTTTTATACGGCATTGCACAGGGGGGCGTTCAAGCGATATGGTATATCCTATTTCCTTATGATTACGACGAGTTCCCCTTTTGGTCCCGTGCCCCGGTGGATGATGGGCCGGCCCGACAGAAAGCTCTCCGCAGCTTGGGCGTCGTAGGGGTGAAAGACCATGCCGCCGGCATACTGAAAGCTCCCGTCCGGCAGGACGATGTGCTCCCGGGCCAGGTCGTCCTCGTCCGGCGTGTCGAAGGCCAGCAGGAGCAGTCCGCCGGGCCGTGTGATGCGCGTGAGCTCCTGAAGGGCTGTTTGCGCCTCGGGGACGGTCAGGTGGTCCAGCACGGAAAAGCAGACCACGCCGTCGAAGGCCCCGTCGGGATAGCCGGTATCCAGGACGCTGGCGGTCTTTCGCCCGGCCAGACGGAGGCCGTACCGGTCCAGCAGCCGCCCGGCGAGTTCCACCGCCGTGGGGGCCACGTCGAAGGCCGTCACGGCAAAGCCGTTGGAGGCCAGGGCCAGGGCGTACGCCCCGTAGCCGCACCCGGCGTCGCAGACAGAGCGGACGCCGTTTTGCCAAAAAACCTCTATTTCCAGGCTGGCCAGGCGGTAATAGGGCCTGGAATAGGACGAAAAGTCCATGTCCTTGTCCCGTTTCCAGCTCTGTTCCCAATATCCCTCGCCGTATGCCGGCATATCCATCCCTCCCTGGCGTCCGATACATAAAAGCATACACCCTGCCTCGAAAAATGTAAATCGCCGCATTTTTTCGACACTTCCCGCATACATACTATGGGAGGGGTGGCATATGCTTTGCAGATTTTCCGATTTTCGCTACAAGGAGGTCATCAACGTCCGCACCGGGTCCCGGCTGGGGTACGTATGCGACGCGGAGTTTTCCTATCCGGAGGGGCGCATCACGGCGCTGATCGTGCCGGGCAGGGCACGGGCCATGGGCCTGCTTGGCCGGGAGGATGACTATGTCCTGCCCTGGGAGTGCATCAGCCGCATCGGGGACGACATCATCCTGGTGGAGTCCGAGCACGGCGTCCGCCGGGAAAAACGGCCCAAAAAGCCCATTTTCCCGGGAAAAAGCACTTGAAATGGGCGGAACGCTCTGGTATAATATCTGAGCTTGCCTATTACGCACGGACCCTGACGCACGGCCCTGTCCCGCAAGGGTGGCCGCAAGGACGACGGGTCCGGAGGGTAAAAACTGAAAAAATAAGGAGGAAAAAACGTAATGGCAGTAGTAACGATGAAGCAGCTCCTGGAGGCTGGCGTCCACTTCGGTCACCAGACCCGCCGCTGGAACCCCAAGATGGCGGAGTATATCTACCTGGAGCGCAACGGCATCTATATCATCGACCTGCAGAAGACCGCCAAGAAGCTGGAGGAGGCCTACGACTTCGTGCGCAGCCTGGCCGAGAGCGGCCAGTCCATCCTGTTCGTGGGCACCAAGAAGCAGGCCCATGACGCGGTGGCCGAGGAGGCCAGCCGGGTGGGCCAGTACTACGTCAACGCCCGCTGGCTGGGCGGCATGCTCACCAACTTCAAGACCATGCGCACCCGCGTGGACCGCCTGAACCAGCTCAAGCGCATGCAGGAGGACGGCACCTTCGATATGCTGCCCAAGAAGGAAGTCATGAAGCTCATGGGCGAGCAGGCCAAGCTGGAGAAGTATCTCGGCGGCGTGAAGGACATGAAGAAGCTGCCCGGCGCGCTGTTCGTCATCGACCCCCGCAAGGAGCACAACGCCATCGCCGAGGCCCGCAAGCTGCACATCCCCATCGTGGCCATCGTGGACACCAACTGCGACCCCGATGAGATCGACTATGTGATCCCCGGCAACGACGACGCCATCCGCGCCATCCGGCTCATCTCCAACGCCATGGCCAACGCCGTGCAGGAGGGCCGTCAGGGCCAGGACGCCGAGGCGGAGGCCGAGGCCCCCGCAGCTACTGAGGAAGAGATCGCCAAGGAGGAAGAGGAATAATGGCTGCTGTAACCGCGAAAATGGTGAACGACCTGCGCCAGAGCACCGGCGCGGGCCTGATGGACTGCAAGAAGGCCCTGGTGGCCTGCGACGGCGATATGGACAAGGCCGTCGACTATCTGCGTGAAAAGGGCCTGGCCAGCGCCGGCAAGAAGGCCGGCCGCATCGCCGCCGAGGGCATGGCCTACGCCACCGTCATCGACGGCATCGGCGTGGTGGTCGAGGTCAACTGCGAGAGCGACTTCGTTGCCAGCAACGAGAAGTTCACCGGCTTTGTGAAGGACCTGGCCAAGGTCATCGCTAAGGAAAATCCCGCCGACGTGGAGGCCCTGCAGGAGTGCAAGTGGGTAGACGGCAAGACCACTGTGGCCGACGCCAAGAACGAGGTGTTCCTGGCTCTGCGCGAGAACATGCAGATCCGCCGCTTTGCCCGTGTGGCAGAGGGCGTGAACGTGCCCTACGTGCACATGAACGGCCGCGTGGGCGTGCTGGTGACCCTGGAGACCGAGAGCACCGCCGACGCCGTTATCGAGCTGGGCAAGGACGTGGCCATGCAGATCTGCGCCATGCGTCCCCAGTTCCTGGACAAGTCCAAGGTGGACGAGGCCTTCATCGAGCATGAGAAGACCGTCCGTCTGGCCCAGGCCAAGCAGGACCCCAAGAACGCCAAGAAGCCCGACGCCATCATCGAGAAGATCGTCATGGGCGGCATCGAGAAGTACTACAAGGAGATCTGCCTGCTCCAGCAGGCCTACGTCAAGG
>CANPXZ010000023.1 GCA_947587485.1 uncultured Oscillospiraceae bacterium | reverse complement strand
CCGATGGCCCGGAAAAAGGCGTTTTGTGTGGGCACATGGCCGCCGCACAGGATGACGAGGTCGGCGTTGTCGATGAGACCCGCCCCGTCGTCCGGGTCCCGGCCGTCCAGCACGTCGAAGGCGGAGAAGGCGAAGCCGGCCCCCTCCATGGCCTCGGCGGTGGCGGCGGCGTAAAGGTCGGTCTTTTCCCAGTCGTCCGGGTCGGAGCAGACGTACAGTGCCCGGCATGGGTAGGGCAGGGCCAGATGGAGCTCATGGATGAAGCCGTTGGCCGGATCCAGGTCCGGCGTATCGGGGATCATGGGGGAGCTGGTGAAAAAGCAAGTCATAGCGGAAGCCTCCGGTCATTTCTCGTTCCGGCGCAGCAGCCGGTATTCCTTGGGACTGACGCCCTCCACCCGGCGGAAGCACTGGGAGAAGTAGCTGGGGGAGGAAAAGCCCAGCACCTGGGCGATGTGGGACAGGGAGTGGTCGGTCTCCGACAGGAGGAAGCGGCTCTCCTGGATGCGGCGCATCATGAGATACCGGATGGGGGACACGCCGAACTCCCGCTGGAAGGAGTGGCTGAGATAGAACTTGTTCAGGTGGGCGGCGGCGGCCAGCTGGTCCAGGGTGATGTTCTCCTTGAAGTGGTGGTCGATGTACCGCCGGACCGTGGCGCACTCCCGGCTGGCCTTCGGCACGCCGGAGACGGGCAGGAGCACGGACTGCTGCTGGCGCAGGAGCAGCCGCAGCAGGACCCGCAGCAGGCTCTGGCACAATGCCGCGTCCACGGCCTGCCCGGCGGACGCCTCCTGCAGCAGCAGGTCCAGGCACGCGGCCACCTGCCGCTGGCCGGCAAAGCCGTGGATGACGCCGTAGCCGCCGGGATCGGAGTGATCCTCCATGCCCTCCACGCCCAGCACCACATATTCCATGGGGTCCTCCGCCTGACTGCGCTCCGTGTGGGGCACGCCGGCGTTGACGAAGACCATGTCGCCGGACACGGCGGGCAGGACCTCCTGCTGCATCTGCAGCGAGCCGCTGCCGCCTGTGACGAAGAACAGCTCCGCGCAGGTGTGGATATGGGGCGCGGAGGCCCATTCCGGGCTGTACTGGGCGCATGTCACATACAGCAGCCGGACGTTCTCCAGGCTGGGGCCGGACTCGCCCCGGGGCAGTATATATTGCTGCGTGCTCAAGGCCGTCACCTCCGGAAGCGTGCGCGTTTTGCAATATTATACATTTTTTCGCATGCGGTTGCAATGCCAAGCCGTGGTTTTTGCGTGAAAAATTTGTCGAACGCCGCCGGTTTGCAGCTGGCAAATTATAGAGATTTACTGAAATAAAGTATTAAAATTTTTATGGAATACTGCAAAATCCATAAAAATAGCAATTATCATAAAAAGTAGAGCAATAATCATATTGTTTTCACGCGGCAAAAGATTATACTGATACCATGATGTGTAAGACACCAAACAGACAAACATTTATTTAAGGAGGAACGATCCATGAAGAAACTTCTCAGCATGATCCTTGCGGTGGTCATGGTCCTGTCCCTGGGCGCCTTTGCCCTGGCGGACGACGCCGCAGAGATCACCTACTGGTCCATGTGGAACGAGGGCGAGCCCCAGGCCAACGTCATCGCCGCCGCTGCCGAGGCCTATGAGGCCGAGACCGGCGTGCACGTGAACATCGAGTGGAAGGGCCGCGACATCAACACCCTTCTGTCCGCTGCTCTCGAGGCCGGCGAGGACTTCGACCTGTTCGACGACGACTACAACCGCATCGGCCAGGTCTATGCTCCTTATACTTACGATCTGACCGAGATGGCCGAGGCCGCCGGGTATGAGGGCTACGCCTGCTTCAACGACCAGGTCGTCGAGTGGGCGGGCTGCCTGAACAGCATCCCTGAGCAGCCCCAGGTCGGCGGCGTGTTCTACAACAAGGACGCATTCGAGGCCGCCGGCATCGAGGCCGAGCCCACCACCTGGGCCGAGTTCCTGGACGTCTGCCAGAAGCTGGTCGACGCGGGCATCGCGCCTCTGGCTCAGGACGGCGCTTACACCAACTTCTCCTTCTACTATCACCTGGTCCGCTACCTGGGCGAGGATGGCATCGCCGAGCTGCGGGACAATGGCGGCTGGGCCGACAATGAGCAGGCCGTGCAGGCCGCCCAGGACATCATCGACCTGGTGAACGCCGGCTACCTGGCCGAGGGCGCTCCCGACGAGTATCCCTCCAGCCAGACCAAGGTGGGCCTTGGCACCGCCGCCATGGTGGTGTGCGCCAACTACGTGACCGCTGAGGTCAACGCCGCCGTGGGCGAAGAGGTCAACTGGGGCCTGTTCAACTATCCCGCCGTGGACGGCGGCGCGGAGCCCACTGCCGCTTATGCCGGTGCCAACTCCCTGGCCATCCCCTCCTACAGCGAGCATGCACAGGAGGCCTTCGACTTCATCATGTTCCTGGTCACCGGCGAGTGGGATCAGAAGATGGCCGACGAGGCCGCCCAGATCCCCGCTGACCCCAACAACACCGCCCCCGCGTCCCTGACCGGCACCATCGAGACCCTGCAGGCTGCCGCGAAGCCCATGACCTGGTGCGGTTCTCTGAACACCCATGCCGCCTGGGGCGACATGAAGACCATGTTCACCGAGCTCTTTGAGGGCAAGTATGCCACTGGCGCTGACTTCTGCGCCGCCATGGACGCCCTGTATTGATCCTTGCATGAGGCAGGCGGCACTTCGGTGCCGCCTGTTTTTTGATACCGTGAAGGAGAGGTGAGACCCATATGAAGAAAAACAGGACGTTGATCTTCCTGTTCATCGCACCCACGGTGATCTGCCTGCTGCTGATGTACGTCTATCCCGTGCTGCGCACGGTGGCCATGAGCTTCTTCCGGGTGGAGAGCGTGACGGCGGACCTGGGCGCGTGGCGCTTCAACGGGGTGGACAACTACGTCAAGATCTTCCACAACGCCAGCTTTATCACGTCTTTGAAAAACTTTCTGGCCATCTGGATCGTGGGCGGCGTCATCACCCTGGCCCTGTCGCTGCTGATCGCGGTGATCCTCACCAGCAAGATCCGCTTCCAGGGGTTCTTCCGGGCGGCCATCTATCTGCCCAACGTGATCTCCGCCGTGGCCCTGGCCACCATGTGGGTTCAGTACATATTCAACTACGACTACGGCCTTCTCAATCAGCTTGTCACCTTCCTGGGCTTCGACAAGGTCCGCTGGCTGGGCACGGACGCCAAGCTGTGGGCCATGATCGCCGCGTTCATCTACGGCAGCGTGGGCTACTACATGCTCATCTATATCAGCGGCATCGAGGGCATCCCCGCAGACCTTTACGAGGCCGCCACCATCGACGGGGCGAAAAAGACCACCCAGTTTTTCCGCATCACCCTGCCCCTGCTGAAGGGCATCGTGAAGACCACCGTCACCTTCTGGACCATCAACGCAGCCACGTTCTACCTGTGGTCGAAGCTGTTCTCGCCTGTGCAGACGGAGGGCTCCACCATCGTGCCGGTCATATATCTCTATGACACGGTGTTCGGCGGCAAGGGCGTCATCGAGCGTGACGCCGGGGCCGGCGCCGCAGTGGGCGTGGTGCTCACGCTCATCATCATCGCCGTATACATCGTCACCGAGAAGCTGCTCAAGAGCAGCGACCTGGAATACTGACAGGAGGGGGAAGCGATGGAAAAGACAAGAAAGCGCTTCAACTGGAAGCGCGAGCTGAAAATGCTTCCGGGCTACCTGGTGGTGATCGCCTACGTGGGTTTTCTGGTGGTGGTGCTGGGCTGGATCATCGGCGCGAGCCTGTCCACCTCCCGGGAGATCATGACCGGCCAGGTGCTGGAATTTGAGTCCGGCTTCCACTGGGAGAACTATGCCACCGCCTGGAAGACCCAAAATGTGTCCATCTTCTTTGGGAACTCCCTTCTGTACTCCGTGGTGTCCTGCGCGGGGGTGCTTCTGATCGCGGCCCCGGCGGCCTATGTGCTCAGCCGGTGGAATTTCCGGGGCAGCCGCGTCATCCGCCTGGCCCTGGTCATCTCCATGAGCGTGCCGGCCATCATGATCATCATGCCCCTGTATTCTCTTGCGGTGAAGTGGGGCATCAAGGGCCGTATCCTGCTGATCGCCCTGTACATCTTCATGCGCGTGCCCTATACGGCCATCTACATGCTGGACTTCTTCGCCACATTGAGCCACGACTATGAGGAGGCCGCCGCCATCGACGGCTGCTCGGCCAACAGGACCTTCTGGGTCATCATGCTGCCCCTGATCCAGCCGGCCATCATCACCGTGACCATCTTCAACTTCCTGTCCACCTGGAACGAGTTTTTCATGGCGCTGATCTTCACCACCGGCAAGGAGATGACTCCTGTGGGCGTGGGCCTTTTGCAGATCGTCAACTCCATGAAGTACTCCGGCAACTACGGCGGGCTGTTCGCGGCGGTGATCATCGTGTTCCTGCCCACGTTCCTGCTGTACCTGTTCATGAGCCGCCGCATCATCTCCGGCGTCACCGCCGGCGGCGTGAAGGGCTGAGCGCGCCGCTTCCAATAAGGGTATTTTGACTATGAAGCAGAGCAAAGGACGGGTGACCATCCCCACCGACTGGGACGTGGTCCCCGAGACATTGGATATTTTGGAGCGCTGGGGCGCCGACGCCATCCGGGACTGCGACGGGACCGATTTCCCGGAGGAGCTGAAGGGCGTGGAAGCGAAGGTCTACTCCACCTATTACACCACCCGCAAGGACAACGCCTGGGCAAAGGCCAATCCGGACGAGGTCCAGCAGTGCTACATCATGACCGGCTTTCATACCGCCTCGGAGGGGCCGCTTTCCATAGCGCTGATGCAGGGCGTGAGCCCGGAGCTGATGGCGGTGAACGACCATGACGACATCCGCCGCTGGTGGGAGGTCATGGACCGGTCCGCCGGGAAGCCGCTGGACCCGGACGATTGGCGCTGGGAGAAGGAGAGGGGCCGCGTGGTGATCGACCGGCCGGAGCCCTTCCACGACTACACGGTCAGCTTTCTGGCATATCTCATCTGGGACCCGGTGCACATGTACAACGCCGTCACCAACGGCTGGAAGGATTTTGAGCACCAGATCACCTTCGACGTGCGCCAGCCCAAGACCCACGCCTTTTCCCTGGAGCGCCTGCGCCGGTTCATCGAGGAGCACCCCTACGTGGACGTGATCCGCTACACCACCTTTTTCCACCAGTTCACCCTGGTCTTCGACGAGCTGAAGCGGGAAAAATACGTGGACTGGTATGGCTATTCCGCCTCCGTCAGCCCGTACATATTGGAAAAGTTCGAGCAAGAAGTGGGCTATCCCTTCCGGCCGGAGTACATCATCGACCAGGGGTATTACAACAACCAGTACCGGGTCCCCAGCAAGGAGTATAAGGACTTTATGGCCTTCCAGCGCCGGGAGGTGGCGGCTCTGGCCAGGGAGCTGGTGGACATCACCCATGAGTACGGCAAAGAGGCCATGATGTTCCTGGGGGACCACTGGATCGGCACGGAGCCCTACATGGAGGAGTTTGCCTCCATCGGCCTGGACGCGGTGGTGGGCAGCGTGGGCAACGGCTCCACGCTCCGGCTCATCTCCGACATCCCGGGCGTCCGATACACCGAGGGCCGGTTCTTGCCCTATTTCTTCCCGGACACCTTCCATCCCGGCGGGGACCCGGTCCGGGAGGCCAAGGAGAACTGGGTCACGGCCCGGCGGGCCATTTTGCGAAAACCCGTGGACCGGATCGGCTACGGGGGGTATCTGAAGCTGGCCTGCCAGTTCCCGGAGTTCATCGACTATGTGCAGAGCGTGTGCGGCGAGTTCCGGGAACTGTATGAGAGCGTCAAGGGCGGAAAGCCCTGGTGCTGCCGGACCGTGGCGGTGCTGAACGCCTGGGGCCGGGCCCGTTCCTGGGGCTGCCACATGGTCCACCACGCTTTGTATCACAAGCAGAACTATTCCTATGCTGGCGTGATCGAGGCCCTGTCCGGTGCGCCCTATGACGTGCGGTTCATCAGCTTTGACGGCATCCTGGCCGATCCCGACCTGCTGGACGGGGTGGACGTGCTCCTGAACATCGGCGACGGGGATACGGCCCACACCGGCGGCGCTGTCTGGGAGGACCCGCGCATCTCCGGCGCGGTCAAGCGCTTCGTTTGGAACGGCGGCGGTCTCATCGGCGTTGGCGAGCCCTCCGGCCACCAGTACCAGGGCCGGTATATCCAGCTGGCTGGGGTGCTGGGGGTAGAGAAGGAGACGGGCTTCACTCTAAATTACGACAAATACAACTGGGACGAGCATCCGGACCACTTCATCCTGGCGGATGGGGAGGGGCCGGTGGACTTTGGCGAGGGGAAGAAGAGCATCTACGCCCTGCCGGGCGCGGAAGTTTTGGTCCAGCGGGACAAGGAGGTCCAGCTGGCGGTCCATGAATTCGGCCGGGGCCGGGCGGTATACATCTCCGGCCTGCCGTACTCCTTCCGGAACACCCGGCTCCTGCACCGGGCGGTGCTGTGGAGCAGCCACGGCGAGAGCGAGCTTCATAAGTGGTTTTCCGCCAACGTGAACACGGAGGTCCACGCCTATCCCAACAGCGGCCGGTACTGCGTGGTGAACAACACCTATGAGCCCCAGCGGACCACTGTGTACACGGACAAAACATCCTTCCCCCTGACTCTGGGGCCAAACGAGATCCGCTGGTTCGACATCTGAATATACCGCAATGCCCGGCGCTTTTAACGCCGGGCATTTTTGAGCTTGTCAAAAAACGAGTTTTTGTCAGCTCGGATTGAAACTGCGAGGGGAAAGTGAATTCCCCCTCGCAGGAAGTCAAAATCCTGTCGCACAGCGGATTTTGACTTCACGCGCGGGAATGCCGCGCGGCTCGCCCTGACCGGGCTTCGCTCCCTTTCATCGTTCTTTGACAGTCTGCAATGCCCGGCGCTTTTAATGCCGGGCATTTTTCCGCCGTTGACAGCGGCAGAGTGTGCGTGATATTTTGATAAAAACAGCAGGAAATGGAGGCGAAGGGCATGACGGTGATCTGGGACTGGAACGGCACGCTTTTGGACGACGCGGAGGTCTGCCGGGCCGTCATGAACAGGATGCTGGCCCGCCGGGGCCTGCCGCCCATGCCGGACATGGCCCGCTACCGGGAAATTTTCACCTTTCCCGTGCGGGACTACTACGCCATGGCCGGGATCGACCTTTCCGTCGAGTCCTTCGACGACCTGGCGGAGGAGTTTATGTCCGATTACCGGGCCTCGTCCAAGAAGTGCGGCCTGATGCCCGGCGCGGCGGAGACCCTGGACGCCCTGAACGCCACGGGTATCGATCAGGTGCTGGCCTCCGCCTCCCGGCAAGACGATCTGGAGCGGCAGGTGGCGGAGCGGGGCCTGGCGGGAAAATTCCGGGCGGTCCTTGGGGTGTCGGACCAGTTGGGCGGCGGCAAGGCGGGCCTGGCCGCCGGGTATCTGGCGGAACGGGGCGTCGACCCGGCCCAGGCTCTTTTCGTGGGCGACACGGTCCACGACTGGGAGACTGCGGCGAGCGTCGGCAGCCGGTGCGTGCTGATCGCCGCCGGCCACCAGAGCCGCGAGCGGCTCGCGGCCACGGGCGCGGTGGTGCTGGACGATATCCGGCAGCTTCCGGAGCTGGAGCTATGGAGGGAGCCATGGAATTTTGGAAGATGAACGGGGCGGGGAATGACTTTATCATCCTGAACGATATGGACGATATCATTCCCGACGAGCGGCTGAGCAATATTGCAAAAACGCTCTGCGAGCGGCATATGTCCATCGGGGCCGACGGGCTCATGGTGGTCCGTCCGGCGGAGGACGGCGGGGATTACCGGATGCTGTTTTTCAACGCCGACGGCGGCGAGGCGGAGATGTGCGGCAACGGGGCCCGGTGCATCTGCCGGTACGGCTATGAGAACGGCCTGGCAGGGGAGACCCAGCATGTGGAGACCATGTCCGGCACAGTCACGGGCCGGAGGATCACGTCTCGCCAATACCGGGTCCGTCTGAACGGTCCAACCGTGCTGGACACGGACCGGCCCGTGGAGATAAACGGCGTGCGCTATCCGTGTGTCTATATAGAGTTGGGAACGCCCGGTCTGCCTCACGCGGCGGTGCCCTATGCGGGGCTGCAAGCGGCGGACGAAAACGCGCTGCGTGCTCTGGGCCGGGCCTTGCGGTATCATCCCGCCTTTCCAAAGGGGGCCAACGTGAATTTCTATGACCCCCTGGGCCAGGATCATGTCTGCCTGCGGACCTATGAGCGGGGCGTGGAAGACTTCACCTACGCCTGCGGCACCGGCACGGCGGCGGTGGCCCTGGCCCTAAAAGTCCAGGGGAAGCTGCGGACCGGTGCCCTTCGGGCCGACAGTGCCGGCGGGACCCTTTTCGTGGACATAATGCAGGAGAGCGGCGCATACGCCCTGTATCTCACCGGCCCCACCAACATCGTCTGCAAAGGCGCCGTCACCGACGAGGAGATGATGTTATAAAAAGCAAGTCCCGGCGGGACTTGCTTTTTACATGCGCAGCAGCTTCAGAAGCTGCTTTTCCGTGGCCTGGGGCAGACGCTTTCGCAGATAGTCCAGCATCCGCCGGAGCGATTCCTCCAGGGTGCGGGAGTAGGCGGCGGTGACGGCCTCGTAGCCCAGGCGGCTCTCCGGCGTGGCGTAGCGGGCGATGCCCCAGCCGTAGACGCTGCCGTGCTTATCGGTGGCGTAATCGAAATCCGCCACGGAGATATAGGTCTGCATCTGCAATCGGGTGATGGCGGTCTCATAGCCCTTTTTGCCGTCCTTGCCGCCGTAGCCGCAGAGCTTTTTGAGCTGTCCGGTCTGCAACGAGCCGTGGCGGTCGATGGCGTCGAAGAGCTCCTTGTCCTTGTAGGAGGCCAGCCCGTCGTCGAAGCGGGCGTCGAAGTCGTACCCGTCCCGGCGGACATTGGCGAAATCCGGGAACCACTCCATGCTCACGAAGCCCGCCTTTTTCCAGAATACCTTGCCGTATATATTCGTCCCGGTCCGGGCCACGGGACCTTTCCATTCCCAGGGACCCCATATCTCGCCGTCGTCTCCAAACCACAGCTCCGGGGGCGTGTGCTCCTCGATGGAGAAGCCTGGGATATCGTTTTTGAAAAAGGGCAGAAAGCCCCATTCCAGCACAAGCTGCTCCATATCCTGCGCCGAGCGTATCTCTCTGATCATGGCCGCCGCTCCTTTCCCGTTTCCAGAAAATTCTACCATAGCCGCGCCCGGTTGACAAGTCCTTGCGCCCGGTCTGCCGATGTGCTACAATACGGCCCATGGAGCTTTATTTCGCGCCCCTGGAGGGCATCACAGACTATATTTACCGCCGTATCCACCGGCGGTATTTTCCGGGCGTGGACAGGTATTTCACGCCCTTTCTGAGCCCTACCCAGAACCACATCTTCCCGCCAAGGGAGCTGCGGCAGGTGGCGCCGGAGAACAACCGGGACATACCGCTGGTACCTCAGCTTCTTACCAAAAACGCCGCCGACTTTCTCTGGGCGGCGAATGCCCTGGCGGATATGGGCTACGGGGAAGTGAATCTGAACGCCGGCTGTCCCTCCGGCACGGTGACGGCCAAGGGCAAGGGCGCGGGGCTGCTGGCGGACCCGGACGCGCTCCGGCGGCTGCTGGACGGCATCTTTGCCGCCGCGCCCGTGCGGGTGTCCGTCAAGACCAGGCTTGGGGTGAGGGACCCGGAGGAATTCGGGGCCATCCTCGCCGTATACAACGACTATCCCATCTCCCGGCTCATCATCCACGCCAGGACGAAGGCGGAGATGTACGATGGCCGCGTCCATCCGGACTCCTTTGCGTGGGCTTCTGCGGCCAGCCGGGCCCCGGTGTGCTACAACGGCGACGTACGCACCGCGGCGGATATCGCGGCCATTGAGCAGCGGTTTCCGGGCCTGGACACCGTGATGATCGGCCGGGGGCTGACGGCGGACCCGGCGTTGGCGTGCCGCGCCCGGGGCGGCGTGACGGATCGGGAGACCCTGCGCCTGTTCCACCAGGAACTGTGCGCGGCCTACTGCGAGGCTTTCGGCGGCCCCGGCAGCGCCATCCATCGGATGAAAGCCATCTGGGCCCTGATGCTGCCCAGCTTCCAGGGCGGGGAGGCATACGCCAAGGCGCTGGGAAAGACCAGAAAATGGCCCGATTTTCTCGCGCTCACCGCCAGGGTGCTGGATGAGCTGCCGCCGCTTCCGCCGCCGGCGGTCTCGCCCTTTTCGGAGTGGCATTAAATTTATACTTTTTGATTGTAATTTGCGCGGTCCATAGTGTATAATGAATCGTTAAGCAAAAGAGCGAGGAAGCGTGTATATGCCCGATAAGATCACCATTCAGGGGGCGCGAGCCAACAACCTGAAAAACATAGACCTGGAGCTGCCCCGGGACCGGCTGGTGGTGTTCACCGGCCTTTCCGGCAGCGGCAAATCCAGCCTTGCCTTCGACACCATTTACGCCGAGGGCCAGCGCCGGTATGTGGAGAGCCTTTCCAGCTACGCCCGGCAGTTCCTGGGCCAGATGGACAAACCGGACGTGGACTACATCGGCGGCCTTTCCCCGGCCATCTCCATCGACCAGAAGACCACCTCCCGGAACCCCCGGTCCACCGTGGGCACCGTCACGGAGATCCACGACTATCTGCGTCTGCTGTGGGCTCAGATTGGCATCCCCCACTGTCCCAAGTGCGGCAAGGAGATCCGCCAGCAGACCATCGACCAGATCGTGGACCAGATCATGGAGCTGCCCGAGGGGACCAGGCTTCAAATCCTTGCCCCGGTCATCCGGGGGAAGAAGGGGGAGCACCGGAAGATCTTCGAGGACGCCCAGCGCTCCGGCTACGTCCGGGCCCGGGTGGACGGGAACGTCTACGACTTGGGTGAGAGCATCCCTCTGGACAAGAACAAAAAGCACAACATCGAGATCGTCATCGACCGGCTGGTGATGAAAAGCGACATCCTCCGCCGTGTCACGGACTCTGCGGAGACGGCCATGGTCCTGTCCGGCGGTCTGGTCCAGGTGGACCTGACCGGCCAGGACAAGGTGCTGACCTTCTCCCAGAACTACGCCTGCGAGGACTGCGGCATCTCCATCGAGGAGATGACCCCAAGGCTGTTCTCCTTCAACGCCCCCTACGGCGCGTGCCCCACGTGCAGCGGCCTGGGCACCATGCTTCGGGTGGACCCGGCCCTCATCATGCCCAACCCGAACCTGTCCATCATGGACGGGGGCATCATGGCCTACGGCTGGTCCAACGTCCGGGGGGACTCCATCTGCCGGATGTATTACGAGGCCCTGGCCCGCCGCTACCACTTCGACCTGCACGACCCCATCAAGACCCTGCCGGAGGCGGCCATCCAGGCCATTTTGTACGGCACCAACGGGGAGCCTCTGGAGCTGCGCTACGAGCGGGGCTCCGGGTACGGGACCCTGACCAAGGACTTTGAGGGCATCGTGAACAATCTGGAGCGGCGGTATAAGGAGACCCAATCCGCCTCGGCCCGGGCCGACCTGGAGGAGTGCATGGGCGAGTACGACTGCCCGGACTGCCATGGGGACCGGCTGAAACCGGAGGTGCTGGCCGTCACGGTGGGCGGGCTCAACATCGCCCAGTTCAGCCGCATGCCCGTCACCCAGGAGCTGGAATTTCTGGAGCACCTGGAGCTGACGGAGAAGGAGAAGCTCATCGCGGACCGCATTTTGAAGGAGATCCGCCAGCGGCTGAGCTTTCTGGTGAGCGTGGGACTTGGCTACCTGACCCTGAGCCGAGGCGCTGCGACCCTGTCCGGCGGCGAGAGCCAGCGCATCCGCCTGGCCACCCAGATCGGCTCCGCCCTCATGGGCGTGCTGTACGTGCTGGACGAACCCAGCATCGGCCTGCACCAGCGGGACAATGCCAAACTCTTGAAGACCCTCCGCCAGCTCACCGACGCGGGTAATACCCTGATCGTGGTGGAGCACGACGAGGACACCATCCGGGCGGCGGACTGGGTGGTGGACATCGGCCCCGGCGCGGGCGTCCACGGGGGCCGGGTGGTCTGCGCGGGCCGGCCGGAGGATATCATGGCCTGTCCCGAGTCCATTACGGGCCAGTACCTCAGCGGCGTCAAGCGCATCGAGGTCCCCGCCCAGCGCCGGAAGGGCAATGGCCATGTGCTGTCCGTCCGGGGCGCGGCGGCGAATAATTTGAAAAATCTGGATGTGGACATCCCCCTGGGGGCCTTCACCTGCGTCACAGGCGTGTCCGGCAGCGGCAAGTCGTCCCTGGTCAACGAGGTCATCGAGAAAAAGCTGGGGGCCGACCTGAACCGGCGGAAGGTCCGGCCGGGCAAGTGCGAGGCCATTTACGGCCTGGAGTATCTGGACAAGGTCATCGACATCGACCAGAGCCCCATCGGCCGCACGCCCCGGTCCAATCCCGCCACCTATACGGGCCTATTCAACGACATCCGGGATCTGTTCGCCTCCACCCAGGACGCCAAGCTCCGGGGCTATAAGTCCGGCCGGTTCTCCTTCAACGTGAAGGGCGGCCGGTGCGAGGCCTGTTCCGGCGACGGGCTCATCAAGATCGAGATGCTGTTTCTGCCGGACGTGTACGTGCCCTGCGAGGTGTGCCACGGCAACCGGTACAACCGGGAGACCCTGGAGGTGCGCTACAAGGGCAGGAACATCGCCGAGGTGCTGGACATGACGGTGGAGGAGGCCCTGGACTTCTTCCAGAACCAGCAGACCATCCGCGCCAAGCTCCAGACCCTGTGGGACGTGGGCCTGGGCTATGTGAAGCTTGGACAGTCCTCCACGACACTGTCCGGCGGCGAGGCCCAGCGGGTGAAGCTGGCAACGGAGCTGGCCCGCCGGAGCACCGGCAGTACCTTTTATATCCTGGACGAACCCACCACCGGACTGCACACGGCGGATGTGGCGCGGCTTTTAGACATCCTCCAGCGGCTGGCGGACGCGGGCAATACGGTGCTGGTGATCGAGCACAATCTGGACGTGATCAAGTGCGCGGACTACATCATCGACCTGGGCCCCGAGGGGGGCGACGAGGGCGGCGAGCTGGTCTTTGCCGGCACGCCGGAGCAGTGCGCGGCCGACAAACGCAGCTATACGGGACAGTTTTTGCGCAGAGCGCTTCGCGGATAGGAGTACTATGAACATTGCCGAGTACATAACCGAGATGGGCGCGGGGAAGGGCATCGCCACGTTCCTGGTGTCCATGCTGCCCATCATCGAGCTTCGCGGGGCGATCCCTGTGGGCGTGAGCCTTGGCCTGCCGGTCTGGCAGGCCGCACTGGTGGCCATGGCGGGCAATCTGCTGCCCGTGCCGTTCATCATCGCCTTCATCCGCACCGTCATGGACTGGCTGCGTACCAAGTCCGCCCGGGCGGCCAAATTCGTGGCCTGGCTGGAGGCCAAGGGGACCGGGGCGAAGGCGGAAAAGGTCCGCCACGCCCAGTTTTGGGGCCTTCTGGCCTTTGTGGCCATCCCGCTGCCCGGCACCGGCGCGTGGACCGGCGCGCTGATCGCGTCTCTTCTGAATATGCGCATGAAGCGGGCGCTGCCGCCCATCGTGCTGGGGGTGCTGATCGCCGGGGTCATCGTGTCCCTGGCCACGGCCGGCGTGGTACATATCTTCTTCTGAGCATGCGGGAGCAGGAGCTGGAAAAACTGGAGGGCCAGGTGGCCTCTGTCATCTACTTCAACGACGACAACGGCTACACGGTCCTGCGCCTGGATGTGGACGACGGGTCCCAGGCCATCGTGGTGGGCTGCATCCCCATGGCCGCGCCGGGGGAGAGCATGACCGCCTGGGGCAATTGGACCCGCCACGCCGCCCACGGGGAGCAGTTCAAGGCCGTACATACGGAGCGGACCATGCCCAGCGGGGCCTCCGCCATCTTCGACTATCTTTCCAGCCGTGTCATCAAGGGCATCGGTCCCGCCACGGCGGCGCTGATCGTGGGCAAGTTCGGGGACGACGCCCTGAACGTGCTGCGGGACCACCCGGAAAAGCTGGCCGCATTGCGTGGTATCAGCATGAGCAAGGCGGAGGAGATGAGCGCGGCCTTTCGCCATCAGACCGGCATGCGCTCTTTGATGGAATTTCTCGGCAGCGCTGGCCTTGCGCCGATCCTGGCGCTGCGGCTGTACCGCTGCTACGGGGACGAGGCGCTGGAGAAGGTGGAGGAGAACCCCTATATCCTCTCCAGCGTGCAGGTGGGCGCGTCCTTCGCGGAGGCGGACGCCCTGGCCCTGGCCAACGGCACGGAGGCGGACGCGCCGGAGCGCATCGCGGCGGCGCTTCTTTTTGAGCTGCGCCACAACAGCGACAACGGCCACTGCTTCCTGCCGGTGGACAAGCTCACCGCCGCCACCGCCCAGCTCATCGGCGTGGAGCCGGAGCAGGTGGGGGAGGGCCTGGACATCCTGCTGGATTCCGGGGACGTGGTCTGCGAGCCGGTGGCCAACGTGACGGCCTGCTACTTAGCGCCGCTTTACGCCGCCGAGACCTATGTGGCCCAGCGGCTGCGGGATATGGCGGGGCAGGCGCTTCCCGCCCCGGGCGTACATATCGAGTACATCATCGAACAGATGGAGGCGGAGCAGGGCATCCGCTTCGCGCCATTGCAGCGCAAAACGCTGGACGCCGCCGCGTCCCGGCAGCTGGTGGTCATCACCGGCGGCCCGGGCACCGGCAAGACCACCTCGGTCCGGGCGGTGCTGGCGCTTTTCGACGCCATGGGACTGGAGACCATGCTGGCCGCGCCCACGGGCCAGGCGGCCAAGCGGCTCAGCGAGGTCACGGGCCGGGACGCCTCCACCATCCACCGGCTGCTGGAGGCCAGCTTTTCCCCGGAGACGGACAGTACCGTCTTCCGCAAGAGCGAGAGCGACCGGCTCCGCTGCGACGCGCTGATCCTGGACGAGTGCTCCATGGTGGATATGGCGCTGATGAAGGCGGTGCTGGCGGCCATCGGCCCGTCCTGCCGGCTGGTGCTGGTGGGGGACGCGGACCAGCTGCCCTCCGTGGGGCCCGGGGCGGTGTTCCGGGACGTGATCCGCAGCGGCGCGGCCGAGACGGTGCGCCTCACCGAGATCTTCCGCCAGAAGCTGGAGAGCCGCATCGTCCTCAGCGCCCACCAGATCAATCGGGGGGAGCTTCCGGACCTGCGGGCCAATAAGGCGGGGTTTTACTTCCTGCGCCGCCGTGACCCGGACAGCGCGGCGGAGACCATCGTGAGCCTCTGCCAGGAGCGGCTGCCCAAAAACATGGGCATCCCCTCGGGCCAGATCCAGGTCCTGACGCCCACCCGCAAGGGCCCGGCCGGCACGGAGGAGCTGAACAAGCGGCTCCAGCAGGCGCTGAATCCTCCCTCGGCGGGCAAGCAGGAGTTCGTCTTTGCCGGACGCACCTACCGGGAGGGCGACCGGGTCATGCAGATCCGCAACGATTACGACATCCTCTGGAAGACCGGCTCCCTGGAGAGCGGCTACGGGGTGTTCAACGGGGACATCGGCTACATCGACGCCATCGACCCGGCAGCGGAGGCCTTTTCCGTGGATTTTGACGGCCGCCGGGCGGAGTATGTTTTCGAGCAGGCGTCGGAGCTGGACCACGCCTGGGCCACCACGGTCCACAAGTCCCAGGGCAGCGAATACCGGGCGGTGGTCCTCTCCGCCGTGCGGGCCGCGCCCCAGCTCATGTACCGGAGCCTTCTGTACACCGCCGTCACCAGGGCGGCGGAGCTTTTGGTGATCGTGGGGGACGAGGACGTGATCCGGACCATGACGGAAAATTCCCGGCGGGCCAAGCGATACAGCGGCCTTCGCATCCGCATGACCGATGGCGCATAAGCTCTCGGACTGGCTTCTGGACCTGCTCTTTCCCAGCAGGTGCGTATTTTGCCGGCAGTTCCTGCCGCCGGGACCGCCCCGGATATGCGAGCGGTGCCAGCAGTCGCTGCCGCGGACATCCGACGGCGGCCGCCGCCGGGGAGATTTCTTCTCCGAATGCGTCTCGGCGCTCTATTATGAGGACGCCGTGCGGGAGGCTGTCCGCCGGTATAAATTCGAGGGGGCCCAGGCATACGCGCCCGTGTTCGGAGCGCTGCTGGCGGAGTGTATCTACGAGGACCTGGAGGGGGAGTACGACATCCTCTCCTGGGTGCCGCTGGACCCTGGCCGCCGCCGGAAGCGGGGCTATGACCAGGCGGAGCTGCTGGCCAGAAACGCGGGCCGCCGGCTGCTGCGGGAGCCGGCGCCGGTCCTTAGAAAGAAGCGGGGCGTGCAGCCCCAGTCCAAGACCGGCGAGCCGGAAAAGCGCCGGGCCAACATCGCGGGCGCGTACGCCGTGATCGACCCGGAGACGGTCCGGGGCAAGCGCATTTTGCTCATCGACGATATCGTGACCACCGGTTCCACGCTCTCAGAGTGTGCCAAAACGCTGCTGCTGGCAGGCGCGGAGGACGTCCGGTGCGCCACGCTTGCCAGTACCAGGTAGGAGGAACAATATGCTGTTTTTTGAAAGAGACATCGCCATCGACCTTGGCACCATGACCACCCTCATGTACGTGCGCGGCAGGGGCATCCGGCTGCGGGAGTCGTCTCTGGTGGCCATGGACAGCACCAACGGCCGGCTTTTGAAGATCGGCGAGGAGGCCAAGAAGATGCTGGGCCGGACGCCGGCCAACATCGTGCCCATCAGTCCCATCGTGGCGGGCGTCATCTCCGACTATGACATGACGGCCAGGATGCTGAAGGAGTTCATCGGCCGGATCACCTCCTTCAGCCTGTTCAAGCCCCGTGTGCTCATCTGCGTGCCCGGCTCCATCACCGGCGTGGAGGAACGCGCCCTGATCGACGCCGCCATCGAGGCCGGGGCCAGAAAGGTATATCTGACCGAGGCCGCCCTGGCCACCGCCCTGGGCGCGGGCATCGACATCAGCAAGGCCGACGGCCATATGATCGTGGACATCGGCAGCGGCACCACGGAGGTGGCCGTGGTGAGCCTGGGCGGCGTGGTGGAGCGGGAGTCCATCAAGACCGCCGGCGCCGCCTTTGACGAGGCCATCGTCCGGTACGTCCGCAAAAAGCACAATCTGCTCATCGGCAACCGGACGGCGGAGGAGCTGAAGCTGTCCATCGGCTGCGTGACGCCCCGGCCGGAGGTGTCCTACGAGGAGGTCAAGGGCCGGTGCCTGGTGACGGGACTGCCCCGGAGCGTGACCGTCAGCTCCACGGATATGGCGGAGGCCCTGGAGGAGCCCATGGCCCAGCTGATGGAGGCCATCCACCTGGTCCTGGAGCAGACGCTCCCGGAGCTGGTGGGGGACGTGTCCGAAAACGGCATCATCCTCTCCGGCGGCGGCAGCCAGATCTGGGGCCTGGACAAGCTCATCACCCAAAAGACCGGCATCGAGGCGGTGCTGGTGGACGACGCGCTCTCCTGCACCGCCTACGGCGCGGGCCGCATGCTCCAGAACCTGAACGATATGCAGGAAGGCATGATCAACCTGGCAAGACGCCGGCAAATGAAAAACGGTTAAGAAAAACCAGGAGGCGGCGCCTCCTGGTTTTTCATCATGTTTTCGTTTCCAGCCAGTCCAGCACATCGTTCCAGACGGTCCGTTTTTCCCGTTCATTCAGGACCTCGTGGCGCATGGCGGGGTAGAGCTTCACGGTCACGTCCTGCATACCGGCCTTTTTGAACCGGTCCGAGACCGTTCGCACGCCCTTGCCGTAAGCGCCCACCGGGTCCTCTTCACCGGCGATGAACAGCACCGGCAGGGCCTTGTCCATCTTCGCCATGCCCCGGCTGTCCCCGATGATGCCAAGGCCCTCCATCATGTCCCGCATGAGGCCCGCCGTGGCGGTGTAGCCGCACTTGGGGTCCGCGTCGTACCGGCGGACCACCGCCGGGTCGGTGCAGATCCAGTCGTTGGGTCCCGCCGGGTCCTGGATGCGCTTGAGATAGCTGCCGAAGGCGATCTTTTGCAGCATGGCGCTGCGGTACTTGCTGCCGTGGGCCCGGATCTCCCGCTGGGACAGGAGTTTTCCGAAGCGGCAGACCAGCGCCGGCTGGTGGCCGGTGCCGGACAGGACGCATGCGTCGTGCTCGCCGGGGTGCCGGATGAGATAGGTCCGGGCGATGAAGCTTCCCATGCTGTGGCCGAACAGCACCGGCGGCACGCCGGGAAACTTTTCCCGCAAAATATCATGAAGCCGCTTTTCGTCCTCCACCAGATGCGTCCACCCGTCCTCTTCCGCGAACCAGCCCAGCTCCGACTCGTCCGCGGCCGTCCGGCCATGGCCCAGATGATCGTCTCCGGCCACGGCAAAGCCGTGCTCCGCCAGAAAGCAGGCGAAGTCATGATACCGGTCGATATACTCCGCCACGCCGTGGACCAGCTGCACCGCGCCCCGGACCGGTTCGTCCGGCGCCCAGAGGGTCCATGCGATATGGTGGATCCCGTCGCTGGAGGGGAAGGTAAGTTCGTCCTTTTTTATCATGGAAAATCACCGTCCTGTGTGATATAATTCAGCATGATTTTACCGCATCCACGCTTATTCGTCAACGAGGAGGCATAATATGGAAGGCTACGTGATCGCGCTGGACCAGGGGACCACCAGTTCCCGGGCCATCGTCTTTGACCGGAAGGGGAACATCGTGTCCCAGGCCCAGTATCCCTTCGAGCAGCACTTTCCCAAGCCCGGCTGGGTGGAGCATGTGCCCGGGGACATTATCCAGACCCAGTTCCACGCCCTGGGGGCGGCCTTTGAGCGATCAGGGAAGGCCGGGGCGGACATCGCCGCCATCGGCATCACCAACCAGCGGGAGACCGCCATCGTCTGGGACCGGGAGACAGGCCAGCCGGTCTATAACGCCATCGTCTGGCAGTGCCGCCGCACCGCGCCCACCATCCGCGCCCTGGTGGACCGGGGCATGAAGGACCAGATCCTGCGGACCACCGGCCTGGTGCCGGACCCCTATTTTTCCGGCACGAAGATCAAGTGGATATTGGACAATGTCCCCGGCGCACGGACCCGCGCGGAGCAGGGAAAGCTCCTGTTCGGCACGGTGGACACCTGGCTCATCTGGAACCTGACCGGCCGGCACGTGACCGACCCCTCCAACGCCTCCCGGACCATGCTCTTTGACATCGACCATCTCCGCTGGGACGAGGACATGTGCAGGATATTGGACATCCCCATGTCCATGCTGCCGGAGGTCCTGCCCAACTCCGGCGAGTTTGGGCGCGTCAGGCGGGGCATCCCCGGCCTGGAGCAGCTGGAGGGCGTGCCCATCTGCGGCGCGGCGGGGGATCAGCAGGCGGCGCTGCTGGGCCAGGGCTGCATCCAGCCCGGCCAGGCGAAGAATACATACGGCACCGGCTGCTTCACCCTGATGAACGTGGGCGAGACCTCGCCCAGGAGCCGGAACGGCCTTCTCACCAGCGTGGCCTGGCAGGTGAACGGCCGGACGGCCTACGCGGTGGAGGGGAGCGTGTTCAACGCGGGCTCCTCCATCCAGTGGCTGCGGGACGAGCTGGAGCTCATCTCCACGGCCCACGAGTGCGACGTCCTGGCGGAGCGGGTGCCGGACACCGGCGGGGTGTATCTGGTCAGCGCCTTCACGGGCCTGGGCGCGCCCTGGTGGGACCCCTACGCCCGGGGCGCTTTGCTTGGCGTCACCCGTGGCACCAAGCGGACACACCTGTGCCGGGCGGTGCTGGAGGGCATCGCCTATCAGGTGGCGGACCTGCTGGCGCTGATGGAGGCGGACGCGGGGTATAAGATGGATGTGCTGCGGGTGGACGGCGGCGCGTCGGTGTCGGATTTCCTCATGCAGTTCCAGGCGGACGTGCTCCAGCAGCCCATCGACCGGCCGGAGACGGTGGAGACCACGGCCCTGGGCGCGGCGTTTTTGGCCGGTCTTGCCGCCGGCGTGTGGCAGGACATGGACCAGGTGCGCACGCTCCGGCAGACCCAGCGGCGCTTTGAGCCCGCCATGGACCCGGAGAAGGCCGCCCGGCTCATGACCGGCTGGCATAAAGCGGTAGAGAGAGCGAGGGACTGGGAAACAAAATAGCATGAAAACACGCGAGACTCATTCCAATCAGATCGATATGCTGCACGGGCCGCTGCTGGGGAAGATATTGCTGTTCGCGCTTCCTCTGGCGGCAAGCAGCATCCTGCAGCAGCTGTTCAACTCAGCGGACGTGGCGGTGGCGGGCCGGTTCGCCGGTTATCAGGCCCAGGCGGCCGTGGGCGTCAACAGCCCCGTCATCAATTTGCTCATCAACCTGTTCGTGGGCCTTTCCGTGGGCGGGAACGTGGTCATCGCCAACTTCATCGGCCAGCGGAAGGACCACGAGATCCGGACAGCCGTCCACACCGTCATCACCCTGGCGCTCATCAGCGGCTTTTTCCTGCTGGGCCTGGGGCAGGTCGCCGCGAGGCCGATCCTGACGGTCATGGACACGCCGGCGGATACCCTGGACCTGGCGGTGGTGTACCTTCGAATCTACTTTCTCGGTATGCCCTTCATCATGGTGTACAACTTCGGCTCCGCCATTTTGCGAAGCGTGGGGGATACCCGCCGGCCGCTTTACTGCCTGACGCTCTCCGGCGTCATCAACGTGATATTGAACCTGCTGTTCGTCATCGGATTCCACCGCAGCGCCGACGGCGTGGCCATCGCCACGGTCCTGTCCAACGGCGTCAGCGCGTCGCTGGTGATCTTCTTCCTGCTCCGGGAGGAGGAGCCAATCCGGCTGTATCCGAAACGGCTGCGGGTGGACAGGGACATTCTGCGCCGGGTGGTGCGCATCGGCGTGCCGGCGGGACTGCAGGGCACGGTGTTCTCCCTGTCCAACGTCTGCATCCAGTCCGCCGTCAACGGCTTCGGCTCCGCCGCCATGGCGGGCTCTGCGGCGGCGCAGAACTTCGAGTCCTTCACCTTCTTCGTCATCAATGCCTTCAACCAGGCCACGGTGACCTTCGTCAGCCAGAATTACGGCGCCCACCAGTTCGACCGGTGCAAGCGGGTGCTGCTCCTCAGCCTGGCCTCCGGATTTTTGTCCTCCGGGCTCATGTCCGGCGTGTTCTGCCTGGGACGCGCCACGTTCATCCAGGTGTTCACCAAGGACCCGGATGTGATCGCCTTCGGCGTGGAGCGGGTGCTGCACGTGGGTCTGTTCGCCTTCCTGGCGGTGTCCTATGAGGTCACCGGCGCGGCCTTACGGGGCACGGGGTACTCGCTCACGCCTACCATCATCACCGTGTTCGGCTCCTGTGTGCTGCGGCTGGTATGGGTTTACCTGATCTTTGGCGGCGGGGAGTCCTTTGCGAAGCTGCTGAGCGTGTATCCCATCACCTGGGTGGTCACCGGCGTTCTCATGATCTCCACCTATCTCGTCCTGCGTAAAAAGGTCTACCGCAAGGACGCCTTGCAGCAGATGAATCCATAAAGGACGGAAAAAGTCGAATCAGGACAAACTGCGGCGGCATAGTCTGTCTTTGGGGTGATGACGGCTATGCTTTCCTCGACATTCATGCTTCTGGTCTCCAGCGCGCTCATAATGCTCCGCCTGGGGGACAACGCCTCGTCCTTTCCGCGCCCGCTGAAGGCTCAGGAGGAACAGGAATACATCCAGCGGGCCATGCAGGGCGACCTGGAGGCCAGAAACATACTCATCGAGCACAATCTGCGCCTGGTGATGCATATCATCAAGAAGTACTATACCTCCAGCGCCGACGCGGAGGACCTGGTGTCCATCGGCACCATCGGCCTGATCAAGGGCGTGTCCACCTACCGGCCCGACCGGGGCGTGCGTCTGGCCACATACGCGTCCAAGTGCATCGAAAACGAGATCCTCATGCACTTTCGCGGCCAGAAGAAGTCTGCGGGAGACGTGTCGCTGTCCGACGCGCTGGACACGGACGGCGAGGGGGAGGGCCTGGCGCTGCTGGACACCATCGCCGGGGACCAGGATATGCTGGAGGAGCTGTCCCGCCGGGAGGCCACGGAGCAGGTCCGCCGGGCGGTGGACACCGTCCTGGAGGGCCGGGAGGCGGAGGTCATCCGCCTGCGCTACGGCCTCGGCGGCCAGCCGCCCATGCCCCAGCGGGAGGTGGCCCGGATCATCGGCATCAGCCGGTCCTACGTATCGCGCCGTCGCTATTGTAAGTGAAACCAGGAAAGCCTTGTGTGTCAGGCATTTCCGGGTTTGTGTTCATTTTAGAGTAGCACCGCGCTTATTGTAAGCGGTCAGGAAAACAGGGAATTTTGATACAAAGCGGCCATTCATCGGCATAAACCAAGGCTCACTGGAAACGGTGGGCCTTAAATCATATTATCAACAGGAAGGAGAAAAAATGCCATTTGATTACTACTACGGCACACAATCGGAGAGCTTCGCATTTTACCGCATACCCCGTATCCTCGTGACCGGGCAGGAGTTTCGGCACCTGTCCACGGACGCCAAACTGCTGTACGGCCTCATGCTGGACCGCATGGGTCTTTCCATGCGGAACGGCTGGTATGACGCCCAGGGCCGGGTGTTCATCTACTACACCATGGAGCAGATACAGGAGGACATGAACTGCGGCCATGACAAGGCCCTCAAGCTGCTGGCCGAGCTGGACGCGGCCAAGGGCGTCGGCCTTATCGAGCGCGTAAAGCAGGGCCAGGGGAAGCCCACCATCATCTTTGTGAAGCAGTTTACCGCCCCGGAGGTCCCGGCCCCCGCCCCGGACGAGGACGACGACGCAGAGGGCCGAGGTGCAGACATGGGAAAAACCCACGTCAAGACATCGGATATTCCCATGTCCAGACCTCGGAAAATCCGAGGTCAAGACTTCGATTTTTCCGAGGCAAATAAGAATAATATAAACAAGACTGATAAGAGCAATACTGATCCATCAATCTATCATCCTATCCCGCCCCCGGAGGATCGATGGATGGATACGAGCGGACAGGCGTAGGATTTTTGCATGGGAGTGGCGGCGCCTTCAGTGCTGACACTCTTGCAAGTATGCCGTTTGGTAGCACAAACGGCCTTGTTAGGGGGCGTTCCCCCTAATACCCCACCACGGAAATACGTCTCACCGTGTGAAGAGGTAAAAAGATAGTAGACACAGAAATGCGTGTCTACTATTATTGCTATATGAAGGAAGAAAGAAGGTAAGAGCATGAGCAGGGCAAAAGGCATCCCAAACAGATACCACGCTCCGGAGTTCAAGCTGGAGCTGGTCAAAGAAGTTCTATCTGGCAAAAGTCCCAGTGTCGTA
>CANPXZ010000022.1 GCA_947587485.1 uncultured Oscillospiraceae bacterium | reverse complement strand
CCAGGCCGTCCATCAGGCTCAGGAAGAAGAACCCCGCCAGGGCGACCGCCGCCCCCAGCCACACCAGCGCCGGGGACTTTTTGCCCAGAAACAGCCCCAGCACCGGCACCAGCACCACATAGCAGGCGGTGATGAAGCCCGCCTTGCCCACGTTGGTGTCCGCGCTCTGCATGGCGATGGCCATCTGCTGCAGGTTGGCCGCCGCGAACAGCGCCACGCCGCAGGCCGCGCCGCCCAGAAGGATGTCCCGGCGGCTCCCCTTTTCAAAGGCCCCGCCCCGGCTCCTTGTCCTGTCCAGCAGGGGCAGCAGCGCCAGCAGGGTTGCCCCGCCGATGAAAAAGCGCACGCAGTTGAAGGTGAAGGGGCCCACATGGCCCACCCCCTCCTTCTGGGCCACGAAGGCCACGCCCCAGATGAAGGCGGCCAGGAGCAAAAGCAGGGGGTTTTTCAGCGAACGTGTCTTCACGGGACGGACCTCTTTTCAACAGGAACTTTGCAAGCAAGTATAGCCCCCGGACCCGCCCCTTGTCAAGACGCGGGCGGGCCGTCAGGTCAGGCATATTTTAATGAATTCTTAATAAACACCTTGTTGCCATTTGACATAAAATAGATTATGATAAGGATACGTTTCCGGGCCCCGCCGTCATCTTATGGCGGCGGGGCGGACAGCGGAGAGAGCGAGGATGATATCATGAAGAAAACCATCTCGGCAGCCTTGGCGGGAGCGCTGCTCCTGGGCCTTGCGGGCGGCTGCTCCAAAAGCGCTTCCGGCGGCGCGGCCGTCACCGTGGAGGCGGTGTCCGCCATCGTGGGCGGCGGCTCCGTGGGCCTGGCGGACTGGTACGCCGGCATGGTGGTCTCCGGCGAGACCGCCGATGTGAAGCGCGACTCCAACAAGACGGTTTTGAAAACATACGTGGAGGAGGGGGACATGGTCCGGGCCGGCGACCCCCTGTTCTGCTACGACAGCGAGAAGATGCAGCTGGACCTGGATATGCTGTATCTGGACAAGGAGAACTACGCCAACACCATCGAGGCTGCGGAGCTGGAGGTGGAGGAGCTGACCGCCGAGCGGGACAAGGCCAAGGAGGAGGACAAGCTGGACTATACCCTGCAGATCGACTCCCGCAAGGCGGACATCCGGGAGGCGGAGTACAATTCCTCCGTCAACGACCGGAAGATCGCCTCCATGGAGGCGTCTTTGGAGAACGCGGAGGTGGTCTCCCCCATCGCCGGGCGGGTCATGACCATCAACGAGGACGGCACCTCCGATTACGACTACTATGACCCCGGCTCCGCCGACGCCAGCGCCGGGGTGGATTACATCACCGTCACGGACGTGACCAGCATGCGCATCCAGGGCAACATCAACGAGATGAACGCCGGGGCCCTCATGGAGGGCATGCCCATGACCATCCGCTCCCGTACGGACGCTGAGCAGACCTGGTCCGGCACCCTTTCCATGATTGACTGGGAGAACCCGGTGAAGAACACCGATGACGAGAGCATGGTCTACGTCTCCAGTTCCTCCGGCGACGACGGCATGACCACCACCAACAAGTACCCCTTCTACATCGAGCTGGAGGATACCGAGGGCCTGCTGCTGGGCCAGCATGTGTACATCGAGCCGGACACGGGCGAGGACGAGGGCGACGCCCCCGCCGGGCCCATGCTCCCGGGCTATTACCTGGCCTATGAAGAGGACGGCAGCGCCTACGTATGGGCGGACAACGGCGGCAAGCTGGAAAAGCGGGCCGTGACCCTGGGCGCCCACGACGAGTTCACCGACGCCTATGAGATCACGGAGGGCCTGGACCTGACCGACTACATCGCCTTCCCCGCAGAGGACCTGACCGAGGGCCAGGCCACGGAGGTATTCGATCCCTCCGCCGCTGCGGCGGAGAGCGGCGAGGCCGGGGCCGAGGGCTCCGGGACCGTCGAGGCCGTCGGATTTTGAGGAAGTGCGCCATGCTTCTTGAAATGCACGACATATGCAAGGACTACCCCCAGGGCCGGGAGGTGGTGAAGATCCTGAAAAACGTGGAGCTCACCATCGACGAGGGGGATTACCTTGCCATCATGGGGCCCTCCGGCTCCGGAAAGACCACGCTGATGAATCTCATCGGCTGTCTTGACGTGCCCACCAGCGGCACCTACCGGCTCAACGGGGAGGACGTGTCCAGAGCGTCGGAGAACCGGCTGGCGGACGTGCGCAACTCCACGCTGGGCTTCGTGTTCCAGAGCTTTTACCTGCTGCCCAAGCTGTCGGCCCGGGAGAACGTGGCCCTGCCGCTTTTGTACGCCGGGGTGAAAAAGCGCGAGCGGCTGCGCCGGGCGGACGAGGCCCTGCGGATGGTGGGTCTGGGCGAGCGGCTGGACTTCATGCCCAACCAGCTCTCCGGCGGCCAGCAGCAGCGGGTGGCCATCGCCCGGGCCATGATCAACAACCCCAAGCTCCTGCTGGCCGACGAGCCCACCGGCGCGCTGGACAGCGCCTCCGGCCACCAGGTCATGGACCTGTTCGACGAGCTGAACGCCAAGGGCGCCACCATCGTGCTCATCACCCACGAGCCCAAGGTGGGCCAGCGGGCCAAGCGGCTGCGCCGCATCCTGGACGGGATGCTGCTGCGGGAAGGGGAAGGAGGCGGCGAAAATGGCTGACAAAGCCCCCAGGCCCAAAAACAAAAAGGCCCGCCGGGCCGTTGCCGTCACGCTTGTTTGCGTGCTGCTTCTGGGCGCGGCCGGCGGCGGCGGATATTATTACCTGCAAAACCGCTCCGGCGAGGACGTGAACGTGTTCCCCGTGAACCAGATCGGCACCCAGGACTCCTGGTACAACCAGGTGAACACCGGCGGGCCGGTCCGGACGGACAAGATGCAGTCGGTGTACCTGAGCGCCACCCAGACCGTCACGGAGGTCTTCGTCGAAGAGGGGCAGCAGGTCAAAGTAGGCGACCCCATCCTGGCCTTCGACACCACCCTGGACGAGGTGGAGCTGAGCCGCAAGCAGATCGCCATCGAAAAGCTCAAGCTCCAGCTCCAGCAGGCCAAGGACACCCTGGCGGAGATCGAGACCTATCACGTGGGCTCCCCCGGCATCCCGGAGCCCCCCGTCACGCCTACCCCCGTGCCTCCCGTGCCCACCTCCGTGCCCTGGTTCCAGGGCGGCGAGGGCACGGCGGAGGACCCCTACGTGTTCCTGTGGTCCGAGGGCTATATGCTGGACGACGCCACCATAAACAGCCTTCTGGTCATGACCCAGCCCTCGCCCTCGCCAAGCAAGAGCCCGGCGGAGGCGACCGCTCCTGTCGAGGAAACCGCTCCCGCCGAGGAGACCGCTCCCGTCGAGGAGACCGTTCCCGTCGAGGAGACCGCCCCTGTCGAGGAGACCGCTCCCGTCGAGGAGACCGTTCCCGTTGAGGGGACCGCCCCCGTCGAAGAAGCCGCTCCCGTTGATGAGACCGTCTCCGGCGAGCCCCAGCCCATCGGCGCGGCCCAGACCGTCTCGGTGGGTAGGCTGCTGGCCCCGCCCCGGGTCCTGCAGCTGCTGCGAAACGACCCGGAGCCCACGGATACGGCTGTCCCTGCGGAGGCCGGCGGACCTGCTGACACCGCCGTGCCCGCTGACACTGAAGTCCCCACGGATACCCCCGTTCCGACGGATACGCCGACCCCTCCCCCCACGGATACGCCTACCCCTCCCCCGACCGATACGCCCACCCCCGCGCCCACGGATACCCCTGTGCCCGCGCCGGCGGAAAGCGTGCCCGGCCAGGTGGCCCAGGGAGACGGCACGCCGGCGGTGAGGCTGCCGGAGGACACCGTCCTGGCGGGGCTGCTGACGGAGGAAGAGCGCCTGCAGGCGGCCGCCGGCGGCGCGTCCGTCCGGCTGGAGGTGGCGGACGCCGGCGGCTCGGTCTCCGAGCAGGACAGAGCCCTGGCGGAGGCCAAGGCCGCGGAGCTTGGGGCGGCGGTGGGCCGGTATCTGGACCTGCGCCTTTCCAAGACCGTGAACGGCGTCCAGACGCCCATCTCCGATCTGGGCGGCGGCACGCTTCGGCTGGTGATCGACGTGCCGGAGGACCTGCGCAGCGACAGCCGCGCCTTCTTCGTGGTGCGCCTGCACAACGGCGAGGCGAAGCTCCTGGAGGACCAGGACGGGGACCCCAACACGGTCAGCGTGGACGCCGACAAATTCTCCATCTACGCCCTGGCGTACACGGACCCGGCGGCGGAGCCGTCGGAGGTCCCCGCCACGGATGTTCCCGCCACGGACGCCCCCGCCTCGGATGTCCCCACGGACACTCCCACCGACGCTCCCGCCACGGACGCGCCGGAGGGACCTTCCGGCCCTGTCGGCCCGGCGGAGCCCACGGACACGGCGGAGCCCACCGGTGAGCCTACGGCCACGCCGGAGCCCACCGCCACGCCCATCCCCGCCGGCGCGAACTATTACATGGTCTTTGAGATCCGGGAGAACGACTCCATGGACGGCGGGATCCTGCGGGCCTTCGAGCTGAAATTCCTGCTGACCGCCGATGGCTGGGCCTTCCTGGTGATCGACCCGGCCTATATGCCCCACCTGCCCGAAGTGGAAGAGCAGGACAGCGGCTTCTTCTACTTCGACTCCGGCAACTACTATCCGGAGGCGGAGCTGAAGCGCATGAAGATGCAGGCCCAGCAGGCCGTCACCACCACCACCATCCAGCTGCGCATCGCGGAGCAGGAGCTCAAGCAGGTGGAATTCGAGCTTTCCAACGGCGAGGTGCTGTGCACCACGGCCGGGGTGGTCAAGACCGTGCTGGACCCGGACGAGGCCCGGGAGCAGAACACCCCCATGGTGCTGATCTCCGGCGGCGGCGGGTACTACATCACCGCTTACATGAGCGAGTTCGACATGCAGCGCCTGCACGCGGGCGACACGGTCACCGTGGACAACTACATGGCCGGCGAGACCCTGGAGGGCACCATCACGGACATCTCCCAGTACCCCACCACCGAGCGGTACGTCAACTACTCCACCGACAGCGGCAACAGCCGGGCCTCCAAGTACCCCTTCACCGTGGAGGTGCCGGACACCGCCAACCTGCGGGAGGGCTACTGGGTCAGCGTCAGCTTCTCCGCCAACGGCGAGCCGGCGGAGCAGGACGGGACCCCGGCGTTCTACCTGCAAAACGCCTTCCTCCGCTCAGAGGGCGGCAAGAGCTACGTATACGCCGCCGGGCCGGACGGCCTGCTGGAGAAGCGGTACGTGACCACCGGCAGGAGCCTGTACGGCTACTACACCGAGATCAAGGACGGCCTGGACACGGAGGCGGACTACATCGCCTTCCCCTACGGCCGGAGCGTGAAGGCCGGGGCCAAGACCGTCCGGCAGGAGGACATCAACGTCCTCTACAACGGCTATTAAGGAGGCGAAGCGGCTGT
Source organism: uncultured Oscillospiraceae bacterium (assembly GCA_947587485.1). Taxonomy (GTDB): domain Bacteria; phylum Bacillota; class Clostridia; order Oscillospirales; family Oscillospiraceae; genus CAJOIG01. The sequence goes on along the minus strand of CANPXZ010000022.1, from coordinate 20,561 downwards.
GTTTGAGAACATATCCCTGGCCTTCCAGGGCATCTGGGGCCATAAGATGCGGTCGTTTCTGACCATGCTGGGCATCATCATCGGCATCGCCTCCATCATCACCATCGTGTCCACCATCAAGGGCACCAACGACCAGATCAAGGAGAGCCTGATCGGCGCGGGCACCAACGCCGTCACGGTCCAGCTCAGCCAGGACGGGTCCGTGTACGACATGTCATGGCGGGGCGTGCCGGCGGGGGTCCTGCCCATCACGGAGGATACCCGCCTGCAGCTGGCGGACCTGGACAACGTGGTGGCGGTGAGCCTTTTCTGCCGCCGGCAGGTGGACTCCTACGCCAGCGACGTGGCCTATCAGAACAACTCCTATTCCGGGGAGCTGTACGGCGTGGACCGGGACTTCTTCACCGTCAACGGCTTCCGGCTCACCCAGGGCCGTGGTTTCCTGGCCGACGACGAGACCAAATTCCGCAAGGTGGCCATCCTGGACAGCGGGGCCTGCTCCACCCTCTTCGGCAACGCCAGCCCCGTGGGAGAGCTCATCGAGATCAAGGGGGAACCCTATACCGTGGTGGGCGTGGTGGAGCGCAGCGCCTCCAGCGACTTCGTGATCGAGTCCATCCGGGACTATGACATGTACGCGGACACCTCCGGCGGCAAGGTGTTCATCCCCCTGGCCGACTGGCCCATCGCCTACCGGTTCGACGAGCCCCAGGGCGTGGTCCTGAAGGCCGCCAGCACCGACGACATGACCCGCATCGGCCAGCAGGCGGAGGATCTTCTCACCGCCAGCCAGATCGCCGACCCCAACAGCGGCTTTTCCTACAAGAGCGACGACCTGATGGACCAGGCCGCCCAGATCCAGAAGCTTTCCAACGCCACCAACAACCAGCTTTTGTGGATCGCGGGCATCTCGCTGCTGGTGGGCGGCATCGGCGTGATGAACATCATGCTGGTGACCGTCTCGGAGCGGACCCGTGAGATCGGCCTGAAAAAGGCCATCGGCGCCCGGAAACGGCGCATCCTCTGGCAGTTTTTGACCGAGGCCGCCGCTCTGACCAGCATCGGCGGCGTGCTGGGCGTGGCTGCGGGCGTGGGCCTGAGCCAGTTCATCGCCTCCGCCATGGGGACCCCCACGGCGGTCAGCTACCCGGCCATCGCCGTGGCGGTGCTGTTCTCCATGTTCATCGGCGTGGTCTTCGGCATGATCCCCGCCATCAAGGCCGCCAACCTGAACCCCATCGACGCGCTGAGACGGGAGTGATCAGGAAAGGCCCCCTTGTGTAAAGAGATTTCAAAGTCACCACCAGACCAAAAAGCCTCCCTCTGACGAGGGAGGTGGCTCGCCCGTCAGGGCGAGACGAAGGGAGAGATACACCAGCACCGGCGGTCATCTTCTCTCCCCCAGTCTCGCTATCGCTCGACAGCCCCCTCGTCAGAGGGGGCCATATAATAACTCTTCCCCTATATAACGGGGTGTTAAAGTCACCACCGGACCAAAAACCCTCCCCTTGTCAGGGGAGGGTTTTCCTATCTTTTTATATCATATCCCGGAACCACCGGAAAATGGCCTCGCCGTCGGCGGTGTCGGGCCGGGCGTGGGCAAAGGCCATCCGCTCCGGGTGGAACTGGACCGTCAGGATGGGAAGGCTCTCATGCTCCGCTGCCTCGATCACCCCGTCCGGGGCCAGCGCCGTGACACGCATGCCCCGGCCCATGGCCGCAAGCCCCTGATGGTGGGAGCTGTTGACGGCCGCGTCCGCCCCGTAGAGCCGGCGCAGGACGCTCCCCGGCCCGATCTCCACGGCGTGGACGCTGTCCATATGGTCGTGGGCCATGTGGTCCTCCGCCGTGGGCAGGTGCTGGACCAGACCCCCGCCGAAGTACACGTTCACCACCTGGTGGCCCCGGCAGATGCCAAGCACCGGCTTCCCGGCCTTTACAAAGGCGTCCAGGATCGCAAGCTGGGCCTCGTCCAGGTCCCGGTCGATGTACACGGAGCCCCGGTTCTCCTCGCCGAACCGGGCCGGGTCCACGTCCCCGCCGCCGGGCAGCAGCAGTCCGCCGCAGCGGACGGCCTCCCCCGGGTCCAGGGTCACCACGGGCTCGATCCCCACCGCCTCCAGGGCGGCGACGTAGTTGGGCACATTCTGGGCACAGCCCGCGATGGCCGCCCTTTTCCGCTCACAGATCATAAGCCGCCACGTCCTCCACCGTTTCCCGCCGGACGATGAGCCGGGCCTTCCCGCCCCGGAGGGCCGCGATGGGAGGCCGGGGCACCCGGTTGTAGTTGGAGGCCATGGAGTAGTTGTAGGCCCCCGTGGTCAGCACGGCCACCGTGTCCCCGGTCCGGGGCGTCTGGATGGCCACGTTCTCCCCGATCAGGTCACCGCTCTCGCAGCACCGGCCCGCCAAGGTCACAGAGCAGTCCGGCGCCTCCCCGGCCCGGTCCGCCACCACGGCGCTGTGCCGCGCGCCGTAAAGGGCGTAGCGGGGATTGTCCCCCATGCCCCCGTCCAGGGCCGCATAGCACGCGCCCCCGGGCACGCGCTTCACGTTCTGCACCGTATACAGCGTGACGCCCGCCGCAGCCACGATCCCCCGGCCCGGCTCCAGCAGCACCGCCGGCGCGGGATAGTCATATTCCCGGCACCGCTCCAGCAGCCGCTGGCCGATGGCGCGGATCATCCCGGCGCAGTCCGGGGCGGCGTCCGTCTCCTCGTATGCCACGGCGAAGCCCCCGCCCAGGTCCAGCACGGATGCGGTATAGCCGGTCCTCTCCCGGACCTGGGCCAGGAAGGCCGTCATCACGTCCGTCTCCAGCAGGAAAGGCCCCGCGTCGAAGATCTGGGAGCCGATGTGGCAGTGAAAGCCCGCCAGGTCGACGTTTTCAAGCCCCAGCGCCCGCTCCGTCACGGCCAGGGCCTGGCCGCCGGGGATGGGCACGCCGAACTTCACGTCTACCACCCCGGTGTTCACCGCCGCGAAGGTGTGGGGGTCGATGCCCGGGGTCACCCGCAGCAGCACCCGGGCCCGCGCGCCCAACTCCCCGGCCAGCCGGACGATGCGGAGAAGCTCCTCCTCCCCGTCGGCGGCGATGAGCCCCACGCGCTCAGTTATGGCATAGCGCAGGTCCGCCTCGGTCTTGGCGTTGCCGTGGAAGCAGATGTCCGCCGGGTCCGCGCCCGCCGCCAGGGCGGTGTACAACTCCCCGGACGACACCACGTCCAGCCCCATGCCCTCCTCCCCGGCCATCCGGCACAGGGCCTTGCAGCACAACGCCTTGCTGGCGTAATAGGGCCGGCTCCCGGCGGGGAGATGCTCCCGGGCGGCGGCCACGTAAAGTTCCATCCGCTCCCGGACCATGTCCTCGTCCAGCACGTACAGGGGCGTGCCGTATTCCCGGGCCAGGTCCAGGACGTCCACCCCCGCCAGGGCCAGATGCCCGGCGGCGTTCACGGTCAGATTTTGCTGGTGCAGCATGAGTTCTCCTTTTCTGTAGACAAGACGCGTAAAGCAATGGTACAATGACAATATCCATCATATTACAGCGCCCTTGCCCATAATGCAAGGATTTTCGCGGGAGGAAGCTCATGAACGCACCCAAGGACATCGCCCGAAGCTATCTGGACGCCGGCGCGGCCAAGGCCGCCCTGCCCGTCCCCAAAATGTTCCTGCTGGCCGTGCCGGCGGGGGCCTACATCGCCCTGGCCGGGGTAGCCGCCACCATCGGCACCTCCCTGGCGGGGCGGCTGGCGGGGGCATGCATCTTCCCGGCGGGCCTGGCCATGGTCATCATCGCCGGCAGCGAGCTTTTCACCGGCAACAACCTGATGGTCATCCCCCTGCTGGCAAAGCGCGTCACGGCGGGCAGACTCCTGCGGGCCTGGGCCGTTGTGTATCTGGGCAACCTGGCGGGGGCAGTGCTGATCGCGGCCCTGGCCGTGGGCGGCGGCAGCCTGGACGCCGCGGCGGAGGCGGTACTGAACACGGCGGCGTCCAAGACCTCCCTGGCCTTTTCCGACGCGCTGCTCCGGGGCGTGCTGTGCAACATCCTGGTCTGCGCGGCGGTGTGGATGGCCATGGCGGCAACCAGCGCCGGGGGCAAGCTCCTGTGCCTTTACATGCCCGTGATGGCCTTCGTGCTGTGCGGGTTCGAGCACTGCGTCGCCAACATGTTCTATATCCCAGCGGGCCTTTTCATGGCCATGCGCCAGGGCGGCGGCCCGGAGGGGCTTGGCTGGGGCGCGTTTTTCTTGAAAAACCTCCTGCCGGTCACTTTGGGCAACATGCTGGGCGGCTGCGGCCTGGGCGCCGCCCTCTGGGCCGCCTACTGCCCGAAGGGAGAGACTTGATCAGCGCCGCCAGGCGCACCTTATGGAAGGCTCCCTCTGATGAGGGAGCTGTCGAGCGAAGCGAGACTGAGGGAGAGATACACCGGCACTGGAGGTGACTTGTCTCTCCCTCAGTCAGCGCCAAAGGCGCTGACAGCCCCCTCGTCAGAGGGGGCCGTCAATACGGTATGCGGCTTCGCCGCATATCACCGCCGGCCTCGCCTGTAGACGGCGCAGAGCGCCGCCAGCGCGGCGGGAAAGACCATGGCGAAGGCAAGGCCGGCCTTCAGGCTGTCCCCGAAGGCCCCGGCCGCCAGGCCCACCAGAGTGGGGCCGCCGGAACAGCCCATGTCGCCGCCCAGGGCCAGCAGCGCGAACAGGGCGGTGCCGCCCCTGGGGAAATGGGCAGAGGCCAGGCTGAACACCCCGGGCCAGAGGATGCCCACCGAAAAGCCGCACAGGCCGCAGCCCGCCAGGGACAGCAGCGGCCAGGGGGACAGCACCGCCAGCAGATAGGCCACCACGCACAATATCCCGCTGCCGGTCAGCGCCGTCAGCAGCGGCAGCCGCCGCTCGTATTTGGCGTAGAGCGCCCGTGCGGAGCCCATGAGCACGGAGAAGAAGCATGGCCCGGCCAGGTCGCCCACTGCCTTCGTCACCCCCAGGCCCCGCTCCGCAAAGGCGGAGGCCCACTGGCTCATGGCCTGTTCGGAGGCGCCCGCCGTCACCATCAGCGCCAGAAACAGCCAGAACTCCCTCCGGGCGCACAGCTCCCTCAGCCCCATGCCCTCGTTTTCCTCCGTCAGGGAGGCGATGGGGACCCGGGCGAAATACAGGGCGTTGGCCAGGGGCAGGATGGCCCACAGGCAGCACAGAACGGGCCAGCGGCTCTTGCCGAAGGCCGCGAGAAAGCCTGTGCTCAGCAGCACCACCGCCACGGTCCCCCAGCAGTAGAAGGAGTGGAGCAGGCTCATGGCCGCGGCCTTGCGCTCGGTGGGGCACGCCTCCACGATGGGGCTGATGAGCACCTCGATGAGCCCGCCGCCCACGGCGTACAGGACCACCGCCCCCAGAAGCCCTGCGTAGGGGTCCCCCGCCAGACGCGGGAACGCCGCCATGCCCGCCAGGCCCGCCGCGCTCAGGACATGGGCGGCCACCACGCAGGTCCGGCAGCCGATCCGGTCCACGAACTTGGCGGACAGCAGGTCCACCAGCAGCTGGATGCAGAAATTCACCGTGATGAGGAATGTGATCTGCCGCAGAGGCAGGCCCATGCTGTCCTGGAAGATAAGGAACAGCAGCGGGGCCAGGTTGTTGACGACGGCCTGGGTGATATAGCCTAAGTAGCTGGCATAGATGGTGTGCCGGTAATTCAGGGTCATGGGAGAGCCTCCCTTCACGTTGCGGCCATTATAGCACAAAAGAGCCTGCTTGTGGCAGGCTCTTTTTGCTTTACCATTCTTACTCCGGCAGGGTGACGATCCCGGCGGTGAAGGTCAGGTCCTCGTCCACGGTGAGATGAACGCCCCAGACGGGCTGGGCGTCCACGTCCACACGGACCACCTCGTCAAAGGGAACCGGGGACCAGTCCCCCTCGGCCTCGTTCAGGACCATGAGCCGGTCCGTCTCCTCTTCCCGCTTCCACTGGAAGGTCATGGACACCTCTTGGCCGTCGTAGACCGTCTCGTAGACGCACTGGCCGTTTTCATCCGGCGTCATGGTCTTTTCCGTGCCGGGGACCGGCTCCCCCATCGTGGACAGGAACAGCCGCCGGCTGCGCTCCCAGGCGGGCTCATCCAGCATGGGCTCGTATACCACGCCGTTGTCCGGGTAGAAAGCGTCGGCCAGCTCCACGATCTCCCGGGCCGCGTCCGGGTCCGCCAGGGCCGGGTCCACGGGCAGCTCGAACACCGCGCTGGCCCCCTCATAATCGGGGTTGGCGGCGATCTCGCCGGTGGCCTCGTCGAAGAGAAAGGCGTCCTCGCTCACATACCGGCCGGTGCACACGCCCAGATACAACCCACGGTCGGCAAAGCAGGTGAAGTCCGCGCAGTCCGTCACGATATACGCCGCGTCCTTATAGCTCTTATACATGGTGGCGCGGTTGGTCACCCCGTTCACATGCCAGGGGGCATAGCCCTTCACCAGGGGCGTGACGGTCACGTCCGCGCTGATCTCGGTAAACTCCCTTGGCGGTATCTCATCCAGGCCCTCCAGGTCCTTCCGGGTCACCGCCGCCACGGCGTAGAAGTGGCCCCGGTCCCCCGAGCCGGAGGAACAGACGTCCTCATCGGAGCGGGTCACGGCCAGGAGGGAGAAGGTGTAGTCCCCCACGGTGACGGACCTGTTCAGCTCGATCACGTCCTGCCCCTCGAACAGCTCCGCCAGCCCCGGGGAGCCCATCACCTCCGCCAGCTCTCCCGCCCGGAGGAACCGGCTGGCGGCGTATGCCCCCGCGCTCAGCAGCAGCACCGCCGCCGCCACGGCCGTCACAGCCGCCGGACGGGACAGGCGGAAGCGCCGCCTGGGCGTCCCGGCCCCGGCCAGCGTTTTGCGTACCCGGTCCGTCAGGCCCGGCGAGGGCTCCGCGTCCAGCCCATAAGCCCGGCGCAGCAGGCCGTCCACGCTTTTGTCAAGTTCATGGTTCTCATTCATCGTTTTTCAAAGCCTCCTCGATCAGTACTCTTGCCCGGTGCAGCCGGCTCTTCACCGTGCCCGGCGGCAGGCGCAGCAGCGCGCCGATTTCCGCCACGGACAGCTCCATTCCGTAGTAAAGCGCCACGGGCGCCCGGAGCTTATCCGGCAGGCTGTCTGCCAGGGCCCGGACCCGGGCCAGCTCCTCCCGGGCGATGGTATCCTCCTCCGGACCCGGGGAGGGCTCCGGCATGGCGTCATCCAGGGGCACCATGGGCGCCGCCCGGCGGCGGCGGGCGAATTTCCGCTGCCTGGTCTGCCACTGGCGCAGGGCGACGGCGAACAGATACCTGTCCGGCTGCCGGGCGCTCTCCCACCGGTCCGGCCGCTCCAGGACCTTGACCAATGTGTCCTGGAACAGGTCCTCCGCCTCCTCCCGGCTGTAGGCCAGGCTCCGGCACAGCCGGTACAGGGCGGGACCGTGTTCGTCTGTCAGGCGTGATATGACGCTCATGCGCTGATCGTCCATCTCGCGCCTCCTTTCCGCACGTGCTTCTGTCCTATAAGTCGCCGCGGCACCGCCGCCGGTTCATTACTTTTTTCCCATTTTATCTGAAAATGTGTTACAATAAAAGAAAACGCCATAGAAATGAGGACCGTACTATGTTCCGTATCGGATGCCACATCTCCGCCTCCGGCGGGTATCTGGCCATGGGCCATCGCATCGACGCGCTGGGCGGCAACACCTTCGCCTTCTTCACCCGCAACCCCCGGGGCGGGGCCGCCAAGGACATCGACCCGGCGGATGTGGAGGCGTTTCTGGAATTTTGCAAAGAAAAGGACATCGACGCTCTGGTGGCCCACGCGCCCTACACGCTCAACCCCTGCGCGGAGAAGGAGAACGTGCGCCAGTTCGCCCTGACCGCCTTCGCCGACGACCTGCGGCGCATGGAATATACCCCCGGCCAGTACTATAACTTCCACCCGGGCAGCCATGTGGGCCAGGGCATCGACGTGGGCATAGCGAAGATCGCGGAGGTGCTGGACCAGGTCCTGTTCCCGGACATGACCACCACCGTGCTGCTGGAGACCATGGCCGGTAAGGGCAGCGAGGTGGGCGGAAGATTCGAGGAGCTGCGGGCCATCATCGACCGGGTGAAGCTCTCGGACAAGCTGGGCGTGTGCCTGGACACCTGCCACGTGTGGGACGCAGGCTACGACATCGTGCACGACCTGGACGGGGTCCTGACAGCCTTCGACAAGGCGGTGGGCCTGGACCGGTTGAAGGCGGTGCATCTCAACAACAGTTTGAACGATACCAGCTCCCACAAGGACCGGCACGCCAAGCTGACCGAGGGCCATCTGCCCCTGGAGGCCATCGAGCGGATCGTAAAGCATCCGGCGCTGGAAAAACTTCCCTTCATCCTGGAGACGCCCAACGACGACGCGGGCTACGCCGCCGAGATCGCCCTGGTCCGCAAGCTCCACGGGTAAAACATCCAGTACATACTCTTGCCCGCCGCCGGAGAGACTAAGACCGGTGATGATATGAGCAAGGACGAGTTTTCCCACGGCCCGGACGCGCTGGCCAGCTTTGGCATGGCCCTGGCCCAGAACCCCAACGCCATGGACGTGTTCTCCGGCCTTAACGAAGAGCAGCGGAGGAAGGTCCTGGACAAGTCCCGCCGCATTCGCTCCAAATCGGAGATGCGCTCCTATGTGGATTCTTTGGTTGGCATGGACCCTATGGATATCTGAAAACCTGCGATCAGCGCAAGGGGGAGCTCGAGGGGGACGGGAGTCCCGCCTCGAATGGGATCTGACGCCCCGCGCTTGCGCGGCGAGCGGAGCGAGGACTTTTGCGCAGCAAAAGTACCGGCGTCATTGATTAGCGAAGCCGGACGCACGAACAGCGTCCGGCTTTTGCTTATGTAAGGTCCCGCAAAGCCTTGGAAACAGCGGGATTCTACGATTCGGAGAGAGCCGTCCCGAACAAGTCGGAGAGTGGTCCCGGCGGGAGGAGAGCGGGTAGCCGAAGCATGGGTTGCGGTTTTCGGGCCCGGCGCGGTATGATAGATCCGTGAAAGATCGTTGGGAGGACTGCGTATGTTTCAGATCTTTACGGACTTGGCCGCCAACATCCCCCAGGAGTCGGTAGACCGCTGGAAGCTCGGCATCATCCCCATCCGCTGCGAGGTGGACGGCGAGGTGCTGGACGTATCGAAGGGCTTTGACGGCCCGGCATTTTACGCCGCCATGCGGGCCGGGGCGAAGACCCGCACGTCCATGCCCGCGCCGGCGGTGTTTACGGACGCCTTCCGGCCGGTGCTGGAGCGGGGCGAGGACGTGATCTATATCGGCATGTCCAGCGGCATCAGCGGCACGGTGGGGCTGGCCCGGACCGTGTCGGCGGAGCTGGGCGAGGAATTCCCGGACCGGAAGCTGGCGGTGATCGACACCAAGGGCGCGTCCCTGGGCGAGGGCCTGCCGGTGCTGTTCGCGGCCCAGCTTCGGGAGCAGGGCGCGGATTTTGACGAGACCGTGGCCCGGACCCAGGACAGGTGCGACCATATGTACCAGGTCTTCACGGTGGAGGATCTGGAGTATCTGCGCCGGGGCGGACGGCTGCACAGCGCCGTGGCGGTGGTGGGCAACATGCTCAACGTCAAGCCGGTGCTCTTCGGCGACCAGGACGGGCACATCGTCCTGCGGCACATGAACGTGGGCCGCCGCCGGTCTCTGGACACCCTGGCGGCGAAGTATAAGGAGTGCTGCGAGGACAAGTCCGGTCCCGTGGGCCTGGCCCACTGCGACAGCCCCAAGGACACGGCCCTGGTGGTGGAAAAGCTCCGGGCGGCGGGCTGCACCGGGGAGATCACCACCGTGTGCTATGAGCCGGTGACCGGCTCCCATGTGGGCCCCGGCACCGTGGCGCTGTTCTTCTACGGCCCCAAGCGGTGAGCCTTCCGGCAGGCAAATGATAAAAAATAACAGCGAAGGCCGGTCAGGCCGAGCCGCGCGGGGGAATTCACTTTCCCCTCGCAGTTTAAATTAAGTCATCGGGGACGGCCCTTCCAGGGCCGTCCCCGATGCTTGCCTGTCAATCCTTTTATTTGCGGTCAAGCTGCTTCTGCCAGGTCTTTACCGTTTGTTCTTTCAAAAACTCTGCCATTGGCACCAGCTCCTGGTCGGTGTCCCAGGCCTCCAGCGCGGCGTAGTATTCCTTCCGGTCTTCCTCGTGGATGATGATGGGAGGATGGTCCAGCAGCAGAAGCAGATAGTTCATGGCCAGCCGCCCGGCCCGGCCGTTGCCGTCCGCAAAGGGGTGGATGTTCTCAAACTTCACATGGAAGTATGCCGCCGCCGTCAAAGCGTTCCGGGCCTCAACGCCGTGCAGCTCCAGGAGAAGCTCGTTCATTTCCTCTCCCACGTCCTCCGGCGAGGCGCCGATCTCCTCTCTGCCGGTCACATAGTCGTGGCGCTTATACTCGCCGGGACGCTCGCCCAGCTGATAGCGCCGGGCGTCGTAGGTGTTCAGCGTCAGCCGGCGCTGGAACTGCTTGATAAGCTCCTCGTCCAGCGGGCGCTTTTCGTTGAACGCGGTCAGGAGCAGCTCGTTGGCGTCTTTGGCGTTTCGTATCTCGAATAGGGTCCGCAGGTCGCCGGTGTAGGCCGTGACGCCGTCGTGCTCGAAGATCTCGCGGGTGTCGTGGTAGGTGATGTTCTCGTTCTCGATCTTGCCGGAGTGGTAGGCAAAGAGGATGCTGTGGCCGTTCAGCGCCTCGGCCAGCTCAGCGTCGGTGGCGATCTTCCGGCTCTGCCACCAGCGCACTGCTTTTTCGTAGTCGGTCATACTGCCGCAGCCTCCTGTCTCAGCAAAATATCGCTCTTCGCGGACCTTGCAGCATCGCTGCCGAAACGCGCCCCCCGGGACGGCGTTACGCGTCCTGGCGGAGGGCGAAGCGGAAAATGGTCTCAGTGTGCATCCGCTGCCCCGCCCGGAGGATCGGGGTGGGGAAGCCCCAGCAGTTCATGCCGTTTGGATAGAGCTGGGTCTCCAGGCACGCCGCCCCCCGAGTCACGATGGGCGCGCCGCCCTTGCCCCGGCGCTCCGACAGACTGCCGGAGGCGTACAGCTGCATGCCGGGCAGATCCGTCTCCACCGTCATCTCGACGCCGCTGGCAGCGCTGGACAGCACCGCGGCCTTTCTGCCGGACAGCACATAGTTGTGGTCGTAGCCGTGGCCCCGGCGGAGCTGCTCGTCGTCCGCCCCGATGTCCCGGCCGATGGTCTTGGCCAGGCGGAAGTCGAAGGGCGTGCCCGCCACGTCCAGCAGCCGCCCGGTGGGCAGGCATCCGGCATCGTTCTCGCAGAACCGCTCGGCGAAAATTTGAAGTTCGTGGTCCAGCACGGACCCGCCGCCGTTCAGATTGAAATAGGTGTGGTTGGTCATGTTCACCGGGGTGTCCTTGTCTGACGTCCCGTCGTAGGCGATGGCGAGGGCGTTGTCATCCGACAGGGTGAAGGTGACGGTCACGTTCAAATTGCCGGGGTAGCCCTCCTCCCCGTCCGGGGACAGGTAGGAGCAGACCAGGGCGTTCTCCCGGGCCTGGACAGTCCACATTACCTTGTCGAAGCCCTTGAGGCCGCCGTGCAGGTGGTTTTCCCCGTCGTTTTTCGCCAGGGCGTGCTCCACGCCGTTCAGGCTGAACCGGGCCCCGCCGATGCGGTTGCCCACCCGGCCGATGGTGGCGCCCAGATAATCGCCGCTGCGCTCGTATTCCTCGATGGTATCGTAGCCCAGGGCCACGTCGGTGAGACCGCCCCGGCCGTTGGGGACACAGAGCGCCTGGACCGTGGCGCCGTAGTCCAGCACCGTCACGGTCATGCCGTTTTTGTTTTTCAGAGTATAGGCGGTGACGGCCGCGCCCGCCGCCGTACGGCCAAAGGGCCGGGATGAAACTGCCATGGGAATGACCTCCGTATAAAAGCTTTCCCCCATCATACCCCAACAAAGCCCGCCGCGCAAGATGCAGCCGGAAAAAACGGTTGCCAGGACGGGCGGGGGCTGATACAATGGGACAAAGGGAGGGTGTGTCATGAGCTATATCGAGGTGGAATATCCCAGGGAGAAGCCGGCCTTTTACGCCATGCTCCGGGAGCAACTGGCCCTGTATATGGGGGACGAACAGAATTTGACGGCCAGGCTCGCCAACGCCTCCGCAGTGCTGGCCCAGGCGTTTCCCGACGCCAACTGGACGGGGTTTTACCTGGCGGACGGGGACAGCCTTGTGGTGGGCCCCTTCCAGGGCAAGCCCGCCGTGAGCCACATCGGGTTCGGCAAGGGCGTGTGCGGCACGGCCTGGAAAGAGCGCAAGAGCCAGGTGGTGGAGGAAGTGAGCTGCTTCGCCGGGCACATCGCCTGCGACTGCAACACCCATGCGGAGATCGTCATCCCCCTGTGGGACGGGGAGGACATCTGGGGCGTGCTGGACATGGACTCGGTCCTGCCCGCCTATTTCACCGAGGACGACCGCATCGGCCTGGAAGAAGCCGTCAAGCTTCTTCGTCCATAGGCCAATCAAATCGCCGCCCCCGGGCGGCATCCGCTTGCGGCATGGGGAGACCTGCTTCGCGCATTCCGACGAAAAGTGCCGGGCAGGGAAAATCCCTGCCCGGCTTTTCCGCCGGTCACACCCGAATGGGCGTGGCTTTTTTATCATGTATCCTCCTGGCCAAATACACCACCGGGGTGTCCAGCAAACTGGTCACCACATAGATGGCATAGCCGGAGAAGATGATGCTGGTGAGAAGCTGCGGCGTGTACCCCTCCACGCCCGCGAAGGCCCCAAGATTGAACAGGACCGTGTTCACGAACTGGCTCACAAGCGTGGAGCCGTTGTTGCGCAGCCACAAAAACCGCCGGGAGTCGCCGTATTTGCGCTGGGTGAAGTCCCACCACTTGTGATAAAGCCACACGTCCAGCAGCTGGCTGACCGCGTACACGCTCATACTGGCCAGCACCAGCCGGGGCGTGGTGGAGAACACCGCCCGGATGGAGGGCATCGCCCAGTCGCTGTCCGCCGGGACGTACAACATCCAGCTGGCCGTCAGCAGCGCGAAGAATACCGACGCGAATATGCCCAGGAACACCGCCCGGTTGGCCGCCTTTTTGCCGGAGTTCTCGCTGAGGATGTCCGTGATGAGAAACGTTGCCGCGAACAGCACGTTCCCCAGGGTCTGCTCCATGCCGAAGGCCACCACCAGGATCAGCACCTCGATGTTGGACAGGATGGTCACCGCCACCGTCATACCGTACAGGCCCGTGTCGCCAAAAAACCGGTACGCCAGCAGCACCGCCCCGAAGATGAACGCCACCGAGGCCGCCAGGATCAACTCATTCATTCAATTTTCCTTCCCGGGACAGAAAAAACCGAAGCGCTCACTACGCTCCGGTGCTAATCTCTCCCTCGCCGTAGTTTTGTTTATAGACAGGATGGTCACGAACTGTCTCGGCTGGCTTGGTCTTTTTCCGCGATGCTTTGTTCGTCCGCTTCGCCATACACAAAGTATGGCTTCAGCGGCCGGCCTCGCCACGCGAAAAAATCCCTGCGCCACCTGCGAAACGGTCTTTTGCTGAGCCTTCGGCAACTCGCCTCATCTCAACAAAAAATCCCTATTTCGCCTGTATGTAATTAACCTTTCATACTATAAATCAAAAAAGCGTGTTTGTCAAGAGGCATCTTTCCCTTGACGCGCCTGGCCCGGCGCTTGAAGCGCCGGGCCAAACAAACATTATATGCTTTTACTGATAGTCCCCGTAATCGTCCTCGGGCGGGTACTGGTCCTGGGGGTAATCCTCATAGCCCTGGGCGTGGCGGCCGCTCTGGAAGTAGCCGATGGGCTGGTCGGGCTCGTCCAGTTCCTCGGGGATGTCCAGCCACTGGATCTCCTGCTTGGCCTGGGCGATGGCCCGGTCCTTCCTGGCCCGGCGGAGGCTGTGCAGGTGCAGCACGCGCTGGAAGAAGTAGAAGATCACCAGCAGCAGATACACGCCCAGAATGATGAACAGGATGGTGATCAGCTGGCGCACGGACTCGTTCTGGGCCATGGCCTGCAGCTGGGTGCGCAGGTATTGCAGCCGGGAGATGTCCACGGCGGAGGCCGTCACCAGCCGGGAGGTGCCCCGCTCCACCCCGTCCATGACGACGGTCACGTCCCCCAGATACTGGGCCGCCTCCAGCGGCGCCTGGAGGGGGGCGTTCTCCCGCTCATGCAGGTAGGAGATCCGGTAATCCACCTGGCCCAGGTCCTGGTCGTTGGGCAGGATGATGCGGATGGCGTCCTCCCCCCGGACGCCCACGGAGCTGGGGTCGCCCATCTCCACGGGGACGGTGGTCAGGTTCTCGGTGCTGCTGAGGATCTGGCGGTAGCTGAAGTTGGTAAAGACCCAGTCCAGAAGGGTCCTGGCGTCGCTGAAACGGGTATCGCTGTCCGGGCAGCCCAGCACCACGGCCACGATGTCCAGGTCGTCGTAGGTGGCGGCCGCCACCATGGAATAGCCCCCGTCGGTGAGGGCGGCGTTGCGGAAGCCGTAGGCGTAGGAGTAATAGTAGGGGCTGTCGGAGTCCAGCAGGGCGTTGGAGTTGGTCAGGGTCCGGGGCTCGGTCATGTTGGTACCGGACACGGTATAGCTGACGGAGCTGAAGGGGGTGCAGATGACCGTGCTCTCCGCCAGGGCACGGGCGATGACCGCCAGGTCCCGGGCGTTGGTCTGGCCGGCGGGGTCCACGCCGTTGGCGTTGAGGAAGCTGGTGCCGGAGCAGCCCAGGGCCTGGGCCTTGGCGTTCATGGCCTGCACGAAGGCGTCGGCGGAGCCGGAGACGTATTCCGCCAGGGCGTTGCAGGCGTCGGCGGCGGAAGCCAGGGCCACGCAGTAGAGCAGGTCGTTCACCGTCATGGTCTCCCCCGGCTGGATGCCGGCGGAGCTGACGCCCTCCGCCAGGTTATACTGCACGCTGTTAGAGGCGGTGACCGTGTCTTCCACGGTGATGCTGTTGTCCTCCACGGCGTCGCCCACCACCAGGGTAGTCATAAGGGTGGCCAGGGTGCCCGCCGAGACGGTCCGGCCGCTGTTTTTCTCAAACAGGACGTTGCCCGTGTCCGTATCCATCACGATGGCGGAGTCCGCCGCCACGGCGGGATCGGCCACGGCCAGGGCCTGGACGGGCAGCAGACAGGCAAACAGCGATATGATCAGAAGAAGGGACAACAGCTTGAATTTTTTCATGTCATTCTCCGGAAAAGTATGGTATGATAGAGCCGACGGGCCCATCCGGGCATAGTCGAATTTATTATAATGATTATCTGATGGCGAAACGCCGTAAGGCGTTGCGCCGAGCCGCTCCGCAGCTCAGCAAAACAGCGTGGCTGTTTTGCCAGATACTCATTGCAATGAACATCGCGCAAATGATCCTCGGATCATTTGCTGCCAAACGTGCCGTTTGGCGGCGAAAACATTTGTTTTCGCCTTACGATGATCATTATAAGAAAAAATCCGGGGAAAAGCAACATCTGTTTGATGAAAACTTTTTTAAGATGAGACGGGGAAAAATGGGGGCTACGGCCCTGCTGTGGGCGGTCACGGCGCTGGCGTCGGGGGCGGTGCTGCTGTGGTACGCGCCGGACCCGGGGGCCGGAGCGCCGGCGTTCGCGCCGGTAGAACAGGAAACGCGGCCGGAGCAGGCCGCGCCGGTGGATCTGAACGCCGCCACGGCGGAGGAGCTGGACGATCTGCCGGGGCTGGGACCCGCGCTGGCGGAGCGGATCGTGGCGTTCCGGGAGGAAAACGGGCCCTTCGAGAGCCCGGAGGACGTGATGGACGTGCCGGGCATCGGTCCGGCGACCTACGGGGACATAGCGCCCTACATCGGCGGAGAAGAGGAGGGAGAAGGCCGTGAAGATCCTGGTGGTGGACGATGAAGAGCTGCTGGTCAAGGGGCTGAAATTCAACCTGGAGAACGAGGGCTACGAGGTGGACGCCTGCTACGACGGGCAGACGGCGGTGGACATGGCCCGGACGGGGGGCTACAGTCTGATCCTGCTGGACCTGATGATGCCCAAGCTGGACGGTCTGGCGGCCTGCATGAAGATCCGGGAGTTCTCCACCGTGCCGGTCATCATGCTCACGGCCAAGAGCGAGGACGCGGACAAGCTCATCGGCTTCGAGTGCGGGGCGGACGACTACATCACCAAGCCCTTCAACATCCTGGAGCTGAAGGCCCGGGTCCGGGCGCTGCTGCGCCGGTCCAGCATCCAGGGCGGGCCGGACCCGGCGGGCCGGATGACCCGGGGGCCCATCACCATCGACACCGAACGGCGCACCGCCCAGGTGGACGGAAAGCCCGTGGAGCTGACGGCCAAGGAGTTCGATCTGGTGGAGCTTCTCATGCGCACCCCGGGCAAGGTATATTCCCGGGAGAATCTGCTGGACCTGGTGTGGGGCTACGACTATCAGGGGGATATCCGCACGGTGGACGTGCACATCCGCCGGCTGCGGGAGAAGCTGGAGCGCAACCCTGCGGAGCCGGCCTGCATCATCACGAAGTGGGGTGTGGGATACTATTTCAGCGAGTGAGGAAAAAAAGGGCCGGCGGGTGCTGTCCGTCCGGCTGAAGATCGCCGCGGCCTTTTCCCTGTTCACGGCGGCGGTGCTGCTGTTCGTGAACATCTACCCCATCCTGTCCAGCCGGGACATGGTCTACGCCACCAAGAAGAGCGCCCTGCAGGGCCAGGGCTCGGTCATCTCCGGGGCGTTGTCGGCCCTGGAGAAGCTGACGGCGGAGTCGGTCAGCCAGGTCATGGAGCTGCTGGATATGACGCCGGTGACCAGGATGCTGGTGACGGACGAGACGGGCTGCATCCTCTACGACACCGACGCGGACGACAACGCGGTGGGCCGGTACGGCCTGCTGTCCGGGGTGAGCGCGGCGCTGGAGGGCTACGCCCAGTTCACCTGCGCCTACTCCTATGCCGACGGGGCCTTCGCCAGCCGCTCGGCCACGCCGGTGGTCTCCGGGGGGACCGTGGCGGGGGCGGTGTATCTGTACGAGTACGACACCGAGCAGGGGGACATCATCGCGGGACTGCGGGACAATCTGCTCAACATGTCGCTGCTGGTAGGCGTGGCGGGGGCCGTGATCATCGTGGTGCTGTCCAGCACCCTGACCCGGCGGATCAAGCGCCTGTCCGCCGCCGTGGAGGTGGTCCGCAGCGGGGACTACAGCTACCGCATCCCGGTGGAGGGCCGGGACGAGCTGGCCCAGCTCTCGGGCGAGTTCAACGTGCTGACCGGACGGCTGGAGGACACGGAGGAGGTCCGCCGGCGGTTCGTGTCCGACGCCAGCCACGAGCTGCGCACGCCCCTGGCCGCCATCCGCCTGCTGTCGGACAGCATCACCCAGTCCGGGGACATGGACGCCGAGACCATGCGGGAGTTCGCCCAGGACATCGGCAGCGAGGCGGACCGGCTGCAGCGGATCACGGAAAAGCTCATGACCCTGACGAAGCTGGACGCGGGCGTCACCGGCCGGCAGAGAGAGCCGGTGGATATGAAGGAGGTGGCGGAGCAGACGCTGCATCTGCTGGAGCCTCTGGCCGCCACGCAGAACGTGACCATCGTGACCGACTTCGGCGAGGGGTGCGTGGTGTCCGCCTCGGCGGACGACCTCTATCAGATCATCTTCAACCTGGCCGAAAACGGCGTGAAATACAACGTCCCCGGCGGCAGCGTGACGCTGTCCCTGAAAGCGGCGGGCAGCCGGGCGCTGCTGACCGTGGCGGACACGGGCATCGGCATCCCCGAGGCCGACCGGGAGCACGTGTTCGACCGGTTCTACCGGGTGGACAAGGCCCGGTCCCGGGCCTCCGGCGGCAGCGGTCTGGGCCTGGCCATCGTCCACGACGCGGTGGTGGCCAACGGGGGCGAGATCTGGGTGGCTCCCCGGGCGGAGCGGGGCACGGTGTTCTCCGTGGCCTTCCCCCTGTGCGGAAAGGAGGGGACGCCCTCATGAAAAGGCGCGTGCTGGCGGCCCTGTGCGGGCTGTGGCTGCTTTTGAGCGGCTGTTCCCTGACGTTCCCGGGCCGGACCGGGCAGGACGCGGAGCAGGGCCGGACCCTGGCCGTCTACCGGCTGGCGGACGACGCCGGTGCGGGGGCCCTGACCGGACAGGAGCTGTTCCCGCTCCCGGCGGGGGCCGTGCCGGCGGTCCGGGCGGCGGTGGAGCTGTTCGCGTCCCCCAGCGAGAGGGAGGGGCTGTCCTGCGCCTTGCCGGAGGGGGTGAAGGTGGAGGACTGGTCGTTGGAAAACGGCGCGCTCACCCTGACGCTCTCGGAGGGCTTTCTGGAAGCCTCCCCCATGGAGCGGACCGCCGGGGCCATGTGCGCGGCCCTGACTCTGTGCGGTCTGGAGGGCGTGGACCGGGTGAGCGTGGCCGCCGGGGGGCGGACGCTCTTCTCCGGACTGACCGCTGCGGACGCCCTGCTGCGGGACACGGACACGGACCCCTTCGTGCGGCAGCTTCGGCTGTATTTTACCGACGAGACGGGCCGGTACCTGACCAGCGAGTACCACAGCCTGACCCTGGACGAGGACGCCGCCGCAGACCGGTACGTGATGGAGGAGCTGCTGCGGGGGCCCTACGGGCCGGAGCTTTCCAGCGCGCTGCCGGCGGGCACCAGGCTCCTGTCCTGCGCCACGGAGGACGGCATATGCACCGTGGACCTGTCCCGGGAATTTACCGACAACATGCCGGACACGGCCCTGGGGGCCAGGCTGGCGGTATACTCCATCGTCAACTCCCTGACCGCCCTGCCCCAGGTGGACGGCGTGACGCTGCTGGCGGAGGGCGAGCCCATAGAGGCTTACGGGGACATGTCCCTGACCGGGCCGCTCCGGTGGGACGACCAGCCCGTGAGGGCCGCCGCAACGGCGGCGGATAAATAACACGATCGTATATTGCAGCAAAGGAGCGATAAAAACTATGTCAAATGTGAAGAAGATCCAAGCCGCGCTGGGGGATCTCCCGGCGCTGGTGATGACCGACGCGGTGAGCATCCGCTACGCCTGCGGGTTCCATATCGACGACGGCGCCGCCGTCATCGGCCATGACAGGGCCTGGGTGGTCACCGACTCCCGGTACGTGGAGGCCGCCACCGCCGCCATCCGGGACATGCAGGTGCTGTGCACCAAGCGGGGCCACGGGGTGGACGCCATCCTGGGGGAGATATTCGCCGAGGCGGGCTATGAAAAGGCCGGGGCCATGCCCGGCCGGCTGAGCCACGCCCAGTGGCAGTGGATGGAGAAGGCCATCGGCGTGCCCCTGGTGGAGGAGCCGAACATCCTGCGGGACCTGCGGGCCAGCAAGGACCGGGACGAGGTGGACTCCATCGTGGCCGCCCAGCGGATCGCGGAAAAAGCCCTGGACGACGTGCTGGGCATCATCCGCCCGGGCCTGACGGAAAAGGAGGTCACGGCGGAGCTGGTCTATCGCATGTACAAGTACGGCAGCGAGGGCAACTCCTTCGACCCCATCGTGGTGGCCGGACCCAAGAGCAGCATGCCCCACGGCGTCCCCGGGGACAACGTGATCAAAGAGGGGGACTTCATCACCATGGACTTCGGCGCGCTCTATAACGGCTACTGCTCCGACATGACCCGGACCGTGGCGGTGGGCCATGTGACGGACGAGATGCGCAAGGTCTATGACACCGTGCTTCAGGCCCAGCTGGCGGGTATCGCCGCCGCGGCCCCCGGCGTGGTGGGCCGGGACATCCACAACGCCGCCGCCAAGGTCATCGCCGACGCGGGCTACGGGGACTACTTCGGCCACGGCTTCGGCCACGGCCTGGGCCTGGAGATCCACGAGACCCCCGGCGCCGCCGGGCCCGACACGCTGCCCGAGGGGGCGGTCATCTCCGCAGAGCCGGGCATCTACCTGCCCGGACGGTTCGGCGTGCGCATCGAGGACATGCTCTGGCTGCACGACGGCGGGGCGGAAAACCTTACCAAAGCGCCGAAGGACTTGATTATCCTCTGATATAAACTGCGAGGGGAAAGTGAATTCCCCCTCGCAGAAAGTCGAAATCCTGCCGCATCGCGGATTTCGACTTTGACGCGCGGGAATGCCGCGCGGCTCGCCCTGACCGGGCTTCGCGTTGACCGTGCCCTTTAAGCCGGTATAAATCAGGGGTTGTCAAAGCGGAAAATTTATAGTACAATAAATCGTTCGTATAAAACACTCAACGGAGGATAAGCATATGATTTCAGCAGGCGAATTCCGCAACGGCGTGACCTTTGAGATGGACGGACAGGTCATGCAGGTCATCGAGTTCCAGCACGTCAAGCCCGGCAAGGGCTCCCCCTTTGTCCGCACCAAGATGAAGAACGTCATCACCGGCGCGGTGGTGGAGACCTCCTTCAACCCCACCCAGAAGTTCGAGAACGCCTACGTGGAGCGCAAGAACATGGAGTACAGCTACGCCGACGGCGATATCTACTACTTCATGGACGGCGAGACCTATGAGCTGATCCCCAT
>CANPXZ010000021.1 GCA_947587485.1 uncultured Oscillospiraceae bacterium | reverse complement strand
GTTTTTTCTCCAAGAAGTTTTTTGATAGACCTTTTTACTCGTATTTCGCATATTTCTCTCCAACACAGCCGTCTGATCAGATGATCATAATCATGTGTCTCAAGCAAAGAATATATTTTATCCCGCTCTTTCGGACGCTCATTTGGCTGCTCCAAAGCACGATTATATGGAATCGCTTCTTCCGGACGGACCTTTTCGATCAACAGATCCTTTTGCAGGTCATTCAGCATCTTCCTGGCTTTTTCCGAATTGACAAGCATCAGAGAGACACCATCTCTGAACTGCTCTTTGGTAACGCGAGTCTCGGATATGCCCCAAAAATCTGCTATCGTAAAGTCTGCGACACGCTTTGTTCCACAGTATTTACAGCGGTAGCAGGATTCTCTCAGAAACAGGTTATTGCTAAAGCCCACAAAAAACGTGTCGACAGGTTTATCAGCAACAAAGACCGATCCGTCAGTAAACTCAAGTTTCATTCTTGTACCCCCCCGCCAACCGATGGGTTCATCCTTAATGCGGAAGTAGTATCGCTTTACTGTCCTCATATATTTCTTCTCTTTGCTTTTGATATATGAATCTATAACAGTTTTACTTGTAACGCCGTGGCATAATACATCAACAGTAAGGAGATATTCGCTGTCGCACATCCCCCCCAGCATAGTGTACAGCGCCGCCACCTGGCAGGACGTCCCGCTGAAAAGCACATATCGCTTCTGTTTTATCCATTCCCGGACCTGGTCATATATATCGCCGGTCCTGCTCTGGTAATACTTGCTGCGGCGTAATCTACCCAAAGATCCCCTGTTTTCGATCGCAATATGGGAGACCTCTCGCGTTAGTTCATCCAGCGCGGCACCGACCACGACCCCATTTTTTGATAGGACAAGATCCGCCAAAGCTGTAAAGATACCACCGGAAGAGCTATCTGACAGAACCTCTTTGTCCTTATGCCACGCCATATAAAAGTCCGACTCGCCATGGACATCGGGTTGTTTCATGGAAGGACAGACCTGCTGGCACTTTCCGCATTGAATACACAGGTCTTCGTTTATAGCTGGATATGCAAATCCCTCACTGTTCGTCTCCATTTGGATGCAGTGCTTTGGGCATACATTTACGCACACGCCACAGCCAGTGCAATCAAGATAAGAACATAACTCCGTCATTTCTATATCTCCTCTGTCGGAAATGATCGCTCAATACGGCTTACATAGTGCGGTCTTTAACCTTCCAATGCTTCCTTCAAAAATTGCTGTGCCTTCTCCCTGTCATTCTGAAGCCGTTCATGTGCCGACTGATAATCGATCTGTGGTTTCCTCTCGAATCTATCCTCATCCCGCACGATGCGGTCAGTGAGTCCGTAACGGGAAAGAAAATCGTCGTACTTATCGTCCTCGGCCTTTCGTGCCCTGCGGAGCAGGTAGAACTCCTTCTGATAATTCAGTGAAAACGCGCAGGCATGGAAGGAGTCTGTGCAAACAAAAGCGGCGTTTTTCAGCAACCAGACGAATTCATTGGGCGTTCCCTCTGTCAGGACCGTGTAGGGTACCTTCTCATCCCGCTCATGCATCGGCAACACGACCACCGGAAGGCTTGTGGCTTCTGTCACAGCCTTCATATACTCCCAGTAGCGGGGATCGTCCATAACGAAATAGGAAAATATATAGCCGTTTGGCGCAATCTCATCCGGAATGATCGCCTCCGCAGCAAACTTATCCCAGTAATCCGGGCCATGGAGCAGCGTAGGATCAACCACGGTCTCGATCTCCCTGCCTATCACCTCGCCCATCATCTTTGCGGCGCTTTTCTCCCTTACGCTGACGCGGTAAAACGCCCGCAGGTATTTCCGGTACCAGTGATAATACTTTTTCGGTAGTTCCTTCGCGCCAATGCTGGTAGCATATGAAAACCGCTTCAGGTCAGTATAATAGGCAAAGTCCAAAAAGGCTTTTCCCGGCGCACCACCGGCAGGCTGCCACAGGATATCGCTCCCCACCACGAATATCGTGTCCTTTCGGATCGTTTCCCGCCAAATGCGGCTGTTCGTGAGCCAAAGCATACGGAAATGCTTCTCATCATATTCCTGCAGCCGGAGCTTTCGCTCCTCGGAGATCTCATAGGGAACTGTTTTAAAAAAACGATCGCTCTTTCTCCGGTCAATGATCCTGAGACAGGCTACAAAAAGCAGGCTGGGATGGCGGATCATATAAGGAAGCACGAAAAACTGTCCCAGAAATGAAACCTCATGCCCCATCTCAGCAATGCGGTCATACAAGGACGTCGCCTGCAGCGCCGAACCATAGTTCTCCCCTTTAGACGTGAATAGGCAAACCGGTTTTTTCTCCTGGTCGTTCATCTGCTGCACCCCTTGTATCATGAAATGATCGGTCCAATTTCTGTTCTCACGGCGTCCAGCGCCGCACGGATGACTTGGTCCATGTCGTAGTACTTATACGCCCCCAGACGGCCCCCGAAGATCACGTTGGGTTCCTTCTCCGCCAGAGCCCTGTACTGGGCATACAACGCGCCGTTTTTCTCGTCGTTCACCGGGTAATAGGGCTCGTCCCCGAGCTTCCACTCCACGCTGTATTCCCGGCTGATCACCGTTTTATCCGTCACGCCGCTTCCCTGCTCGAACCACTTGTGCTCGATGATCCGCGTGTACGGCGTGTCCCGGTCCGTATAGTTCACGATCGCGTTGCCTTGGTAGCTTGGCTTGTCCAGTTCCTCCGTCTCGAAGTGCACCCTGCGGTACTCCAGCGCTCCAAGCCGATAGCCAAAGTATTCGTCGATGGGGCCGGTGTAGACCACCTTCTCCGCCAGGGCGTCCAGCTCCGCCCTATGCTCCAGGTAGTCCACGCCCAGGCGCACCTCGATGCCCTCCAGCATATTGGCCACCATCTGCGTATAGCCGCCAACCGGGATGCCCTGGTACAAGGCGTTGAAGTAGTTGTTGTCGTAAGTGAACCGCACTGGCAACCGCTTGATGATGAACGACGGCAACTCTTTGCAGCTGCGGCCCCACTGCTTTTCCGTGTAGCCCTTGATGAGCTTCTCGTAAATGTCCGTCCCAACCAGGGAGATGGCCTGCTCCTCCAGGTTCTTCGGCTCGGTAATGCCCGCCGCCTCCCGCTGGGAGGCGATCTTCGCCTCCGCTTCTTCCGGCGTCAGCACGCCCCACATCTTGTTGAAGGTGTACATGTTGAAAGGCAGAGAGTAGATCTCGCCCTTGTAGTTGGCGATGGTCCCCAGCCTAAAGTTATTGAACTTCGTGAACCGGCTCACATATTCCCACACTTCGGTGGCGTTGGTGTGGAACACATGGGGGCCGTATTTGTGGACGTTGATGCCGGCCTGCCGGTATGTATACACATTCCCTGCGATGTGCTCCCGCCGGTCAATGACCAGGCACCGCTTCCCGGCGCTTTTTGCCCGCTCGGCGAATACCGCACCAAACAGTCCCGCGCCCACGATCAGATAATCGTACTGTTTCATAATTGCACCACCATTACATTTTCTGCCGCTCATTCCATGGCTTTGACTTTTTCCTTTTCCGCTGCGG
The DNA here is from genome assembly GCA_947587485.1 of uncultured Oscillospiraceae bacterium. Taxonomy (GTDB): domain Bacteria; phylum Bacillota; class Clostridia; order Oscillospirales; family Oscillospiraceae; genus CAJOIG01. The sequence continues at coordinate 22,896 of CANPXZ010000021.1, read as the reverse complement.
GGTCTACCGTTTTTCCCTTCCGGCCCGCGAGACCGTCTTTGACTGCCTGGAAAATCAGGACCCGCCTGTATTTTTTGAGGTTTGCATTATAATGGCTGAGACTGTTTTTCAAAAGAGCCTTCAATATCCGTAAAAGGAACATCCCCTGACCAAACGCGCCGTGCAGAAAGTTCTTCTGGAATTTTTTGATGAACAAGATCCTGTTTCTCAGAGCGTAGTAATCTTTCCACCAAGCCGTGGGGATCTGAGCGCCGGTATCAGAAACATCGCGGTGATAGATGATGGCTTCCTTTACCAAAAGTTCGTCAAACTGGCGGGAGACCCGATAGGTGTACTCCACATCCTCTCCATAGATAAAAAAACCGCTGTCAATAATTCCAAGCCGGTCGACTGCCTTTTTTGATACCAGTGGACCGACAACCGCGTCCGCGTCTATCGGCGACGCCCCAGCCGGGATCTCCTCATAGGAATTGTATTTCAGAAGGTCACGGTACAGGAGCTTCGAGATTTTTTTATGGTGATATAGCTGGTATTTCTGCCGCTCCACGCCAAAGATAAGAGGTGCGAGTATCCCCACATTATCCGTGTCCGTTTTATGTACCAGGAGCGTCTCCAGACAATCAGGCGCAGGAAACGCGTCCGAATCCATCAGCCAATACCAATCCGGAGAATACTTCTCACAGGTATACTTCATCCCCGCCTGCATGCCCCCGGCGCACCCGGTATTGTCCGGTAACCAGAGGATTTCCACCAGATCGTCTTCCTGCGTTTTTAGCTTTTCCTGCGCCTCGGGGCTGCTGTGATTATCAACGACGACGATCTTCTGCAAGGGGTACGTCTGTTCCCTCATAGCGTCCAGCGCCCGCTTGAGATAGTCATAGTCGTTATATGTAACTGTGATGGCAACAACACGCTCATTCATATTTTTCCGAATTCTCCACGTAATGCAAAGCGTAATTTTATTCTCTTGGAAATCAAGATCACGCCCCCAAGTAAAATGATGTCAACATATATATTGTAGGCGGAAGCTGAACAGATGAAAAATGAGAATACATTAACAATGGTATGGAGGATCATATATTCGTTACCTTTATGTTGAACATTATTCTTTAAGAATATTTCGTTGAACATTCTTTCGACATATCCATACATCCAGCCAGCTATAATTGCTGAAAGGATTGCACCAAGAATGCCGAAGTTCATATATCCTTCCATGCACCAACCACCTCGAAAACCGAAATGATCAGGCCAGTTAAAAAGGCCCATAGTGGTAAATCTGCCGTATGACCATTCTCTTCTGAATCCTGAAAGGCTGGAAGGTATAAAGGAAATGAGTCCTGCCAAATAAGTTCTTCCCCACAAAAACTGATTTGGAAATCTATCATTCATCCCTTTTAAAAGAAACGCGCCGTCACGAATATCCGAAAAGGTGTTTCCGTTCAGAAATTCTCCTAATACGAGTTCAGCGGTGACATTTGTAACGCCTCTCCGGAAAAAAGACAAAGCAAGGCCCAAAACGCCTACCGCCCCCATAGTCAATATGATCCGGTAGGAGGCTTTTCTTTTTATCCTATTTGTAACCATCTGGCCGTCTTTTCTTTTTTGATACCTTTCATATAGATAAATGATCATGATTGGCGCAAAAACACCTGTCAACGCTGCGGCTCGTGTGCCGGTAAACAATAACGTCATGATTGCTATGACAAACTTGATGCGATCCGAATAGTTAAAAACAACACGCATACCATAATAAAGTGCACAAATCAACATCACTTCATTTAGCGTCTGATATACAGGCGAGATAGCTGTATCGTAAAAGAATATTCTGCCGCCATTGAATAACGGTATTCCTCCAGCGAATACAAATACGATCACATACCATGATACGATAGTAAGCGAGAAGACCACCTTCATAATCCCCTCATCGATCCTTTTGGACATGGTATAGACGATGCTTTTTTCATACTTTACTTTCTTTTTGCCAAATTCAGTAGCTATCATCACAAAAGATGTGACAATTAGGCCGGCAGCATTAAGAGAGATCGCTTGATTAAGGTATTCACGCATTGGTCTTATATTTCTGATGTTCAATGCCCGCCAAGCAACAGGGAATATATAAAACCGAGGCGAAATAGCAAAAGCAATTATATAAATCATAAAGCTGATCAGGAATGGGGAAAAGATGTATCTTTTGATTCTGAATTTTAAAGCGAAGTAAAGTACGCACATGATCAATGCGCTCCCATAGAGAATACCTGTCGTTAGATTCATTCACTTTCCCCCATACATAGCGTCCTTATGACAGTTCTTTCAAAACGCGAAGAAATCCCTCCGCCGACTTTTGCCATGAGTAGCGAGTGAGCGCATCTTTCGGCCTATCATATATGTGCCATATCGGTTTGTCGGGATCCCTGGGATCAATATACGTCGCATCCTCGCCGTAGACCTCATGCATGACCTCAGTATCCGATACGATAATCTCCCGCGCTCCCGCGCTCATTGCTTCCAAGGGTGGTATGCCAAAGCCTTCATAAAATGTCGGATAAATAAAAGCGCTGCAATCCCGCATAAGCGTCTTTGCTTCTTCGTCGCTCACATAACCCAAAAGCTTCAGATTCGGTATGGAATCAAAGTTGTATTCGCCACCAAAAACCTTTTCGTTGACACCACCGCACACGACAAAAACCTCTTCCGGATGCGTCTTAGCCGTCTGAAGTATCCATGGCAGATTTTTATTTGGCGCCATACTCATCAGCGCAAGATAGTATTCTCTTTCCTTCAGACCATATTTCTGCAAGGTGCCTTCCGCATAGGCAGTTCTTTCAAAATGCTGCCAACCGCATGGGACCACCTGGATATCTTTTCGGGCTGCCCGATAGCAACGCTCTATTTCTTTTTTGCTGAACTCGGATATCGTAATGATCTTCTTAATCCTTCTGATCGACAGCGCAAATACCATGCGGTACCATGCGGAGAATTTCCACGAGAAAAACTCTGGCTTGACTTTATAACTTACATCGTCAATAACAACACAGTGTGGCGTCAATATCGGCGCCATATTGCAAAGGCTGACACACAGGCCCTTATTTTTGATGACATAAGCGGGCAGATCGATCTGCTCCCACAAATTTCCTGTGTGCCGGCCGATTTTGCGAACCGCTATATTCTTATATTCCGGCACGTCTCTTGCGTCCTTATTGACAGCAATCTCAACGCACATTGGCTCCGACAAGAGTTTATCCAGCTCTAGGAGTATCTCCCGTGCATATCTCTGTACTCCGGTCACTCTCTGACTCATAAATTTACCGTTAATAACAATCAAACCAGACATGAGTGCATTCTCCATATGCAGGAAAATAGGACTTTGCCTACGCTCATATGAATCCTCATAGCGTATCCAGCAACTTCCCAATATTTTTCTCAAACTGCTCCGCCGTGAAATTGTCCAGCACCCGCCGGCGGGCGTTTTTCCCGTATTCCTCCCGCAGCGCCGGATCGTCCGCCAACTTCTGCAGCGCCTCCGCATAGGTCTTGCTGTCACCGTTTGGGCACTCGATGCCCGTCACGCCATTCAGACTGACGAAATTCACGCCGCTGCCGGGGATCGTGAACGTCACCGCCGGCTTGCCGAAATACATCCCCTCCGCCAGCGCCAGGCCAAAGGCCTCATTACGCGTTATTGACGGAAAACAGAAAATATCACACGCTTTCAAATAAGCACGCCATTCACTGTCCGTGAGCCTTCCCAGAAACTCGATCCGATCTTCCCCTTGTGCCTGTATTTTCAGTTCATCCGTAAGCGGTCCCTGACCCGCGATCAGAAAATGCAGCCGACTGTCGTCGGCTAACTGCTTGGCAGCGTCGATCAGATATTTCAATCCCTTGTATGGCACATGCCGCCCAATAAAGAAACCCAGTATCTTGCCGCTGTATTTTTCTCTGATGCGCTGAGATCTCTCTTCTTCGTCAGCCGTAAGAACCAGCCTTTTTTCATCGATACAATATGGCAAGATATACCGCTTATCGCCGAAATACGGCGTATAGGCCGATTCATCCACATGCATGCTGGTGGCGCCGGCAATGCGCTCCGCCCGTTTGATCAGCGACAGGTTTTGTCCGTGGAACAGCTTTCCCAGTAATTTTTGCTTCGTGATATCCAGATGCCAATATATGATCAGTTTGAATTTCTGCTTTTTATGGGCCAGCAGGAACGCCGCCATAAAAGGATTCGGATAATGGAAGATCACGACGTCCGGGTCGAACTGCTTCATGACCCTGTGCAGCTCAAAGGGATAAGAGGGCGACAACAACTGCGAAGCGACCTGACATATGGAGCCGCAGCGGATGATCTCCGTGCCGTCGATCATGTCATGCGCGGATTGATTCCGGGGACGAACCAGATCGCCGTCCGCTCCATCGTCCCCCAGGCAGATCACCTTTTGCTCAATATCGTCCACGCCATTCAACACATGCACGATATCCCGCGTCACCTGTTCGATGCCGCCGATATGTGGATAGTATGCCCGCGTGATCTGTAGAACCCGCTTCATTCTTTCTTTCTCCTCTTCTCACTCCGCATAAAATCAGCGGTCATTTCCCGCACTGTATCAAACAGCGCGTATTGCGGCTCCCAGCCGAGCTTTTCCTTTATGAGGGACCGGTCACAGCAGACGAACGGCGTGTCTATAGGGCGGATCAGCGCCGGGTCAACTTCGATCGTGATGGGCTGCTCGGACAGGCCCACGATGTACTCCAGCAGTTCACGCAGCGCGATCGCTTTTTCGCTGCCCACGTTATAGACCGTCTCGCAGTCGTCGCTCTCCAGGATCATCCGATAAGCCCGCACGACGTCTCGCACGTCACTGAAATCCCGCTTTACGTCCAGATTGCCGACACGCATCACGCCGGGCTTGCCGCTGTTGGATATCTCCGCGGCCTGTTTGCACCAGCTGGGGATCACAAAGGTATCCCGCTGGCCTACGCCCGTATGGTTGAAGGGCCGCACGCAGTAGACCTTCATCCCGTACCGGGCCCGGTACAACGCCGCGAACCGCTCCTGCATCACCTTGGAGATGCCGTAGGGGTTGTTGGCGTCCAGCGGTGATCGCTCGCTGATGGGCTTGTCCGACGGCGCATATTCCTCGCTGGAGCCTATGAGCAGCACCCTGGGCATGTTTGGCTGCTTGCGCGCTGCTTCCAAGATGTTCAGCGCTCCTGTGACGTTGGACTCCACGGTCACCTGAGGCATAGCCCATGATTGCCCCACGCTGCTGATCCCCGCCAGGTTTATAATGGCGTCCGGCCTTGCCGATGAGATCACGCTCTCCACCTTGGCCGCGTCCAGAATGTCCGCCCGGACATAGGACAGGCCCGCCGGACCGCTCTCCGACCGGCCGCTGCCGCACACCTCATACCCGTGCGCCGCCAGTTCCCGTGCCAGATATGGCCCTGCAAAGCCGCCCGCGCCAAAGATCAGCGCTTTCATGCCCTTATCCCGGCTTCCTTCTTTGCCAACTCCAGGTCATGTTTTGCCATAATGGCGCAAAGCTGCTCGTAGCTGGTCTTCTGCGGGTCCCAGCCCAGCTTCGTTCTCGCCTTCGTCGGGTCGCCCCACAGATTCACCACATCCGTTGGCCGGAACCACTGGGGGTTGACACAGACCAGCATTTTCCCGGTCTTTTTGTCGTAGCCTTTTTCATCAAGCCCGCTGCCCTCCCATCGCAGGTCGATCCCAACGTGCTTGAACGAAAGCTCGGTAAACTCCCGCACCGTGTGCTGCACGCCTGTCGCTATAACGTAGTCGTCCGGTTCATCCTGCTGCAGGATCAGCCACATACACTCCACGTAATCTTTGGCATAGCCCCAGTCCCGTAGCGAATCCAGATTGCCCAGCTCCAGATGGTCCTGCAAACCACAGGCGATACGGCCGGCGGCCAGGGTAATCTTCCGCGTGACAAAGGTCTCTCCCCTGCGCTCGGACTCGTGATTAAAAAGGATCCCATTGCAGGCGAACATGCCGTACGCTTCCCGGTACTCCTTTATCATCCAGTAGCCGTACTGTTTCGCCACCGCGTAGGGGCTGTAGGGGTGGAACGGCGTGTCCTCGTTCTGGGGGCACTGCTCCACCTTGCCGTAAAGCTCGGAGGTAGACGCCTGATAGATCCGGCAGGTCTTGTCCAGGCCCAGCATATGTACCGCTTCCAGGATGCGCAGTACTCCCAGCGCGTCCACGTCGCCGGTATACTCCGCCGCGTCAAAGCTCACCTGCACATGGCTCTGGGCCGCCAGATTGTAGATCTCGTCCGGCCTCACCTCGCCGACAACGCGGATAATGCTCGACGAATCCGAAAGGTCGCCGTCATGGAGATGGATCTTATCAATGATATGGTCGATCCTCGAAGTGGTAGAGACAGACGAGCGACGGATAATGCCATGAACCTCGTAGCCCTTCTCCAGCAGCAGCTCGGCCAGATAGCTCCCGTCCTGTCCCGTAATGCCTGTCATCAGCGCTTTTTTCATCGTTATGCTTCCTCTCACTGTTCTCAGCAACGCACGCTCAGAACTGTTGTCATTCCTTTGATCTGCACTTCTCCCTGTGAAGCAGGAAGAAAAGCGCAATTCCCCTTTTGAAACCGGACCTCACCCATGTGCGTCTGCACGCTTCCGCTTCCATCTACGCACAGCAGCACACGAAAGGAGGCGTCCATCGCCGGCAGCATGCAGCTCGACGCCACCTGGATGCGCTCCACCTCAAAATACGCACAGCGGCACAGCGTCTCCCGGGAGCAGCTGGGAAAGTAACGCACCACCCTGGGACGCTGGAGGATATCCGCGCCGGGCCGCATGTCCAGCACATCCGCCGCCTTGTCAAAATGCAGCGCTCTCTTGTGTCCCTGCTTGTCCACCCGGTCATAGTCATAGACCCGGTAGGTCACATTGGAGCTCTCCTGGACCTCCGCCACCAGGATGCCCGCGCCAAGGGCGTGGATCGTCCCGGCCGGGATATAGAACACGTCCCCACGGTGCACCGGGACCCGCTGCAGATGCTTGTCCAACTGCCCCGTCTGTATCGCTTCCCGGAGTTGTTCTTTTGTTACCGCGTGTGCAAAACCACACACGAGGCTCGCGCCCGGCTGCGCGTCCAGCACATACCAGAACTCTGTCTTGCCGTTCTGCCCCTCATGGACCATGGCGTACGCATCATCCGGGTGGACCTGGAGCGAAAGGTCCTGCGCCGCGTCGATCAGCTTGACCAGAATGGGCAGTTCGCCCTTCGTCCGTACCCTTGTTCCCAGAAACTCCGGGTGCGCTTGCAGTACGCTGTCAAGCGTCTGGCCAGCGAAGGGCCCGCTTGCCACCACGCTTGGCCCGTCCGGGTGCGTGGAGCACTCCCATGTCTCCGCCAGGGGTACAAGCTCCGTCTGCTTGCCGTATTCCTCTTTCAGCCGCGTCCCGCCCCACAGATAGTCCTTCTCTGCAGGACGCAGCAGCATCGGGCCGATCATTCCAGTTCCAGCGGATAGACCGTCTTATCCGACTTGGAGATCTCATTCCCTATCTGGACCTCGATGATGTCCATATCCGTCTCCGCGATCAGGGTGTGCCTGCATCCCGCCGCCATCGTGATCACATCCCCGGCACGCACGGTCTGTTCCATGCCGTCCACCACTGTCCGGCCCGTTCCCGAGAGAATGTTCCAGGCCTCGTTCCGCTGCGCGTGGCTGTGATATTTCATCCTACTGCCCTTCTGCAACCTGACCTTCACCGTCATCGATCCCGGCTGGGCATCGATCACCGTGTAGGTCCCCCAGGACTTCTCCGCATACCGTATGTCGGTATTGATCTGCTCCACCAGCGGCTTGATGCCGTCGCTCATGGCCTTGTCCGCCACCAGTATCCCGTCCCCGCTGGCCGCGATCACCATATCCCGGCAGCCAACACACAGCATCGGTATATCCAGCTCGCTTATGACATGGGTGTTTTCACACGTCCCGTCCAGCGTCACATTCCCTTTGGCGGCAGTGTCCATGACCTCCGCCATCATGTTCCAGGTGCCCACATCCATCCAGCTGCCCGCATACCGCAGCACCTGGATGCTGCTCTCCTGCTCCGCCACCGCATAGTCAAAGCTGATCTTTGTCAGCGTCTCATACTTCGCGTACAGGTCCCGGTAATCCGTGAAGCCGATCATGCACCGCGCCTTCTCCAGCAGATAATCCAACCGGAAGGCGAACACGCCCGCATTCCACAGGGCCCCCTGGGCTATGTACTGCTCCGCCGTGGCCCTGTCAGGCTTCTCCCGGAATTCCTTGACCGGACTCACCTCGTCCAACGTCTCCGGGATGATATAGCCGTATTTCTCACTGGGATATGTCGGCGCCACGCCCATCAGAGAAAGATTCGCCCCGCCCGCGGCGGCCAACTCCACAAGCCGCCCGACCGTCTCGTAATAGGAGTCCTCCACATACGGGTCCACCGGGCATACGGCCACCACTTCATCCCCGGCAAGCCCCTTCTCATACCGCAGATATGCCGCCGCCAGCACGATAGCAGGAAACGTATCCCGCCGGCAGGGCTCCACACACACGGACACCTGATCGCCCAATTGGTGCCGGATGACGCTCACCTGCGACTTGCTGGTGGCGATCGTCACCCCGGCGTTTTCGTCCACCGACTTGATCTGCCGATAGACCCTCTGCACCATGGACTCGTACTCTCCCGCCTCGCTACGGAACAGCCGGATAAACTGCTTGCTGCGGATGTCGTTGGAAAGCGGCCACAGGCGCTTGCCGCTTCCTCCGGACAGCAAAATGATGTTCAACGTCCCTCTCCCCTTACAAGCCCAATTGCGTCTTCAGTGTCTGACGATACTGCGTCAACTTCTCCTCCGCCGCTTCCTCGTCCGTGCCGCGAATGCTGTAATAGATCTTCAGCTTTGGCTCCGTCCCGGACGGACGAACCGCTATCCAGCTGCCGTCCGTCAGGATGTATTTCAGCACATCCGCCGCCGGCAGCTCCCCGAATCCCGGTTCCGCCGGCACCGGCGTACTGTAGTCTATCGTCTCTTGAACGTCCGGCAGATGTATCTGCCCACCCCGGAGCCGCCGCATCATTCCAGCGATACGCTCCAGGCCGTCCTTCCCGGCCAGGGTGAAGCTGTCCTGCGCGTCCCGGTAATAGCCGTACTTTTCATATAGCTCCGCCATCCGGTCCGCCGGTGTCTTGCCCTCTTTTTTCAGCCGCGCCGCCATCTCGCAGATGAGCATGCCGGACACCACCGCGTCCTTGTCCCGGGCATGGGTCCCCGCCAGGTAGCCGTAGGACTCCTCGTAGCCGAAGACAAAATCGTAGTCCCGCGTCTCGTCTCCAGTTGCCTTCGCCTGCTCAAACTGGGATATCTTCTCTCCGATATATTTGAACCCCGTCAGTGTTGAGAACACCGCCAGGCCCTTGCCACGCGCGATCTCTGCCCCCAGCTCCGATGTCACAATAGTCTTAACGACAGCTGGTTTTTCATATTTTGATAAATCCGTATGGGAAAGGATGAAATCCATCAGGAGCGCACCAGTCTGATTGCCCGTCAGAAGCTGATACCCCTCTCGGGTCCTTACCGCCACGCCCACGCGGTCGCTGTCCGGGTCGGTCCCCAACACGATATCGGCGTCCACCGTCCGGGCATAGGCGATGCCCAGCTCCAGCGCACGCCTGTCCTCCGGATTGGGCGATACCACTGTCGGGAAGTTCCCGTCTGGCGTCATCTGCTCCGCAACGGGAAACACATTGGCAAAGCCATCCTCGGCCAGCGCCTTCAGCACCGGGATACGCCCCGCCCCATGCAGCGGCGTATATACGATCTTCAACGCTGCCTTCGCGGCCGCATCCTTGTATCTGCTCTGTTGTAGTACCGCGTATACGAACGCGTCCGTGTCATCCACCGCGTGGATCAACGTATCGTCCCCCGCAAAGCTGACCGACCTGTAGTCGCCGATCTGGTTTATGTATTCCGTGACTGCCGCCGCCTGTGCCGGGACCAACTGCACGCCCTTTTCGTCGTAGACCTTGTAGCCGTTATACTCTTTTGGGTTATGACTGGCTGTGATCACGATCCCCGCCAGGGCATTGTAGTGACGTGTGGAAAAGCTCAATTGAGGTGTTGGGCGGGCGTCATCCAGCAGGAGCACGCGAACGCCCTTGCCGCTCAGCACCGCCGCAGATGCACTGGCCAGCTCCCGGCTGTTGTTACGGGTGTCATAGGCAATGACCACGCCCTGCTCCCGGCACGCCTGCGGGCCATACTGCCCCAGCAGATAGTCTCCCAGCCCCGCACTGGCCCGACCGATCGTGTAGCGGTTCACCCGGTTGGTCCCGGCACCCATGATCCCCCGCATCCCGCCGGTTCCAAATTCCAGGTCCTTATAGAAACGGTCTTCTATCTCTTTTTCATCCGTTAGCGCAGACAGTTCCGCACGTGTCTTTGAATCAAAGAAACCGTCCGTTTCCCACTGTTCGCAGATCTCTTTTCTGTTCTTTTCCACGTTCACCACTTCTTCTCATGCCAAGCCCAGGCGTGGCGGACGATGGTGTCGACATCTCCGTATATAGGCTCCCAGCCCAGGACACGCTTCGCCTTCTCGCTGCTGCCCACCAATATGGCCGGGTCGCCGGGCCGCCGCTCGGACAGCTCCACCGGGATATCCTTCCCCGTCACACGCTTCGCCGCCTCGATCAGCTCCAGCACGCTGGTCCCCTTCGTATTCCCCAGGTTCAGGAACTGGCTTGGCTTCCCCGCCTCCAGGTGCCGCAGCGCCAGCAGATGTGCCGTCGCCAGGTCAGACACATGGATATAGTCCCGGATGCAGCTGCCGTCCCGCGTCGGATAGTCCGTCCCAAACACCTTCACGTTCGGACGCTTTCCGCTGGCCGCGTCCAATATCAACGGGATAATGTGCGTCTCCGGGTCGTGGGCCTCCCCGATCTCCCCCTCCGGGTCCGCCCCCGCCGCGTTGAAGTACCGCAGCACCACGTAGCGCAGCCCGTACGCCCTCTCATAGTCCTTGAAAATCCGTTCCACCGCATACTTGGTGAATCCATACGGATTGATGGGGTTCTGGTGCATGTCCTCCGTGATGGGCATTTGCGCCGGTTCCCCGTATGTAGCACAGGAGGATGAGAAGATGATCTTGTCACAGCCGTACTTGCGCATTGCTTTGAGCAAATTCAGGGTGCAGCCAATGTTGTTGTAGTAGTACTTCTCCGGCTCCGCCACCGACTCGCCCACATAGGCGTATGCCGCGAAGTGGAACACCGCCTCGATGGGATACTTCTCGAACACCGCCTCGATCTGGTCGATGTTCTTCAGGTCCCCCTCGATCAGCGTCCCCCACTTCACCGCCTCACGGTGGCCGTAGATCAGGTTGTCGAATACCACCGTCTCATAGCCCTCATGGGCCAGCAGCTTATTTATATGTGAGCCGATGTACCCGGCTCCGCCTGTCACCAATATCGCCATGTCTTCTTACAGCGCTCCTTTTTCCGTGAGAACTACCTTCACCGTCTCAAACAGAATCTTCAAATCCAGTCCCAAACTGCGGTGCTCTATGTAGTACTCGTTCAGCTCGATGCGCTCACTGAAATCCGTCTCGCTTCGGCCATGGACCTGCCAGTAGCCGGTGATGCCCGGCCGGACCGACATCACCTTCGTCAGGTGCTCGCCATACGCCTCTTCTTCCACCAGCAGCGGCGGCCGGGGGCCTACAAGGCTCATGTCGCCCCGCAATACGTTCCAGAGTTGCGGCAGCTCGTCGATGCTGGTCTTGCGGATGAAATGTCCTACCTTCGTGATCCGCGGGTCATGAGCAAGCTTGAAGTTTTGGGAGAACTCCTCCTTCTCCTCCTCGGACAGCTGCTCCAGCACCTGCTCCGCATCCGGCCGCATGCTTCGCAGCTTCACCATCCGAAAGGGCTTGCAGCCCTTCCCGATGCGTGGCTGCATGAAAAAGGGGGATGCACCGTCTTCCAGCATGATGGCAAGCATCGTGACCAGAAGTATTGGCGAGATCACCACCAGCCCGACAGCCGACGCTGCGATGTCAAACGCGCGCTTTATGACGCGGTAGCCTGTGCTCGATTTTGTTTTCCGGGCCTCCGGCCCCGTTCTCGTCCCTGCGACCTGGCCTGTCTCCACAACTGGCGCAGCTAACAACAGAAGAATCGGGAAGCATACAGCAGCCTTTACTGCTCTTCGTAGGCGTTCAACGCAATGCTCATTCCTATAATGTCGGCCTTCAGTACGCACCCCCCCGCGGACCACTACACCGATTGTTTTGGCAAGCACTTTTATATCCGTCCATAGGTTCTGTTCCTTTATGTACGCTATATCCAGCTCTATCCACTCGTCGAACATGACATCGCTGCGTCCGGATACCTGCCAATAGCAGGTGAGGCCTGGCTTCACCAATTCCCGCTGCCGCTGGTAGGCGTTGCACGCCAGTTCCTCCGCCGTAGGCAAGGGCCGGGGGCCGACCAAGCTCATGTCACCTTTCAACACATTCCACAGCTGCGGCAGTTCATCCAGGCTGGTCCTGCGGATAAACCGGCCCACCTTCGTCACTCGCGGGTCGTTCTTCATCTTGAACACGGGCCCGTCCATCTCGTTTTGATCCATCAGCGTGGCCTTGATCTCGTCCGCGTTCGTGTACATACTCCGCAGCTTGTAGAACGTGAACTCCCTGCCGTTCAGCCCGATCCGGGGCTGGTGGTAGAATACCGGCCCCTTCGGGTCTTCCAGCTTGATGGCCGCGCCTGCAATAATGAACACCGGGATGCAGAGAACGAGCCCGACAGCCGAGGCCGCGATGTCGAACGCGCGCTTTATGAACTTGTATGTACGGCTGGTGTTCCCTGTCAGCTCTGTTACCTTCGCTGGCGCTTCCGCTACCACCGCTGCTTTGCTCTCCGCGTCCAAGCTCGCTCTCTCCCAACTCAGGCTCTGTCCATCAGCCCTCTGTAGTACTCTATCGTCTTGCCCAGGCCCTCCCGCAGGGGCACCTTCGGCTCCCAGCCCAAGAGTTCCTTTGCCCTGCTTATATCCGGCCGGCGCTGCTTCGGGTCGTCCTTTGGAAGCTCGTGGAACACCAGCCTTGAGCCGCTCCCGATCTGCCCCAGCACTTCCTCCGCCAGCTCCAGCATCGTGAACTCGCCGGGGTTGCCCAGATTCACTGGGCCCGTGATCTCTTCCGGACTGTTCATCATCCGGTAAATGCCTTCGATCAGGTCGTCCACGTAGCAGAAGCTCCGCGTCTGCTTCCCGTCGCCGTACACCGTCAGGTCCTCACCTCGCAGCGCTTGGTTCACGAAGTTGCTGATCACCCGTCCGTCGTTGGGGTCCATCTTCGGGCCATAGGTGTTGAAGATACGGATGATCTTGATCTTCACACCGTACTGCCGGTGGTAATCGAAGCACAGCGTCTCCGCCGCGCGCTTGCCCTCATCGTAGCAGCTGCGGATGCCATCCGGATTCACGTTCCCCCAGTACGTCTCCGGCTGGGGATGTACCTGCGCGTCCCCATATACCTCCGATGTGGAGAACTGCAGCACCGTGGCGTCGTTCTTTCTCGCCAGCTCCAGCATGTTCAGTATCCCAAATACGCTGGTCTTCAGCGTGTGCACCGGGTCCGCCTGATACGCCGGGGGGCTGGCCGGGCATGCCGCGTTGTAGATCTGGTCTACCGCCAGTTCGATTGGTTCCACGATGTCGTGCTCGATGAACTTGAAGTTTGGCTTATCCAGAAGCTCCCGGATGTTCTCCATCCGGCCCGTCTGGAGATTATCCAGGCAGTACACATAGTTGTCCGGGTCCTGCACCAGCCGCTCACACAGGTTTGAACCCAGAAAACCGGCCCCACCTGTCACTAAAATCTTCATTCCTGCCGTCCGTCCTCAATCCCGATGGTACTGGTCCCGCGTGTACAGCTTGTCCGCCGCCGGCGCAAGCTCCTCGTCGTAACGGTTGGCGATGATCACGTCGCAGCCAGCCAAGAACGCCTGCAAGTCGCTCTGCACCGGATACCCGTTGAAGTCGCTCTGCACCTTCAGCGTGGGCTCGTAAATCACGACCTCCGCGCCCTGCTCCTTCACCTTCGCCATCACGCCCTGGATCGCGCTCTCCCGGAAGTTGTCGGAGTTGGACTTCATCGTCAGGCGGTATACGCCAATGACCGGATGAGCCTTCCCCGCCACGCGCTTCATCACCTGGTCCGCTACGTGCTTCTTGCGCACGTCGTTGGTCTCCACCACCGCACGGATCAGCCGCTGGGGAACGTCCGCACAGTTGGCCAGAAGCTGCTTCGTATCCTTCGGGAAACAATAGCCGCCGTAGCCGAAGGAGGGGTTGTTATATCCGTCCCCGATCCGGTAGTCCAGGCAAACCCCGTCGATGATCTCCCGGGCGTTCAGTCCGTTCAGCTCTGCATATGTATCCAGTTCGTTGAAGAAGCTCACGCGCATGGCCAGATACGTATTGGCGAACAGCTTCACCGCTTCCGCCTCCGTGAAGCCCATTACCAGCACAGGTACATCCTCCCGCAGGGCCGCTTCCTTCAAAAGTCCACCAAACGCTTCAGCTGCCTTTACCAGCTGTTTGTCCTCCATGTCCGCCCCCACGATGATGCGGCGGGGATAGAGGTTGTCGTACAACGCCCGGCTCTCCCGCAGAAACTCCGGGCTGAAGATGATGTTTTTGCATCCCATCTTTTCACGCAGGCTCTTGGTATAGCCCACAGGGATCGTGCTCTTTATCACGATAATGGCGTCCGGGGCATACTCCATCACCTGATACACCACGTCCTCCACCGCAGAGGTGTCAAAATAATGCTTCTGCGGGTCATAGTTGGTGGGCGTGGCCACGATCACCAGGTCTGCCCCGGTATAGGCCTCTTTCCCGTCCGTGGTCACCGTCAGATCCAGGTCCCTCGTAGCCAGATACTCCTCGATCTCCGCGTCCCGGATGGGGGACTTCTTCTCCTTATTGAGCATGTCCGCCTTGGACTGATGCTTACAGGTAGCTACCACCTTGTGCCGCTGCGACAGCAGCACAGCCATGCTCAGACCCACATATCCAATGCCTGCTACCGCGATCTTGCCATATGCTTGGATCTCTCTCTCCATTTGCTGTCATTTCCTTTGATTTTAATCTAAAATTAAGCGCGCATCATTCCGCGGGAACATAGAACAGATCCGCGACCAACTGCTGGAGGGCCTTCTCATCGGCGTAAAACTCCGTATACTCCCCATCGTGGGTCGTCTCACCCTCCGGAGTCACGATGCCGCTCAGCTCATAGGTGGACAATTCCTCGCTGATCTGGCTAAGCTCGTTGATGTCGCAGTCCGTCACTACATAATCCGCCACCGCGTTATACAGCTCTAAAATAAACGCGTCATCCTCCGCCAGCTTCTCCCGAAGCTTGGCGACCAGCGCGGTCATATAGGCGCTCTGTCGGCGCATACGGGAGGTATTCGCGTCGTCCGTCATGTTGAACCGGGCATGAACAAAGTTGAAAGCGTGCTCCCCCATCAGGGTAACAGTCTCACCCTGGACCAACGTGTCGTCCACACCGGTAAAGTCGTCCTCGATCGTCACAGTGACGCCGCCCACAGCGTCGTTGAGCGCCGCGATGCCGCCCATCGCCATGGACAGGTAATTGTCGATATCCACACCGTACAGGAACCTGGACACGGCCAGCGCCGTATTCTCGCCGCTCTCCTCCAGTCCGTCCCCGTAGGAATGGGCATAGGTGATCTGCTCTGTAGTCAAGCCGATATAGTCCCCTGCCGCGCCCAGCATGGGCACATCGGCCATGGTGTTCCGGTTGATCTGCAGCAGCTTGCAGGTATGCAGCTCATTGTCAAAGACCGCCAAAACAAGAAAGTCAGCCATCGCCGGGTTCCTATAGCCCTTGGACTGCTCGACCTCCATCTCGTCCACACCGATCAGCAGCAGCGTGGAGATGTTGTCGTTCAAGGCATAGTTCTTCCCGTTGACGTTGACGGTCTCCATCGTCTGGGATTCATAGTCGATCATCGCCGGGCTGGCGCTCGGGGCTTCCTCCGCCCCAGCCTCCGGCGTCTCTTCTTCGGATCCCTCAACTGGCGCAGCTTCGGACCCGTCCATCGGGTCCGCTTCAGGCGCCGCTTCCGGCTCCCGGGAGACTGTAGACGTGCCGGCGCCGGCGGGAGCCTTCTCGCTCCTTCTCTCGATCGTGTTTGCCAGCGCAATGCCGCCTATGATCAACGCGACGACCACAACGGCGACCAAAATGCCCTTTAATGTGGATTTTTTCACGTTATCTCACCTCTCGGACCGGACCCTTTAACAGGTGCCTGCCCCGAAGGGCAGGCACCCTCGCTAAAGGGAAATCAATTGGTTTTCCTCCCTCCGTCCTCAGGAGGACGGAAGCCCGTCTCCGGGCAGCGTTTGGTTACGATCAGAAGATGTAACCGGTCTGGGGAGAAGCAGGGCCGCTGGGAGTAGTGCTGCTCGGAGTGTCGCTCGGAGTATCGGGCTTCACGTCGGGAGCTTCCTCGGGCGCCTTCACCAGAAGGACGACAGTGCAGAAGTGCTCGAAAGTAATGGTGACAGTGCCGTCATCACCCTCGATGAAATCTGCCTTGTCCCAGGACCCGTCCTCTGCCTGGTACATGACCGCAGCGATCTCGCCGGAGCCCTTCTCACGGACGATGGTGACCTTCACGGAGCCATCAGGCTGAGAACCGTCGCTCATCGACACGTCGAAGACCTCAGCGGCGACCGCCTCGGCGACGTCGACACCAGCCGCTTCAGCAGCCGCAGTCGCGTCGGCAGCAACGGACTCAACCGTCTCGCCAGCAGCAAGCTCGGGCTGAGAAACGACCACATCGACCTTCGCGCCGGTCGCAGCGTCGACCGCGCCACCCAGCTCGGGGACGACGATCTCAGCGGCGGGGCCAGCGGGGCTCGGGCCATCCGCAAACGCGGGGGCAGCCAGAGCGAGCACCATCACGGCAACGACCAGGACAGATATGAACTTTTTCATGGGAATCTTCCTCCTTTCTTCAAGATTCGCTTCTATTTTCAAGGTCAGACTCCAATGTAGCCATGACCAGGAAGCGCATGGGCGTACCGGATATGCAGGTGGACAGGATCAGGACCCTGTCCCCGAACACCGGCGCGTTCTCTTCATCGAACCGGGCGCTCAGGTCCCGGATATTGAAGATGCCTTTGAAGAAACTGGTGAATTCCTTCTTATCGGTAAAATCATGCTCATAGGGAATGAGCTCGTTGGAATAGGGAACGGCGGCAAAGACCTTGTAGTCCAGCTCCTCCTCCGGAGTGTAGATGATGATGTCCTTGTGATTGTCAAAAAACTCCTGATTGGTATAGCTGGCCCGCATGGTGCCGAACATGTGGCCGCTGCCCATGTTATGGCCGTACAGGACCGTTACCGGGTCCTCAAAATTCTTGCTGTTGTCCTCCGCCTCGGAGAAGATCGCGCCATCAACGTCGAAGTCTCCGCTGCTGTTATGGTGCAGATAATAGTCCTTCGAGGTCGGATGCTGGACCACGGCATAGTCGATCACGGTATCCTCGATCCTCAGCCAGCCGTAGACATCCGGATTGGTCTGTTGGAGCGTCTCAAAATCAATGGGGCTCTCGTAAGGCTCTTCCTCCGCCTCCGCTGCCGCGGCAGGGACCCACGCCGCCATCAGGGACAGGGCGCTCAGAACAAGCGCCAGCGCACGTCTTTTCATGAAGAATTCCTCCTATCACATCACACGCCGATGCAGCCATCCGCCTCGGCGAAAAAGTGGTCTACGGTCTGCCAGCCGAACTTCTTTTCAATGACCTGAACGGCCTCCCCCAGATCGGGAGGGCGGCTCGTCAAATTGTGGGCGTCCGAGCCCAAAAACTGTATCTGTCCCTGCCGGAACATCCGCAGCGCCTGCCGCGCCGTCCGCCGGTTCAGGAAGAACGACCCGTTGCACTGGATGAACGTCCCAAGGTCGAAAAAGGCCTCCATGGTCCGCCGGGGCTGGATGTCCATATAGCGCTCTATATGGGCCGCCGCCACCTGCAGGCCGCTGCGCTGGATGGTCTCCACCTCCCGGAGCACCCGGTCCGTCCACAGGACGAAGGGCATCTCCAGAAGCAGCAGATCCGTTCCCTCCAGGCACAGCGCGTCCAGGTCATCCACCGCGCTCATGCCGGCGAAATACAACACCTCCGCCCCCAAAAGCAGCCGGGGCAGATCGTCTCTCTCCCCCACCGCCTCCTGCAGCCGGCCGTAAGCCGAACGCCGCCTGGTCAAAAATCGGGGGATATTATTGTCCTCCGCGTAGAAATGGGAGGTCGCCGCCACCGTATCCACGCCGTAGGCCGCGCTGCGCTCCAGCATGGCCACGGACGTGCCCACATCCCGGCTCCCGTCGTCCATCCCGGGCAGGACGTGCATGTGGAGATCCGTCATTTCCGGCTGGTTCCGTAGTATTCAGAGGAATAATAGCCCTTCTTGTAGTAGCCCTTCTTGTAATACTTGCCGCCGCCGGAGGCCGCGCCGTTGAACACGAAGCCCAGCACATGGGCCTCCGCCAGACTGAGCTGACGCATGGTCTCCGCCAGACCGCCCCGGACCGCGTGACCGGACCGGACCACCACGATCATGCCGTCCACCAGATGGGACGCCACAATGGCGTCCGTCACCGCCGTTACCGGCGGCAGGTCCAGGATGATGATGTCATAGCGCTCCTTCGCCTTCTTCAAAAAGGCCACGGTCCGCTCCGAACCCAGCAGCTCCGAGGGGTTGGGCGGGATATCGCCGGACACCAGCACGTCGAAGGTGACGTTCCGCTCCCCGGTATGGACGCTGTACTCCTGGATCGCCATCGACACGCTGTCCGTGCCGACCAGCACATTGGAAAGGCCCGGCTTAGGGGACAGGGCCAGACGGCCCGCCATGGTGGGCAGACGCATATCCCCCTCGATCAGCAGCACGTCCTTGCCCATCTCCGCGAAGGTATAGGCCAGGTTGATGGCGGTAAGGCTCTTGCCCTCGCCCCGGAAGGAGCTGGTGACGCCCAGGATGTGGCAGTCGTTGGCGTTGGGGAAAGAGAACATCACGTTGGTCCGCAGCAGCTTATACGCCTCCGCCGCGGCGAAGTTCATCTTGGGTCCTATCATGTTCTGCCGCTCAAACGCAGTCTGCTTGACGACGGAAGCTCTCTCTTTGTTATTCTTTGCCATTTTATCGCTTCCTCCTGTCTGTCAGTTCCGCTTTTGGGCCTGGCTATTTTCGGGCCGGGCCGGCTGAGCGCCGGCATGCGGCGTCTGCTGCGGGCGGGTCTGAGCCGATTGCGTCTTCGGCTGCGTATCCCGCGGGTGCGTACTGCGGGCCGGCAGCTCCTCATGCGGCTTCTTCTTGCCGTCGCTCTTGCTCTTGCCGCCCTCGGACGAGGAAGAATAATAGTAGTAGCCCTTTCCCTCGCTGGACAGCATGTCCGGCACCACCGCCAGAAGCGGGATATCGGGGTAGGTCTGGGTGAGGTATTCCTCCTCGTGGATCTGATCGTCGAACATATACCGCAGGATCACGATCGCCGCCGCCAGCACAAAGCCCACCAGCGCGCCGATCACCGTGTTCATCGTGAAGCTGGGCGAGGTCCGCTCCGACGGCACCACCGCGTAATCCACGATGCGCACGTCGCTGCCGTCCACGATGTCCGCGATCCGCTCCGGCAGGACCTCAGTAATGGTGTTGGCGATCTTCTCCGCCTCCTGGGGGTCGGGGCTGGTCACGTCAACGCCAAAGATCTCCGTGGAGTTCACAGCCTCCGACTCGATCATGTCGTACAACTCTTCATAGCTATACTCCAGGGCATCCTTCTCGATGATATCCTCCAGCGTCGTCCGACTTTTGAGGATGACGACATATGTATCCACCAAGCTCTGAGCTGCCGACAGCTCGCCCTGGGAGATGCTGAAGGACGTGTTGCCCAGAGAAAAGCTGCTGTTGTTGACGTACATCATAGCCGTGGCTGTATACATCGGCGTGATAAGATAATACGTCACCGCAAATGTCCCCACCGCGAACAGCAGCGTGATGGCGATGATGAACTTGAGTTTGCGAAGCAGTACCTGCGCCAGCTTCAAAAGGTCGATTTCGATCTCGTCGGTCTCTGGGCGGTTGTTGTACATGTCCCTCTCCTGTCTTCTGTACTACGTGTTATTCGTTTGCCGCTCTGCGGGCAGAGCATCTCACCGTATTGCGGCACACCTATCAGATTCAGTTGATATCCGCAAAGCTCAAGGTAGTATACCATAATAACTTCTCGGATGCAACCCCGACATTGAACCTAATATTTACTTTTTCCCCATATTTGTCCATTCTGCCAGTTTGGCAAAGCCCTCTGCCGTGCTTATTAGCAATGTGGGGGCCGGGCAGGCCCCCACACATGTTCTTGTTCGTTCGGCGCCGGCCGGTCACATGATCTTGCGGAACAGGGCCTTGAAGTCCTCCACCGTGGCCGGCTTGGGGTTGCCGGGGGCGCAGGCGTCCGCCGCAGCGGACTGGGCCAAAAAGTCCAGGTCCTCTTCCTTGAGCTTGTCCAGCTTCGCGGGGATACCCACGTCGGCGGACAGCCTCTTCACCGCCTCGGTGGCGGCGGCCCGGTACTCGGCCTGGGTCATGTCGTCCACGCCCTTCACGCCCATGGCCCGGGCGATCTCCCGGTATTTTTCACCGGTGGCGTCGGCGTTATACTCCATCACGATGGGCAGCATCATGGCGCAGGCCACGCCGTGGGGCGTGTCGTACACCGCGCCCAGGGTGTGGGCCATGGAGTGGGCGATGCCCAGGCCCACGTTGGAAAAGCCCATGCCGGCGATATACTGGCCCAGGGCCATGCCCTTGCGGCCCTCGGGGTCGTTCTTCTGGGCGGCGCGCAGGTTGGCGGAGATGAGCCGGATGGCCTCCAGGTGGAACATGTCCGTCATCTGCCAGGCCGCGGCGGTGGTGTAGCCCTCGATGGCGTGGGTCAGGGCGTCCATGCCGGTGGCGGCGGTCAGGCTCTCGGGCATGGACAGCATCATGTCCGGGTCCACGACGGCCACGTCGGGGATGTCATGCACGTCCACGCAGACGAATTTTCTCTTTTTCTCCACGTCGGTGATGACGTAGTTGATGGTCACCTCGGCGGCGGTGCCTGCGGTGGTGGGCACGGCGATGGTGAACACCGCGTGGTTCTTGGTGGGGGCCACGCCCTCCAGGGAGCGCACGTCGGCGAACTCGGGGTTCGTGATGATGACGCCGATGGCTTTGGCGGTGTCCATGACGGAGCCGCCGCCCACGGCCACGATGCTGTCCGCCTGGAAAGCCTTGAAGGCGGCCACGCCGGCCTGGACGTTCTCGATGGTGGGGTTGGGCTTGATGTCGGTGAAGATGGTATACTCCATGCCCTTTTCCTTGAGACCGTTCAGGATGCTGTCGATCTGGCCGGACTTGACCACATGGCTGCCGGAGGCGATGAACACCTTTTTGCAGCCGTGGGCGGCCAGCTCATTGCCGATCTCGGCCACGGCCCCCGCGCCGTGATAGGATACGTTGTTCAGTACGATGCGATTTGCCATAATGATTTCCTCCTCATATATAATAAGTGTTTCAAGAGTGCCTTGATTTTATCACAACCATGCCAAAAGCTCAAGGCTTCGCCGGAACGCCCGGCATGAGAGTGCGCGAATACGGCAAAGGGTCATTCTCTCTCCGTCCGGGCGTCCAGATGCAGCTGGCGGAAGTACTTCTCGTAGTTGGCCCGGAACATCTCCCGGTAGGCGGCGTTGTCGGAATGGTGCAGTTCGTGCAGGTACTGGTGCTCCTGGCCGCTGATGGCCGTGTCGTCCCGGCTGAGCATATAGATCGCCAGGTCCGAGCACTGGTCGGACACGCGCTCCAGATTCTGGAGGATGTTCTGGTACTGGACGCCGGCCATCACGCCGCAGGTACCGGCGGTCATGCGCTCCACGTGGCGGGCCTTCATGACTTCGATCACGTCGTCGATGACCTCCTCCAGCGGCTCCACCGCCCGGGCCTCCCTCAGATCGTTCTTCAAAAAAGCGTTCACGGTGAGGGCCAGGATATCGCCCACCACGGCGATGGACCCCTGCAGGTCCGTCCGGGCCTGGGACGATAAGGTCTCCCCGCTCTCCGCAAGATGCCGGGCGTCGTGCTGGATGTTCTGGGCCAGATCGCCGATGCGCTCAAAGCAGTTCAGCGCCTTGATGAGGAAGTTCTGGCTGCGGGTATGGGCGGCCAGGACGATATAGGGGGAAAGGCCCACGATGTACTGGTTGGTCTCGTCCGCCATCCGATCCAGCAGCGCCTCCCGCTGGTCCACCCTTTCCGCCTTTTTGATGTCATATCCGAAGAGCTGTCCTGCGGCGGTCTCATAATTGTCCCGGGCCACAGAGGCCATATGGCCGATGAGGTGGGCGGCCTGGTCCAGAGCCACGGCGGGGTTGGAGACAAGGTGGCTGTCCAGCTCCCGCAGATTCTCCACGATGTCCTGTTCCTCGCTGTCCAGGGGCTTGTCCGGCACCAGCTTTTCCGCCACATGGGCGAACACCCCGGACATGGGAAGCAGCAGCACCGCCGGCACCAGCCGGAACAAGCCGTGGACGTTGGCCACGCCGCCGGAGTCCAGCATGGTGTTCCAAAGCCCGTCGCCGATAATGCCCGCAGCCCGGCCGGCGGCCAACACCGCCGTCACTAAGAGCGCCGCGCAGATGTTGTAGATCACGTGCACCGTCACCGTCCGCACCTGCTCCGGCTTGGCCCCGATCCGGCAGACAAGATAGGCCGAGAGGCTGTCGCC
>CANPXZ010000020.1 GCA_947587485.1 uncultured Oscillospiraceae bacterium | reverse complement strand
TCACCGCCACCCAGATGCTGGACTCCATGATCCGCAACCCCCGGCCCACCCGGGCGGAGGTGTCCGACGTGGCCAACGCCGTGTTCGACGGCACCAGCTGCGTCATGCTCTCCGGCGAGACCGCCAGCGGCAAGTACCCCATCGAGGCCCTCACCGCCATGGCCGATATCGTCAGGGAGGCGGAGTCCGCCGCAGGCTACTGGCGGGAATTCAAGGAGTTTGAAATGGTGGCGGCCCCCAGCATCAGCGACGCCATCACCCACACCAGCGCCATCACCGCCAAGGACCTGAACGCCGCGGCCATCCTGACCGCCACAGCCTCCGGCAGCACCGCCCGGATGATCGCCCGGTTCCGCCCGGCCTGCCCGGTGGTGGCCCTGACCATGCATGAGCGGGTCCGCCGGCAGCTGGCCCTGTGCTGGGGCACCATCCCCGTGCTCACCGGCGAGGTGACCAGTACCGACCGGATCATGGCCATGGCCTGCGAGGTGGCCGTGAAGGAGAAGCTCGTGAACGTGGGCGACACGGTGGTCATCACCGCCGGCGTCCCCCTGGGCCGCACCGGCCACACGAACCTCCTGAAGGCCCATGTCATCGACGAAGACGATCTGCTGTAAGTTGGTTTACATAATTTATCGCCGCCGCAGACAAAAGTCTGCGGCGGCGCTTTCTTTTGAACGGAAGTGATCGGTTTCATTTGTCGCTCCGGTCCGGCAGGTGGATGACATCCGCCGTCTCAATGTAGATCTCCTCGGCCTCATGAAGGAGTGCCTCCAGTCTGTGATAAAACGGCTCAAAGTCTCCGACCGGCGGCATATCGTCCAACAGCGCCGACACACCGGCGCACAGGATACTATACATCTTCCGATAGTCTGCCATCGTCCGCACCTCACGTCTGCTTTTGTTGCATTATAGATAAAATTTATCTAAAAGTCAATATGACAAACCTCTCCGGGATATATTGAGCATGGAAATGCTATCCGGGGGAGGTGACGCCATGAAGGACCGGGTAAAGGACCTGCGGGAGGACCATGATCTCACCCAGCAAAAGCTGGCGGAGGCACTTGGCATCACTCAGCGGAAGTACAGCTATGTGGAGACCGGCACACAGCCCCTGACCGCTGAGCTTCTTGTCAAACTGGCCGGGTTCTATGGCGTGACCACGGATTATATTCTCTGCCTCACCGACAAGCCGAACTGACTAGATAGAAGTTGGTTTACATAATTTATCGCTGCCGCAGACTTTTGTCTGCGGCAGCGCTTTGCTGAAAGCCTCCCCTTGCACAAGGGGGCCTTTCGATAAGGTGTGCGGCTTCGCCGCACAGATATTTGCGGGTCCCCACGCGGCACGCTTACCGCGTGGGGAGAAGGAAGAACGGCTCTGACCGATGATGAGGGCCCGCTTGCGAGCACTCAGAATCTTCAGGGCCGTTCTGACGCTATTGGGGAAGCGCCGGGGCGTCCATGGTGATGAGCTGGCGCAGCTGGGGGAAGGTGCCGGGGGAGAGCAGCGGCTGGGTGGAGGGCTCCTCCCACCAGACCAGCGTGCCGTCCTCGCTGTCGGCGAAGGCGTAGGACTTGCCGTTGTATTCCACCTTGAGCATGTACTCGAAGGTCCCCTCGGCCCAGCCCCCGTCGGTGATCAGCGCCTCGAAGGCGGGGATGTTTTCCGGGGGTATGACGCCGATGCGGGTCCGGGCGGCGTCATAGACCGGCAGAGGCTCCTGGGCCGGGGACGGCGCGGGGTCCGGGGCCTCGGCGGCCTCATCCGGGGCGGCGTCCTCTGCCGGCGCCTCGGCCGATTCGGCGGCGCCGGAGGCGGCGTCTCTCAGGTCATAGACGGCCCCGCCGTTGATGGACGCGGTCATAGGCTCTCCGCCGTCAGGCTCCGCGCCAGCGGAGCGGGCCTGTGCCACGGCCGTATCCGTGAGGGCGGCGTCGGCCGATTCTGTCTGGGCGGATTTTGCCCGGCCGCGAAGGGTGACGGTGGCCATGCCGGCCACGGCCAGGACCAGACAGGCAGCCGCGCCCAGGCGTATCCAGGGCCGCAGCCGGCCCTTGGGACCGGTCTCTCTACGGCGGGGGGCGGAGCTTTCCTCGTCCCGGATGCGCTCCATCACGCCCCGGGCCAGATCTCTGGGCGGCTCGGCCAGGTCCTCCCGCAGGACGGCGGTCATGCCGGTGAAGGCAGCGCCCAGACGCCGGCAGTCCCGGCAGGTGCGCATGTGCTCCCGCAGATCGGCTTCCTCCTCGTCGGACAGACTTTCGTCCAGCAGGCGGCTCATCAGCTCCTGATAGTATTCGCAGTCATGCATCCCGGCCGCCTCCTTTCCTGGCTGTCGTATCTGACGGGGAAGGCTCGAAAAAGTTCCCGTCACGGGTCAAAAGCGCCGCCAGCTTTCGCCGGGCCCGGAAGATGCGGCTTTTGACCGTGCCCGCCTCCAGGCCGGTGACCCGGGCGATCTCGTCGTATGTAAGGCCGTTCACGTCCCGCAGGACCAGCGCCTGCCGGAACCCGGGCTCCAGCTTGGTCAGATTGCGCTGCACCGCCCGGCGCAGCTCCTTTTTCTCCAGCTCCCGCTGGGGGTCGGACCGCTCGTCCGGCAAAGGCATATCCTCCCCGTCCTCGTCGGTGAGGGAGCTCTCCCGCCGGCGGCCAGCCTTGCGGAGCATGTCCAGACACACGTTGCCGGTCACCCGGTACAGCCACACGGAGAATTTGCTGTCCCCCCGGAACCGGTCCAGGGACCGGTAGGCCCGGAAAAACGCCTCCTGGGAGGCGTCCAGGGCATCCTGCTCATTGCCCAGCATCCGCAGCGCCAGGTTGTAGACCCCCTTCTCGTGGGCCTTCACCAGCTTCTCGAACTGCTCCGTCTCTCCGTCCAGAACGTGGTCGATGAGGGCACGTTCCTCTTCTCTTGTCATCAGCAGTCACCTCAATTCCCGCTTGACCCGGCGCACCACGGCCCGGATGTCCTCCAGTGAGCTCACCTTCACCATCTCCCGCTTGATGGGCCCGGACCAGGGCACGCCCCGCAGATACCAGCAAAGCTGCTTGCGGGCCTCCAGCGAGGCGATGTGGGGGTCCTTCCATTGGCAGGCCAGCTCGAACTGGCGCAGGGCCGTGTCCATCCGCTCTGCCAGGGGCGGCGGCTCCGGCTCCGGCAGCCCCGCCAGGGCGGCGTTGACGCGCCCGAAGATCCATGGGTCCCCGAAGCAGCCCCGGCCCACCATGCACATGTCCGCCCCGGTCCGGCGCAGGATGCGCACCGCGTCAGAACCGGAGAACACGTCCCCGTTGGCGATCACCGGGATGGATACGGCGGCCTTCACGTCCCGGATGATGTCCCAGTCGGCGAGGCCGGCGTACATCTGCACCCGGGTCCGGCCGTGGACGGTGAGGGCGGCGGCCCCGGCCTGCTGGCAGACCTTGGCGAACTCCACCGCGTTCACGTTTCCCCCGTCCCAGCCCTTGCGAAACTTCACCGTGACAGGCTTGTCCACGGCGGAAACGCATGCCTCGATGATGCGGCCGGCCTTGTCCGGGTCCCGCATGAGGGCGGAGCCGTCCCCGGCCTTGACGATCTTGCCCACCGGACAGCCCATGTTGATGTCCAGGATATCCGCCCCGGAGAGCTCCAGCGCCAGGCCCGCCGCGTCCGCCATGATGGCCGGGTCAGAGCCGAAGATCTGGGCAGCCACGGGCCGGTCTCCCGGCGGGCAGTACAGAAGCTCCTTCGTCTTGGGATCGTTGTACGCCAGACCCCGGCTGGAGACCATCTCCGTGCAGGCCAGGGCCGCGCCCTGCTCATAGCAGAGGCGGCGGAAGGCCGCGTCCGTGACGCCCGCCATGGGGGCCAACGCCGCGGCGCCGTTGATCTGTACGTTTCCGATCCGCATAAGAGCTCCTTCCGGCAAAATGTCCCGGTCCATTTTAAACGCTGCGGACCGGGGTGTCAAGGCGGCAAAAAACCGCGAGGGAGCGCTTGACCTGAGCGGGCAAATCGTGTAAAATATCGTGATATAAAATCCTGCTGCATCGAGCGGAGGCGCACGGTCCGTGGAGACGAACGAGAAAAAACAGCCCATCCTGCACGTGAGGAAATTCGACCTTCTGTTTCCTCTGGTGCTTTTCTATTATGAGATCACCTTCCGTCTGTTCACCGGGGGCAGCCTGTTCCGGATGGACACGCTGCTGCTGATCCCGCTGTGCTGTGCCTATGGCGGGGTCGCGACGCTGATCTGCACTTTGTCGTCCAGCCGGCGGGTCAACTTCTGGCTGACGGCGGCGCTGCTGTTTTTGCTGGCGCTGCCCTTCGGGGTGGAGGCGTTTTTGTACCGGGAGTTTGGCATCTTCTATAACTTCAAGGCCATCTTCAACACCACGGGGGACGTGATGGGCAACTTCGGCTCAGAGGTCGTCCGGCTGATTTTCAGCTTCCGGGGCATCTTCTGCATCGCGGTATATCTGCTGCCCACGGTCCTGTTCGCCCTGTTCGGCGCGGCGCCCTTCGCGGTGGGCTGGCATGCCCGGGGCATGGGCGCGGCCCGTGCCGCCGCGTTTTACGTGCTGGCCATCCTGGTCATCCACATGACGCCGAAGCTGGAGTTGGCCTACAGCAAGGAATATACCTTCCAGAGCTCCGTGGAGCGGCTGGGCCTGATGACCGGCGTGGGGCTGGACGCTCAGAAGCAGCTGCTGGGCCAGGGCACGGCCTCCTTTGAGCAGGTGGACATGACCCGCCTCACCGCGCCCAGTCAGACGGAGCAGGCCGCCGCCCCCAACGCCGCTGCGGAGGACCCCGTCGTCACCCCCGTGCCCACGCCGGTGGTATATGAGCCCAACGTGCTGGACCTGCCCCTCAACGAGGAGACCTATGACACCACCGACGAGTTCCGGAATCTGGACGCCTACGTGTCCAGTCTGACCCCCTCCATGAAGAACAAGTACACCGGCATGTTCGAGGGCAAGAACGTGATCATGATCACCGCCGAGGCCTTCACCCGGGAGGTCATCGACCCGGAGCTGACGCCCACCCTGTACCGGATGTACACGAAGGGCGTGCATTTCACCGACTATTACCAGTTCGCCGGGGCGGGCACCATCGGCGGGGAGTATCAGCACATCTTCGGCCTGCTGCCCTGCGACGACGTGGAGTCCATCCTGGATATGACCTCCCACCGGACGCTGCTCAACCTGCCCACGGAGCTGGCCCTCCGGGGCTACCGGGGCGCGGCCTACCACAACGGCGAGTCTGACTTCTATGACCGGGACAAGAGCCACCCCTACCTGGGCTTCACCGACGGGTTCTTTGCCTTCGGCAACGGCATGGAGGACATCATGGGCACCGGCTGGGACTCCTGCGACGACGATATGTTCAAGAGCACTGTGCCCCTGTACATCGACAAGCAGCCATTCTGCGTCTATTACATGACCCTCAGCGGCCACGCCCCCTACGGCACGGAGAACGATCACTGGGAGGAGAACAAGGACCGGGTGGCGGACCTGCCCTATTCGGAGATGGTGAAGGGCTATCTGGCCTCGAACCTGCATCTGGAGGACGCCATGACCTACCTGATCGGGGAGCTGGAGGCCAAGGGCATCGCGGACGACACGGTCATCTGCCTGACCGGCGACCACTACCCCTACGGCCTGGCGGACGGCAACGATTTCTCCTGCGTGGACGAGTTGTACGGCATCGACGAGATCGAGACGGACTTTGACCGGGACCACAACTGCTGGCTGCTCTGGAGCGGGTGCCTGGAGGATATGGACCCCATCGTGGTGGACGAGCCCACCTTCAGCATGGACATCCTGCCCACCATGCTGAACCTGTTCGGCGTCGACTTCGACTCCCGGCTGCTGCCGGGACGGGACGTGTTCTCTGACGCGCCGGCGCTGATCTTCAACTGGACCAGCGTCTGGAAGACATCCTACGGCTACTTCTTTGAGGACGAGTTCACCCAGACCGACATGTCGGTGCAGCTGCCCGCCAACTACGTGGAGGACATGCGCACGGTGGTGCGCAACAAGGTGAACTACTGCCAGAGCGTGCTGGCAAATGACTACTTCGGGTACATACTTCGGTACATCAGATAAAGATAAAACACCGGGGAGCCGCTGGACGGCTCCCCGGTAACTTTACATCTGGCGGATCAGTTCCCGGCGCAGACGCGATATGATGCGCTTTTCCAGGCGGCTTATGTAGCTCTGGGAGATGCCCAAGAGATCCGCCACCTCCTTTTGCGTCAGCTCCTCGTAGCCCTCCAGACCGAAGCGCATGAGGATGATGGACCGCTCCCGCTCGTCCAGCCGGTCCACCGCCTCCATCAGAAGCTGCCGCTCCACGTCGTCCTCGATGGGCTTGATGACCTCCTCACCGTCGGTGCCCAGCACGTCCGACAGCAGCAGCTCGTTGCCGTCCCAGTCGGTGTTCAGGGGCTCGTCGATGGAGATCTCCGCCCGGTGGGAGCTCTTCTTGCGAAGAAACATGAGGATCTCGTTTTCGATGCACCGGGAGGCGTAGGTGGCCAGCTTGATCCGCTTGTCCGGGTTGAAGGTGCCGATGGCCTTGATCAGGCCGATGGTGCCGATGGAGATCAGGTCCTCGATGTTCACGCCGGTGTTCTCGAACCGGCGGGCGATGTAGACCACCAGCCGCAGATTGTGCTCAATGAGGGTCTGGCGGGCGTCCTCGTCCCCCCGGACCAGGGCGGCGATGGCGGCCTCCTCCTGTTCCTTTTCCAGGGGCGGGGGGAGCACGTCGCTGCCGCCGATGTAAAAGATGCGGGGCGTGCTCTGCAGCCGTAGCTGCAATTGCAGCAGAAACAGTTTCAGCTTGTTCATGGGTCAGCGCTCCTTTCATATCACGGCGTCGTAGGCGCCGTCGGTGCCGATGGGGGAGGATGCCACGGCGGCGATCAGGTCCCGGCGCTCCCGGCCGTCCACGGTGACCCGGTCAGGCCGGAAGGCCAGCAGCATATGCCGTCCGCCGGCCACCCCCGCGCAGGGGATCAGCCGGGTGCCGGGGATGCGAAGCACCGCCTCTGCGGGAGGGCCCCGGAGCAGCGGCCCGTCGCCCGGGTCGAAAAGGCCGCTGAGGGCTCCCGCCTCTGCCACGAAGGCGGCGCAGCCGGTGACCGGG
Source organism: uncultured Oscillospiraceae bacterium (assembly GCA_947587485.1). GTDB lineage: Bacteria > Bacillota > Clostridia > Oscillospirales > Oscillospiraceae > CAJOIG01. The sequence continues at coordinate 19,659 of CANPXZ010000020.1, read as the reverse complement.
TCCGTGAGATGGTTGCCCGTGTCCTCCAGGGCCCGCAGACGCACCGCCCGGCCCCGCCGCTCCACGGTCACGTCCAGGATGCGCCGGGAGGCCCTCTTGGCGCTGCCACGAAACAGCAGGCTCACCGCCGCCCAGCACAGGGCGAAGGCCAGCGCCAGCACCCGCATGTCCAGCCGCAGCAGGGGAGCCCCGGCCGGTCCGCCCCGGAGCAGCGCCGCGGCGTATACCGCCCCGCCGAACAGGGCGGACACCCCCAGAAAGCCCACCAGGCAGCGCAGCAGCCTCCGCTGGTCCCCGAAGGCCGCCAGGGTCATGGCCAGGGCCAGCACCGGCAGCATGGCCGGCGCGCGCAGAAAGCCCAGGGCGGGCAGCATCCCGGCGCAGCTCCAGACCGCCCCCAGCACCGCCCCGGCCAGGAACCGGCCCCGCCGGTAGGGCAGGGCCAGCAGCTTGGCCGTGCCCAGCAGCAGAAAGTAGTCGATGACGAGGTCCAGCAGGAACAGCTCATCCAGATACACCGTCTTCATAGCGATGATGATTATAGCCCGCCGGACATGCGAAGCCGGTTGAAATCGGCAGGCGAGTGTGATAAAATTTGAAGAGCGTATGAGATGTGGTTGAAAATGTAACCTTTGGCCCATACAATAGAAGAAAAAGAAACAGGAGGCCTCTCGGATGGACAAACCTGTATACGGCCGGGTGCTTTTGAAGCTCAGCGGCGAGGCCCTGGGCGGCAAGGAAGGCCGGGGCCTGGATTTTGACGTGATGCACAAGGCCGCCAGGGCCATCAAGGCATGCGCGGATATGGGCGTGGAGATGGGCGTGGTCATCGGCGGCGGCAACTATTGGCGGGGCGCCAAGGACGGGGGCGGCAAGATGGAGCGCTCCCGGGCCGACATGATGGGCATGCTGGCCACGGTCATGAACAGCCTGGCCATGTGCGAGGTGCTGGAGCAGGAGAACGTGTCCGCCCGCGTGATGACCATGCTGGACATGCCCCGGGTGGCGGAGCCCTACTGCTACGGCCGGGCCATGCGCCATCTGCGGCTGGGCCGGGTGGTGCTGTTCGCCGCCGGCAGCGGCAACCCCTACTTCTCCACCGATTCCGCCGCGGCCCTGAAGGCGGCGGAGATCGGCGCGGACGCGCTGCTCATGGCCAAGAACATCGACGGGGTCTATACCGCCGATCCCAAGACCGACCCCTCCGCCAAACGGCTGGAGCATATCGGCTACAGCGAGATCCTGGCCAAGGACCTGCGGGTCATCGACGCCGCGGCCACGAGCCTTTTGCGGGATAACGCCATCCCCACCATGATCTTCGCCCTGGACCCGCCGGAGAACATCCGCCGTGTGATCTGCGGGGAGAAGATCGGAACGCAAGTCGATTGAAACCCTCTGACGAGAGAGTTGCTAAAGTCATTTCCAGACCCAAAGCCTCCCTCTGACGAGGGAGGTGGCACGGCGAAGCCGTGACGGAGGGAGAGATACACCGCACCGGAGGTCATCTTCTCTCCCCCAGTCAGCGCCCAAAGGGCGCTGACAGCCCCCTCGTCAGAGGGGGCCATTAAGGCAGAGCTTTTGTTTTAATTCATCATAATCGAAGGAGGACCTGACCCATGTCTGAGCTGAAGGAATTCGAGGAGAAAATGAAGAAGGCCAAGGACTTTCTGTCCGGGCAGTTCGACGCCGTGCGGGCCGGGCGGGCCAACGCGGCGGTCCTCAACGGCATCACCGTCGACTATTACGGCTCCCCCACGCCCATCAACCAGGTGGCGGCCATCTCCGTGCCGGACCCCCGGACCCTGGTCATCTCGCCCTGGGACGGCTCCGTCCTCAAGGGCATCGAGAAGGCCATCCAGACCTCGGAGCTGGGCATCAACCCCCAGAACGACGGCCGGGTCATCCGGCTGGTGTTCCCCCAGCTGACCGAGGAGCGGCGCAAGGAGCTGGCCAAGCAGGTGCGCAAGTACGGCGAGGAGGCCAAGGTGGCCGTGCGCAACATCCGCCGGGACGCCATGGACAAGATCAAGAAGCAGCAGAAGGCCGGCGAGATCACCGAGGACGACCAGAAGGACCTGGAGAAGGAGCTGCAGAAGCTGACCGACGACAACATCAAGGACATCGACAAGCTCACCGAGGCCAAGGAAAAAGAGCTGTTCGCCATATGAGCGCACAAACGCTGCACAAGGTGGCGGGAGGGTCCCCTGGACTCCCCCGCCATATCGCCGTCATTATGGACGGCAACGGCCGCTGGGCCAAAAAGCGGGGCCTGCCCCGGACGGCGGGCCACTCCGCCGGGGCGGACAGCTTCCGCAAGGCCGCCCGGTACTGCCAGAAGCTGGGCATCGAGTACCTGACGGTGTACGCCTTCTCCACGGAGAACTGGAAGCGGCCCGCCGACGAGGTGGCCGGCATCATGAGCCTCTTGGAGAGGTATCTGCGCCAGGCCCTGCGGGACCTGGAGAAGGAAAAGGTCCGCATCTGCATCTTCGGGGACCTGGCCCCCTTCGCGCCGGAGCTGCAAAAGCTGTGCCGGGAGTGCATGGAGCGCTCCAGCGTCTATACCGGGGCCCAGGTGAACATCTGCCTGAACTACGGCGGCCGGGACGAGATCGTCCGGGCGGCCAAGCGCTGGGCGGCGGACGGCTGCCCGGAGCTTGACGAGGATGTGTTCGGCGGCTACATGTGGGGCGGGTCCATCCCGGACCCGGACCTGCTGATCCGCCCGGGCGGGGAGATGCGCATCTCCAACTTCCTGCTGTGGGAGCTGGCCTACGCGGAGATGTACTTCTCCGACGTACTCTGGCCGGACTTTGACGAGCGGGAATTCGACAAGGCCATCGCCGCGTACCAGCACAGGAACAGACGCTATGGCGATGTGGGGGAGAACGAGTAAAATGATCCATTCGGTTTCCATATTGGGCTCCACCGGGTCCATCGGCCGGCAGAGCCTGGCGGCGGCGGAGCGGCTGGGCATTCGGGTGGAGGCCCTGACCGCCCAGAGGAGCATCGGCCTGCTGGAAGAGCAGATACGAAAATTCAGGCCCTCCTACGCCGCCGTGTACGACAAAAAGGCTGCGGCGGACCTCCGCGTGGCCGTGGCGGATATGGACATTGAGATCGGCGAAGGGCTGGAGGGTCTGCGCCACGCCGCCACGGTGGACGCCCAGGCGGTGGTGACGGCGGTGTCCGGCTCCGTGGGCCTGCGGCCCACGCTGGACGCCATCGCCGCGAAAAAGCGCATCTGCCTGGCCAACAAGGAGACTCTTGTCTGCGCGGGGTCCATCGTCATGAAGGCCGCCGCCGACGAGGGGGCGGAGATCGTGCCCGTGGACTCGGAGCACGCCGCCATCTTCCAGTGCCTGGAGGGCCGGCGGGATCAGCTGCATAAGATCCTGCTCACCGGCTCGGGCGGGCCCTTCCGGGGCTGGACCCGGGAGCAGACCGCCTCCGTCACCCCGGAGCAGGCGGTGAAGCACCCCAACTGGCACATGGGGGCCAAGATCTCCGTGGACAGCGCCACCATGATGAATAAGGGCCTGGAATTCATCGAGGCTATGCATCTGTTCGGCGTGACGCCGGACGACATCCGGGTGGTGGTCCACCCCCAGAGCGTGATCCACTCCATGGTGGAGCTCATCGACGGCACCGTGCTGGCCCAGCTGGCCGTGCCGGACATGGGTCTGCCCATCCAGTACGCCATGACCTGGCCGGAGCGGAAAGCCTCGCCCTACGAGCGGCTGGACTTCTGGCAGATGGGGGACATGACCTTCGAGGCCCCGGACCTGGAAAGGACTCCCTGTCTGGCCCTGGCCATGGACTGCGCCCGCCGGGGCGGCACGGCTCCGGCCATCATGAACGCCGCCAACGAGGCGGCGGTGGCGCTGTTTCTGCGCCATCAGATTGGCTACAACGACATCTATGACCGGGTGGCGGAGGCGGTGAGCCGCATCCCCGGCACGCCCGACCCCACCCTGGACGACATCCTGGCCGCCGATGACCAGGCCCGCCGTCTGGCCGGGGAACGATAATTTCGCCGCTTTTGGCATAAACTGTTTCCAGCAAGACCGTGAGAGAGGCATGAAATGGGCACTTTCCTCTACATCCTGTTTGCGATACTGATCTTCGGCGTCCTGATCGCCGTCCACGAGCTGGGCCACTTCCTGGCGGCCAGGCTGTGCGGGGTGCGGGTGCTGGAATTCTCCATGGGCATGGGACCGGTCCTGTGGAAGAGGCAGACGAAAAGCGGTACCCAGGTGAGTCTGCGGGTCCTGCCCATCGGCGGGTTCTGCGCCATGGAGGGGGAGGACGGGGATTCCCCGGACCCGGCGGCCTTCTCCAACGCGGCGGCCTGGAAAAAGCTCATCATCCTGGCGGCCGGGGCGTTCATGAACTTCCTGCTGGGGTTCGTGCTGGTGATCGTGTGCTTCTCCCAGTCGCTGTACTTCACGCCCCCCACCATCACCGATTTCATGGAGGGCTGCCCCTATGAGGGGGCCGACGGCCTGCAGGTGGGGGATACGTTTTATAAGATCAACGGCGAGCGCATCTATTTTTCCAGCGACGTGGCCACCTATCTGGCCCGGGGCGGCGACGACACCGCCGATATCATCCTCATCCGGGACGGACGCCGGGTCCGGCTGGATTATCCCATGGTCCCCCGGGAGTATACGGACCCGGAGACCGGCGAGACCAGCATGAAATACGGCCTGTACTTCGGCGTGCAGGAGAAGGGCGTGCTGGCCACGCTCAAGTACTCCTGGTACTGCGCCATGGACTTTGTGCGCATGGTGCGCCTGGGACTGACGGACCTCATCACCGGCGCGGCGGGCGTGCAGCAGATGACCGGCGTGGTGGGCATCGTGGACATGATGGCGGAGGTGGGCGCCTCGTCGCCCACGGTGTTCGATGCCATACTGAACATCGTGTATCTGGGGGCGTTCATCGCGGTGAACCTGGCGGTGATGAACCTGCTGCCCATCCCGGCCCTGGACGGGGGGCGCATCTTCTTCCTTGTCGTCACTTGGCTGCTGGAAAAGCTCCTGGGCCACAGGATCGACCCCAAGTACGAGGGCTACGTGAATACGGCGGGGCTGGTGCTGCTGATGGGGCTGATGGTATACGTGATGTTCAACGACATAGCGAGGATCATTCGAGTGGGATGAAAAGAGACGAGACCAAAAGGATACTTGTGGGCAATGTGCCCGTGGGCGGCGGCGCGGCCGTGACGGTGCAGTCCATGTGCAACACGGACACCCGGGACGCCGAGACCACCCTGGCGCAGATGCGGCGGCTGCGGGCCGCCGGGTGCGACATCATCCGGGTGGCGGTGCCCGACGAGACGGCGGCCATGGCACTCAAAGACATCATGGCCCAGGCCCCCATGCCCGTGGTGGCGGACATCCATTTCGACTACCGGCTGGCGATCCTGGCGGCGGAGGCCGGGGCGGACGCGGTGCGCATCAACCCGGGCAACATCGGCTCCAGGGACCGGGTCCGGGCCGTGGCGGACGCCTGCCGGGACCGGGGTATCCCCATCCGCGTGGGCGTGAACACCGGGTCGCTGGAAAAGCGGCTGCTGGAGAAGTACGGCGGCCCCACGGCGGAGGCCCTGGCGGAGAGCGCGGAGGGGGAGCTGGAGGCCCTGTACAGCCTGGGCTTTGAGGATGTTGCCCTGTCCGTGAAGGCGTCGGACGTGGGCCTGACCGTGGCGGCCTACCGGCTGGCGGCGGAGCGGTTTTCCTGCCCGCTGCATGTGGGCGTCACTGAGGCCGGGACAAGCTACGGGGGACTCGTCAACTCCGCCGTGGGCATCGGCGCTCTTCTCATGGAGGGCATCGGGGACACCATCCGGGTGAGCCTGACGGCGGACCCGGCGGAGGAGGTCCGGGCGGGCCTTGCCATCCTCCGGGCATGCGGCCTTCGCAAGGGCGGGGTCCGGTTCGTGTCCTGCCCCACCTGCGGCAGGACCCGGATCGATCTCATTTCCCTGGCGAAAAAGGTCGAGGAGCGGGTCTCGGACCTGGACAGGGACATCACCGTGGCGGTGATGGGCTGCGAGGTCAACGGCCCCGGAGAGGCCCGGGAGGCGGATTACGGCATCGCGGGCGGCAAGGGGTTCGGAAGCCTGTTCATGAAGGGCCGGGTGGTCCGGACCAAGGTGCCGGAGGACCAGCTGCTGGACGGGCTCATGGAATTGATCAACGGTACATAATTGGAGAGGACCCTTGGACAAGATACCCATTCTGGACATGTTCCCCTGCTGCGCGGGGGTGGATAAGAGCTACGGCAACCTGGGCGAGGCGTTCGTGCAGGAGGCCACGGTGAACAGGGAGCGGGCGGCCATGACCGTCCGGGCCCTGTTTTCCGCCATGCCCGCCCCGGCGGAGATATCGGCCCTGGAATGGGCCATCGCGGGGGAGTTCGGCCTGCGGGAGGTGAGGATCGAGGCCTCCTGGCCCCAGGCGGAGAGCCGGCCCGCCCCGTCCAAGAGCGGCGGCGGAACAGGTGGGTCCGGCGGCGGCAAGGTGCTGATGGGCAAGGCCATCAAGGGCCGCCCCATCCCCATGGTCCAGGCCAGCCCCGAGCAGAAGACCGTGATCGTCTCCGGCCGGGTCTTCGCCGTGGACAACCGGGCCATCCAGCGGCTGGGGGCGTCGGTGCTCCAGTTCGACATGACCGACGGCACCTCCAGCGTCCGGGTGTCCAAGTACATCCCCAAGGAGGAGGACCAGTCCATCACCGGCAAGGTCTCTCCCGGCATGTGGCTGACCGTGTCCGGGGCCATGAAATTCAACAGCTACAGCAAAGAGGTGGAGCTGGAGCCCCGGCATATCCAGACCGCCCCCGCCCAGGAGCCCCGCCGGGACAACGCCCCCCAGAAGCGGGTGGAGCTGCACCTGCATACCCAGATGTCCGTCATGGACGGCCTGACCGACGTGGGCGCCGCCATCAAGCGGGCGGTATACTGGGGCATGAGCGCCATCGCCATCACGGACCACGGGGTGGCCCAGGCGTTCCCCGCCGCCTCTAAGGCCGCCAAGGGCATCAAGGTCATCTATGGCATGGAGGGATATTATGTCAACGATATCGACGACAGCGCCGCCGTCCACGGACCCGGAGACGGACCGCTGGACGGGGAGTACGTGGCCTTTGATATCGAGACGACCGGCCTCTTTGACCAGACTGACCGGATCACGGAGATCGGCGCGGTGGTGTTCAAGGACGGGAAGCCGGGGGAACGGTTTCAAACTTATGTAAACCCTGGAAGACCCATCCCGGAGGACATCCAGCGCTTGACCGGTATCACGGACCGGGATGTGTTCGACGCTCCGGACGAGGCCCGGGCGGTGGAGGAGTTTCTCGCGTTCGTGGGGGACCGGCCGCTCTGCGCCCACAACGCGGAGTTCGACGTGGGCTTCATCGAGGGGGCCGCCCGGCGCATGGGCCGGGAGTTCGACCCGCTTTACATCGACACGCTGCCCCTTTCCCAGGCGCTGCTGCCGGACCTGCGCAAGTACAAGCTGGACGTGGTCTCGGACCGGCTGGGGCTGCCGGGCTTCAACCACCATAGGGCCTCTGACGACGCGCTGGTGTGCGGCCGGCTGCTGGAGAAATTCATCCCCATGCTGGCGGAGCAGGGGGCGGCCCGGCTGGGGGACGTGAACGGCGTCTGCCGGGCGCTGCGGGAGAAGGCCGGACGCCATCCCAGGACAAGGCATATCTCCCTGCTGGTGAAAAACCGCAAGGGCCTGAAAAACCTCTACGAGCTCATCTCCAAGAGCCACCTGGAGCACTTCCGGAAGGTGCCCATCATCCCCAAGAGCCTGCTGATGGAGCACCGGGAGGGGCTGCTGGTGGGCAGCGCCTGCGAGGCGGGGGAGTTTTTCCAGGCGGTGGCCCGGCACCAGGGGGCCAAGGCATTGCGGCGCATCGGGGAGTTTTACGACTATTTCGAGATCATGCCCCTGGCCAACAACGCCTTTATGGTGGAAAACGGCATGGTCAAAGACGAGGAGCAGCTCCGGGACCTGAACCGGAAGGTGCTGGCCGTGGCGGACGAGCTGGGAAAGCCCGTGTGCGCCACGGGGGACGCGCACTTCCTGGACCCGGAGGACGAGATCTTCCGCCACGTGCTGCAAAACGCCCGGGGCTTTGCCGACGCGGACAAGGAGATGCCTCTGTACTTCCGGACAACGGAGGAGATGCTGGAGGAGTTCTCCTACCTGGGCCGGGAGCGGGCCTTCGAGGTGGTGGTGACCAACACCAACAAGATCGCGGACATGATCGAGGGCCAGGTGCCCCTGCTGCCGGAGCTGCATCTGTACCCGCCCGTCATCGAAAATTCCGCCGGGCAGCTGAAGGACCTGGTCTACGGCCGGCTGAAGGAGTTGTACGGCCCCGCGCCGGAGAAGCTCGTCACGGACCGGGTGGAGATGGAGATGGACACCATCCTGGGCCGGCACTTCGACGTGATCTACATGTCCGCCCAGAAGCTGGTGGCGGACTCTCTGGCCCATGGGTACCTGGTGGGAAGCCGGGGCAGCGTGGGGTCCAGCCTGGTGGCGTATCTGGCGGGCATCACGGAGGTGAACAGCCTGCCGGCCCACTACCTGTGCCCGGGCTGCTACTACACCGACTTCGAGTCCGGCAAGGGCTACGGCTGCGGCGCGGACATGCCGGACAAGGTCTGTCCCCGGTGCGGCCGGGAGCTTCGCAAGGAGGGCTTCGACATCCCCTTCGCCACGTTCCTGGGCATCAAGGGCGACAAGGTGCCGGACATCGACCTGAACTTCTCCGGGGAGTATCAGGCCAACGCCCACGCCTACACCAAGACCCTGTTCGGCGCGGACCATGTGTTCAAGGCCGGCACCGTGGGCACCATCGCGGACAAGATCGCCTATGGCTATGTGAAGAAGTACGCCGAGCAGCGGGGCCTGACCTTCAGCCAGGCGGAGATGAACCGGCTGGCCCAGGGCATCACGGGCGTGAAGCGCACCACCGGCCAGCACCCCGGCGGCCTGGTCATCATCCCCCAGGACATGGACGTGACGGACTTCTGCCCGGTCCAGCACCCGGCGGACGACGCGGACACCGGCGTCATCACCACCCATCTGGAATACCACTTCATGGAGGATTATCTTCTGAAGCTGGATGAGCTGGGCCACGATAACCCCACCATGATCAACATGCTGGAGCGTCTCACGAACACCGACGCCAAGACCATCCGCCTGGACGACAAGCCCACCATGAGCCTGTTCACGTCCCCCAAGGCCCTGGGCCTTCCCGAGGACGACCCCATCATCGGCCAGACCGGCTCCATCGGCATCCCGGAGTTCGGCACCAGCTTCACCCGCCAGATGCTGGTGGACACCAAGCCGGACAAGTTCGACATGCTGGTGCGGCTTTCCGGCTATTCCCACGGCACCGGCGTGTGGGTGGGCAACGCCCAGGATCTGATCCGCTCCGGCACCGCCAAGGTGTCGGAGACCATCGGCGCCCGGGACGACATCATGATCTATCTCATGAGCGTGGGCATCGACGCCAACACCGCCTTCAAGAGCATGGAGAACGTGCGCAAGAAGAACAAGCAGCTCACCGACGAGCAGATCGAGGCCATGCGCAGCCACGGCGTGCCCCAGTGGTACATCGATTCGTGCAGCAAGATCGAGTATCTGTTCCCCAAGGCCCACGCGGTGGCCTATGTGCTGATGGCCTTCCGCATCGCCTGGTACAAGGTCCACGAGCCCCTGGCATTCTATTCGGCGCTCTTCTACCGCCGCAGCCAGAAGGACGGCTTCGACGCGGAGATGATGGTGGGCGGCGCGGCCAAGGTCCGGGCCAAGCTGAAGGAGATCCGCGCCAACCAAAACGCCACCTCCAAGGAGGAGGACCTGGCCACGACCCTGGAGATGGTCTACGAGTTTTACATGCGGGGCTTCGACTTCGCGCCCATCGACCTGTATGAATCGGACGCGTTTTTGTTCGATCCGGTGGACGAGACCCATCTGCGCCTGCCCTTCGTGGCCATCTCCGGCCTGGGGGAGACGGCGGCGCTGGACCTGGCCCGGGCCAGGGAGGGGGGCCGCGCCTTCGTCTCCATCGAGGAGGTGGCGGCGGCGTGCCCCAAGGTCAGCTCCGCCCACATCGAGGTGCTGAAAAAGCTGGGCGCCTTCGGCAGCCTTCCGGAGCAGAGCCAGATGACCCTGTTCGACTTCTGACGCGAAGAGATTATAGAAAGACCTGCCGTGAAACCGTCGGTTTCACGGCAGGTCCCAGACTGTCATAGAACGATGAAGAGGAGCGAAGCCCGGTCCGGGCGATCTCCGAGGCGGGATCGGCCGCACCGCCAACACCCAGGCCGCGGCTATCGTCGGCGAGCACGTGCGCGGACGGCGGAGTACGCCAAGGCCCACGGCGGCATCGAGAAGCTCTCCGGCAAGGGCGCGCGGTACCGCTGAGCAAAATACTTCCACTGAGAGAGGGAACCTTATGACCGCTGAAACTGTCGTTGATACCTCCGCGCTGGCGCTGACGCCCCTGGCCATCGCCATCCGCATGGCCATCGCCATCCGCATGGCCTGCGCCATGCTCATCGGGGCCGTGGTGGGCACGGAGCGGGAATACACCCACCGGCCCGCCGGCATGCGCACCCACATGCTGGTGGCCCTGGGGGCCTGCGCGGTGATGACCACCAGCCAGCTCGTCTTCGCCCAGTACCGGCCCTACGGGGCCACCCCGGACCCGGCCCGGCTCAGCGCCCAGGTCATCACCGGCATGGGCTTTCTGGGCGCGGGCACCATCATGCGGGAGGGCGTCACCATCAAGGGCCTGACCACCGCAGCCAGCATCTGGGCCACGGCCTGCCTTGGCATCGCCGTGGGCGGCGGCTACTACGCTGTGGCCCTCATCGGCGCGGCCTGCATGATGATCACGCTGGTGGTCTTCGAGGGCCTGCAAAAGAAGCTCATGCGGGACCGGTATGAGCTGTACCGCTTCACCGTCACCAGCAAGAACACCACCGAGACCCTGGAGCGCATCAACGCTCTGGCCGACAGCACCGACTCCGTCATCACCCACATCCAGGTGGAGGGGGACGAGGGCGACACCACCATCACCTTCAAGGCGGATTTCGCCGGCCGCCGGGCCAACGAGCGGATGCAGATATTCCTGGCCGCCCTCAGCAGCGATCACAGCTCCTGCCACGTCACCACGGACCGGAGCCGGACTTAAAAAACGCCGTGTTTTTCTCGGCGGCAAGCCGCTGCGGGGGCTGCCGGGGCCCGGGTATTCGCGGCCTTTTACAAAGACTGAAGCCGTCGGCACAGGAGGAGCACCCATGTACAAGATCGAGACCCATCTGCACACCAGGCACGCCAGCGAATGCGGCTGGCTGGAGGCCCCCGCCCTGGCGGAGGGCTATCAGGCGGCGGGCTACAGCGCCGTCGCCGTCACCGACCACTACAACCGGACCACGTTCGAGTATCTGCACGTTGACCTGTCCTCCGGCGCGGACAAGCTGGGAGCCTTTCTGACCGGCTATGACCGGATGCGGGAGGCGTGCGGGAAGCGGGGCATCCTGGTCTACCGGGGGGCGGAGCTGCGCTTTGACGAGTGCGACAACGACTACCTGTTCTACGACTGGCCGGACGAGCTGCTGGCCGACCCGGAGGAGGTGTTCCGCATGGGCATCGCGGCCTTCGCACCCCTGGCCCGGGCCGCCGGCGCGCTGCTGATCCAGGCCCACCCCTACCGGAGGGCATGCACCCCCGCCATCGCCTGTTATCTGGACGGGGTGGAGGTCTGCAACCTGAACCCCCGCCATGAGAACAACAACCCCCGGGCCGAGGAATACGCCCGGCAGTTCCATCTGCTCCGGACCGGCGGCTCCGACTGCCACCGGACCGAGGACATCGCCGCCGGCGGCATCCTCGCCGAGAACCTTCCCGCTGACACGAGGGCCTTCGCGGACCTGATCCGCTCCGGGAACTACACCATCATGCAGCCCCAGTCCGACAGAGGATAAGCGGACAAAAATCGTCAAGCCGGCCGCGCCCCAAAAGGCACAGCCGGCTTGTTTGTTGTTATGTAAATAAAATTATGTAAACTTACACTCTCGCCACGCCGGAGTCCCGGGCGGCCCGGGCTACGGCGGAAGCCACCGCGTCCCGGACCCGGGGGTCGAAGGGCTTGGGAATGATGTGATCGGCGCAGCGCTCATCGTCGCTGACCAGGCCCGCCAGAGCATGGGCGGCGGCCAGCTTCATCCCGTGGTCGATGTCCCTGGCCCGCACGTCCAGCGCGCCCCGGAACAGGCCCGGGAAGACCAGCACGTTGTTGAGCTGGTTGGGCAGGTCGCTGCGGCCCGTGGCGGCCACGGCGGCCCCGTTGGCCTTTGCCTCGTCGGGGAAGATCTCCGGCGTGGGGTTGGCGCAGGCGAACACGATCGCGTCCCGGGCCATGGTCCGGACCATCCCGCCCGTCAGGACCCCGGGGGCCGACACGCCGATGAACACGTCCGCGCCCCGGACCGCGTCGGCCAATGTGCCGGTCAGGCCGGTCTTGTTGGTGACGGCGGCCAGGGACTGCTTGGCCGGGTTCAGGCCGGGCCGCCCTGGGGCGATGGCCCCCGTCCGGTCGCAGACGATCACGTCCCCCGCGCCGGCGGCGGAGAGGAACTTGGCGATGGCGGTGCCGGCGGCGCCGGCACCGTTGACCACGATCCGCACGTCCTCCAGCCGCTTGTCCACCACCTTCAGGGCGTTCAGAAGCCCCGCCAGGGCGGTGACGGCGGTGCCGTGCTGGTCGTCGTGGAAGATGGGGATGTCGCAGACGGCCTTCAGCCGTTCCTCGATCTCAAAGCAGCGGGGGGCGGCGATGTCCTCCAGATTGACGCCGCCGAAGGAGCCCGCCAGCAGGCTCACGGTGCGCACGATGTCGTCCACGTCCTTGCTGCGGACGCACAGGGGGATGGCGTCCACGCCGCCGAAGGCCTTGAACAGCACGCACTTGCCCTCCATGACGGGCATGCCGGCCTCCGGGCCGATGTCCCCCAGGCCCAGTACGGCGGTGCCGTCCGTGACCACGGCCACGGTGTTCCACCGGCCCGTGAGCTCATAGCTCTTGGCCGGGTCCTTTTGGATCTCCAGGCAGGGGGCCGCCACCCCGGGCGTGTAGGCCAGGGACAGGGCCTCGGCGCTGTCCGCCGGGGCGACGGGCTCGATGCGCAGCTTGCCGCGCCAGCGGTAGTGGGCGTCCAGGGACGCTTTCATGTAGTCCATGTTATTCCTCTCCGGCGTCAGAGTGATAGGTGATCTGGGGCTGGCGCTTGTGCTCGCTGATGCGGTGGAACCGGTCGATGACGGCCCGGTCCTTTTCCGTGGCGAGGCCGTTCAGCAGGAAATCGTCGATGGCGGCGTAGGTCACGCCCATCTCGCCCTCGTCGGTCTGGCCCTCGAACAGCCCCGCCGAGGGGGCCTTGGTCCGGATGGACATGGGCGCATCCAGATAGGCCAGAAACTCATAGATCTCCGTCACGGTCAGGTCCGCGATGGGATCGAAGTCGTAGGCCCCGTCGCCCCACTTGGTGAAGTAGCCCATATATGCCTCGCTGCGGTTGCCGGTACCGGCCACCAGCCGGCCCTCGGCCCCGGCAATGGCGTACAGGGTGGTCATCCGAAGCCGGGGGGCGATGTTGGCCACGGCTGCGTCGGTCATGGCGGCGACGCCCTTGAGGGCCTTGAGCTCCGCCTCCCGGACCGGGGTCAGGTCCACGAGCCGGGTCTCGATGCCGTACTGCTCCGCCACGGCCTTGCCGTCGGCCAGGTCGATGCTGAAGTTGCGCTTGGACGCGCATGGCATGAGAACGCCCACGGTGTTCTCGCACGCGGCCTTGCAGAGAATGCCCACCAGGGTGCAGTCCTTGCCGCCGGAGTTTCCGTACACGATGCCCTTCTGGCCGCTCTTGGCCAGGGTGTCCTTTATGAACGCGACGCGCTTTTCAAATTCCTCTTTGTAGTCTCTCATGATGGTATTTTCACCGCTTTCCAATGTTTGGTATGAGCGCATTATACGCGCTTTGTGTGCGTTTGTAAATGAACATTGCAAACAAATTCCCGCGCCTTTGGCGCGGGAAAATGGGCGCTCATCGGTATAGAAGCGCCGTGGGGATCAGCATCGTATAGGGCGCCGTAAAGACCGCCAGGGCAAAGGCCAGCTTCCGGCAGTTCTCCGGGGCAAGGCCGGTCTTTTTGAGGGCCCATCCCTTGTCTATGCACCAGATCAGCCAGCCCGCCAATGCCACCCCGGGAATGGCCATCAGCACCTCCGCATACCAGTGGGAGTAAAGCGACAGATTCATCTGCCCCTCCAGCACGTAGAAAAGGGCCGTGATCAGCCCGGCCCCGGCGAAGTCCGCCAGGAAGCCCAGCAGCCATACCCGCAGGATGCTCTTTTTCCAGATGAACTTCCCGTCCCCGCACCGATAGTGCCGGACGGCCAGCAAAATCACCGCGCTGTCCACGGCGAAGTTCACCGGCAGCGCCAGCAGCCACACCGCCGGGAACAGCAGAAACAGCATATATACCGGGAACATGACGTTGTACAGCCGAACGGTCTTTTTCATATCCCGCACCTCCTGGGGCAGAAAAGGGGGGAGACGGCTTTCAGCAAGCGTCTCCCCCGCATGGTTTTTGTCAGCCCATGTAGATGTACTCGTCCCGGTCCGCGCCCACGGAGATGTAGGTGAACTTGCAGTTCACCGCTTCCTCCAGGTAGCGGACATAGGCCTGGGCGGCCTTGGGCAGGTCCGCGAACTTCCGGCAGCCGGTGATGTCCCCGGAGAAGCCCTCCCGGTACTCGTACACGGGCTTGCACCGCTCCAGCGCGGGCTCCAGGGGGAACTTTCCGATGCGCTCCCCGTCCAGCTCGTAGTCCACGCACACGGGGATCTTCTCGAAGCCCGAGAGCACGTCCAGCTTGGTCAGGGCCAGCTCCGTGGCCCCCTGGAGCAGCACGCCGTAGCGGGAAGCCACCACGTCGAAGCCGCCCACCCGCCGGGGCCGGCCGGTGGAGGCGCCGTACTCGCCGCCCGCCTCGCGGAGGTCATGGGCCTCGTCGCCGGAAAACTCGCACACGAAGGGACCGCCGCCCACGGCGGAGGAATAGGCCTTGGTGATGCCCACCACCCCGTCCAGCTTCTTGAAAGGAATGCCCGCGCCGATGGGGGCGTAGGAGGCCAGGGTGCTGGAGGATGAGGTGTAGGGGAAGATGCCGTAGTCCAGGTCCCGCAGAGCGCCCAGCTGGGCCTCCAGGAGCAGGCTCTTGCCGCCGTCCGTGGCGGCCGTCAGATACTCGGTGGTGTCGGTGATATGCTCAAGGAAGGGCCCGCCGAATTTCATCACCCAGTCGTACATGGCCACCGGGTCCAGGGGCTCGTGGCCGTAGCCCTTGGCAACGGTCAGGTTCTTCCAGTCCACGATGTCCGCCAGGCGGTCCTTCAGCACCTCCGGGAACAGCAGGTCCCCCATGCGGATGGACTTGCGCATGTACTTGTCCGAGTACACCGGGCCGATGCCCCGGCGGGTGGAGCCCTGCTTCTTGGCCCCCATCCGGTCCTCCTCCAGGCCGTCCAGGAGGGGGTGATAGGGCATGCAGATGGTGAGCCGGTCGCTGATCTTCAGGTTCTCCGGCGTGATGGCCACCCCGTGGGAGCGCAGGTCCTCCACTTCTTTGGCGAACTGCTCCAGATCCACCACCATGCCCGGACCCATGACGTTGACCGCCTCGGGCCGCAGGATGCCGGAGGGGAGCAGGTGCAAAATGAACCTGCCCCGCTCGTTCACCACCGTGTGACCGGCGTTGTTGCCTCCCTGATAGCGGGAGACGATGTCGTACTGGCTGCTGAGCAGGTCCACCATCCGGCCCTTGCCCTCGTCGCCCCAGTTGATACCCACAACTGCTGTGATCATGATGCTGTCTCCTTATCTCATATCGCGTACGCGATCGTTATACATTCGTCTCCGCCCGGACGCCCAGGTCGGCGGCGTACTTTTCCAGCACGGGCCGGGCATAGGTCTCGAGAAAGCTCTCGGTCTGCTCCGGGGCCAACCCTACGAACTTGCGCACGTCCAGGACGCTTTCCAGGGCCTCCCGGGTCAGATGGAAGGCCGGGTCCGCCAGGAGCCTTTCCAGCAGGTCGTTCTCCCCGCCCTCCAGCTTCACCTTCACGGCCGCCGCTTGGGCGTGCTGTCGGATGGCCTCGTGCAGCTCCTGCCGGTCGCCGCCCTCGGTCACCGCGTGCATCAGGATGTTCTCCGTGGCCATGAAGGGCATCTCCTCGGCCAGGTGCTTTTCCATGACCTTGGGATAGACCCGGCCGCCCCGGATCACGTTGATGATGAGGGTCAAAGCCCCGTCCGTGGCGAGAAACGCCTCCGGCAGGGCGATGCGCCGGTTGGCGGAATCGTCCAGCGTCCGCTCCAGCCACTGGGCGGAGGCGGTGTCGGCGGTGTTGCGCACGGTGTTGGTCACGAACCGGCTCAGGGAGCACACCCGCTCGCAGCGCATGGGGTTGCGCTTGTAGGCCATGGCGGAGGAGCCCACCTGCTCGGCCTCGAAGGGCTCGTCGAACTCCTTCATGTGGGCCAGCAGCCGCAGGTCCTGGGCCATCTTGTACATGCTCTGGGCGATATCCCCCAGCACGTTCAGCACGTAGGCGTCCACCTTCCGGGAATAGGTCTGGCCGGACACGGGCATCGAGGCCGCAAAGCCCATCTTGGCCGCGATCTTCCTCTCCAGCTCCAGGACCTTTTCCCCGTCGCCGCCGAACAGCTCCAGGAAGCTGGCCCCGGTGCCGGTTGTGCCCTTGCAGCCGAGAAGCTTCAAATGGTCCAGCTCGAACTCCAGCCGCTCCAGGTCCATCAAAAAGTCCTGAAGCCACAGGCAGGCCCGCTTGCCCACGGTGGTGGGCTGGGCGGCCTGGAAGTGGGTGTAGGCCAACGTGGGCATGTCCTTGTTGGCCCGGGCGAAGTCCGCCAGGGCCCCGATGGCGTTCACCAGAAGCTTCCGGATGCGCACCAGCGCCTCGCGCATCTGGATGATGTCCGTATTGTCCCCCACATAGCAGCTGGTGGCCCCCAGGTGGATGATGCCACGGGCCTTGGGACAGGCGTCGCCATAGGTGCGGATATGGGCCATCACGTCGTGGCGCAGACGCTTTTCATAGTCCGCGGCCTTGGCGTAGTCGATGTCGTAAATATGCGCGCGCATCTCGTCCAGCTGCTCGTCGGTGATGTCCAGGCCCAGCTCCTGCTCGCTCTCCGCCAGGGCGATCCAGAGCTTTCGCCAGGTGGAGAACTTGAAGTCGGGGGAGAAGATGCGCTGCATCTCCCGGGAGGCGTACCGGGCGCAGAGGGGATTTTCGTAGATGTCTTTCATGGGTTCACTCCACAGTGACAGATTTTGCCAGGTTCTTGGGTTTATCGATGTCGCAGCCCCGGTGCAGAGCGATGTAGTAGGCGAAAAGCTGCAGGGGGACTACCCCCAGATTGGGCTGGAGCACAGGGTGGGTCCTGGGGATGGTGAGCACATGGGAGGCGATGGCCTCCAGGCGCTGCCGGTGCTCCTCGGTCGTCAGAGCCACCACGTCCGCGCCCCGGCTCTTGACCTCCACGATGTTGCTGACGGCCTTGTCCAGCAAGGGGCCGTAGGTGGCCAGGCTCATGACCAGGGTGCCCTGCTCGATGAGGGAGATGGTGCCGTGCTTCAGCTCCCCGGCGGCGTAGGACTCGGAGTGGATGTAGCTGATCTCCTTGAGCTTTAAGGACCCCTCCAGGCCCAGGGCGTAGTCCAGATTCCGGCCGATGTAGAAGATGCACTCCTGGTTGAAATAGAGGGACGCCAGGTACTGATAGATCTCCGTGGAGGACACGACCTCCGCCAGCTTTGCCGGGAGGGCCTCCAGCTCGGAGACGACGGCGTCGTACTCGGTCTGCTCCACCCGGTCCAGGCACCTTGCCATCCACAGGCCCAGCATGGTCAGCAGCGCCAGCTGGGTGCTGTATGCCTTGGTGGTGGCCACGGCGATCTCCGGCCCGGCCCAGGTGTAGAGCACGTCGTCCGACTCCCGGGCGATGGATGAGCCCACCACGTTCACGATGGACAGCACATAGGCGCCCCGGTTCCGGGCCTCCCGGAGGGCGGCCATGGTGTCCAGGGTCTCGCCGGACTGGCTGATGACGATCACAAGAGAATCCTTGTCTATGAGAGGATCGCTGTACCGGAATTCCGACGCCAGCGCCACCTCCACCGGCGTGCGCATGAGCCGTTCCAGATTGTATTTCCCCACCATGCCCACATGGTAGGACGAGCCGCAGGCCACAATGAAGATCCGCCGGAACCGGCGCACGTCCTCCGCCGTGATATGAAGCTCCTCAAAGACCACCCGGCCGTCCCGGAGCCGGGGGGAGATGGTCTGCCGCAGGGCCTCCGGCTGCTCCATGATCTCCTTGAACATGAAGTGGGCGTAGCCGCCCTTTTCCGCGGCGGACACGTCCCACTCGATGAAGTGGTGTTCCTTTTCGATGGGCCGGCGGTACTCGTCGAAGACCTGCACGCCCGCCCGGGTGAGCACGGCCACCTCCCCGTCCTCCATATAGGCCACGTCCCGGGTGTGGGCGATGATGGCGGTGGCGTCGGAGGCGATGAAGCTCTCCCCGTCCCCGTAGCCCAGCAGCAGCGGCGCGTCCTTCCGGGCGGCGATGAGCATATCGGGCCGGTCGGCGCAGAGGATGCCCAGGGCGTAGGCCCCCTCCAGCCGCTCAAGCACCGCGTAGACCGCGTCCAGCGGGTCGCTGTGGTCGTTGAAGCAGTATTCCAGCAGCTGGGCCACCACCTCCGAGTCGGTGTCCGAGCGGAAGGCGACGCCCTTGTGGAGCAAAAATTCCTTGATCTCCACGTAGTTTTCGATGATGCCGTTGTGGACGATGGCCACCCGGCCGTTCTGGCTCACATGGGGGTGGGAGTTGACGTCGTTGGGCTCCCCGTGGGTGGCCCAGCGGGTGTGGCCGATGCCGGCGGTACCCGCCAGCGGGGGCTGGCCGTCCAGCTTTTCCCGCAGGGCGCTGAGCCGGCCCTTGCATTTTTCGATCTGAAGGCCCCGCTCCCGGCTGACCACGGCCACGCCGGCCGAGTCATAGCCCCGGTATTCCAGCCTCTCCAGGCCGTCCAGCAGGACGGGGACGGCCGGCGCGTTTCCTGTGTACCCTACGATGCCGCACATAGAGACGTTTTGTTATTCCTTTCCGCTTTGGGACCTGTCCAGCGCTGCGGAGACGAAGCCCAGGAACAGGGGATGGGGCTTGTTGGGCCGGCTCTTGAACTCGGGGTGGAACTGCACGCCCACGAAGAAGGGGTGACCGGGCACCTCCACGGTCTCCACCAGCCGGCCGTCGGGGCTGACGCCGCTGATGACCAGGCCCGCGTCCCGGAGCTTCTCCCGGTAGTCGTTGTTGAACTCATAGCGGTGCCGGTGCCGCTCGCTGATCTCGTTCTTGCCGTAACATTTTTCCATCATGGTCCCCGGGGCGATGACGCAGGGATAGGCCCCCAGACGGAGGGTGCCGCCCTTGTCGATCTCGTCGTTCTGGCCGGGCATGAAGT
>CANPXZ010000019.1 GCA_947587485.1 uncultured Oscillospiraceae bacterium | reverse complement strand
CCAGGCCCGTCAGGCACAGCACCATGGCGTATTCCAGAAAGTCCCCGATGTGCCGGGCGTTGGAGAAGGCCCCGCTGATCATGGCGGCGTAGGCCTTCGCCGGGCTGAACCCGGCCACGGCCAATATGACCGCCCCGATGGCGAAGGCCAGCAGCACGCTGACGCAGAGGCTTCCCAGGTAGCCCCAGTTGAATCGCTTTTTCATGATACCGCCTCCCTGTCCCGGTGTCCGCCGGTCATGCCCAGGCCGATCTCGTCCTTGGAAAACGTCCCGGTGAATTCGCCGGTGATCCGCCCCTCGTAGAGGGTCACGATCCGGTCGGACAGGCGGAACACCTCGTCCAGGTCCGCCGAGCACAGCAATATGGCGCAGCCCCGGTTGCGCCGGTCGATGATCTGCCGGTGGATGAACTCGATGGCCCCCACGTCCACGCCCCGGGTGGGCTGGGCGATGACCAGAACGGGACTGTCGAAGGAGAACTCCCGGGCGATGACCACCTTCTGCATGTTGCCGCCGGAAAGGTCCCCCACGGCAACGTCCGTGCCGGAGCCACGGATGTCGAATTTTTCGTATATCTCCCGGGCGTAGCGCTCGATGGTGCTGGTGCGCTGGTGGAAGCCGAAGCGGTTGAAGCGCTTTTGGCGGTGCTTGCCGGTGAGCAGGTTGTCCGCCACGGTGGCCTCCCGGCTCACGCCGGTGGCCAGCCGGTCCTCCGGCACGTGGGCCAGGCCCAGGGCCCGGATGGCCCCGGGGTCCAGGCCGGCGGCGTCATGGCCGCAGACGGTCACCGTGCCGGATTCGATCTTCCGCATGCCGGTGACGGCCTCCAGAAGCTCGCTCTGGCCATTGCCCTCCACGGCGGCGATGCCCAGCACCTCCCCGGCCCGGACCGAGAGGCTGAGCCCCCGTACGGCGGTCAGGCCCCGGTTGTCCCGGACGGTCAGATCCTTGACCTCGATCATCACGTCGCCCGGCGCGCCGGTCTTTTCCAGCTTTTCGTAGAGCATGGGCCGGCCCACCATCATGGAGGCCAGGGTCTGCTCGTCCACCTCGGCGGTATTGCGCACGCCCACAAGCTGCCCCTTCCGCATCACGCCCACCCGGTCGGAGATGGCCAGCACCTCGTAGAGCTTGTGGGTGATGATGACGACGGTCATGTGCTTTTCCCGGACCACCCGGCGGATGACGGCGAAGAGCTCCTCCGTCTCCTGGGGGGTGAGCACGGCGGTGGGCTCGTCCAGGATCAGGATCTCCGCCCCCCGGTAGAGGGTCTTCAGGATCTCCACCCGCTGCTGCAATCCCACGCTCAGCTCCGCCACCACCGCGTCCGGGTCCACCTCCAGGCCGTATCCCTCCGCCAGCTCCGCCGTCTTTCGCCGGGCGGCGGCGTTGTCGAAGAACACCCGGCCCCGCCGGGGCTCCCGGCTCAGGACGATGTTCTGGGCCACGGTGAAGGAGGGCACCAGCATGAAGTGCTGGTGGACCATGCCCACGCCCATGGCTATGGCCGCCTTGGGGTCGTGGTCCGTCATCTCCCGGCCGTTTATGAACACCTTCCCGTCCGTGGGGGCGTGGATGCCGTAGAGCACGTTCATGAGGGTGGACTTGCCCGCGCCGTTTTCCCCCACCAGGGCGAAGACCTCGCCCCGGCGGATGTCCAGGGACACGTCGTCGTTGGCCAGCACCCCGGGGAAGGCCATGCTCACGTGCTCGAACCGCACGGCGATATCGTCCATATGCGTTCACCTCGCTCCTCTTGTATAAAAAGGCGCGGAGCTTCGCAGAAACTCCGCGCCCTGTATGGGTCGGCTCTTACCTGGTGGTGTCCACCACGATCTCGCCGGAGACGATCTGTTCGGCCAGGTCCTCCACCTGGGCCTTCAGCTCGTCGGGGACCTGCTGGGCGGAGCCATCCTCGCCGTAGCCGATGCCGATGTAGCCGGTGGACATGTCGGCGATCCAGGTGCCGCCCCAGCGGGAGTCGTCCCCCTCCAGAAGCTCGGACACGGCGGCGTAGATGGACTGGCCCACTTCCTTCTTCATGGAGCAGATGATCACGTCCTCGTCGATGTACTTCTGGTCGGAGTCCACGCCGATGGCGTAAAAGCCCTTCTCTGCGGCGGCCTCGAACACGCCGTCGCCGGTGGCGGAGGCGATCTGGAAGATCACGTCGGCGCCCTCGTCGTTCAGGGCGATGGCGCACTCCTTGCCCACGGCGGGGTCGGTGTAGGTGTTGGCGTAGTTGTGGACCACCTCGGTGTTCTCGTCGTAGTACTTGGCGCCCTGCTCATAGCCCACGATGAAGTCGTTGATGGTGTCGGCGTCCTCGCCGCCCACGGCGCCCACCACGCCGCTCTCGCTCATGGCGGCGGCGATGTACCCGGCCAGGAAGGAGCCCTCGTTCTGGGCGTAGGTGATGTTGAGCACGTTCTCCACGGGGGCGGAGGTGGCGTTGTCGATCCAGATGAACTTCACGTCGGGATACTCGGGGGCCACGGTCTCGATGTCATAGAACTCCCAGCCCACGCAGATCACCACGTCCGCGATGTCGGCGGCGTTGCGCATCTGGGCGGTGTGGTTCTCGCCGTTGCACTCGATGGTGTTCAGCGTGATGCTGCCCTCCTCGACCAGCTTGTCGCAGCCTTCTTTGGAGGAGTCGTAGAAGGAGCGGTCGCCGAACTTGTCCGCCACCACCAGGGCCACGGTCAGGGGTTCTTCGGCGGCGAGGGCGGTCACGCTCATCATGCCGGCCAGCATGACCAGCGCCAGCATAAGGGAAAGAATACGTTTTTTCATTGGTCGATACCTCCCGATCCAACTGTATCTTGCAGCTTTGCCGGTTTTTCCGGCCTTGGGTCGATTATAGCACATTCACCGGACGAATCAAGGCTTTTTGACGATTTTGCAGCGGCGGCATTGTAGATTTTGCACCGAAAAAACGCCCGGCGCGGCGGGTGTTTTTTCCCATGTCGGGGGTGCAAAACCGGCGCGGATATGGTATACTTTGGGAAAGCGTTGAAGGAAACAGAGGGAAAACGTTTGGAACGGCTTCGAGAAACCATAAAAAAGACGGGCGCGGGCTGCCTGGTGTTCGTGAAATGGGTCCTGCTGGCGGGCGTCGTGGGCCTGGCGGTGGGCGCGGCGGCGGTGGCCTTCCACGAGGCCGTCGGCACGGTGACGGCATTGCGGACCACGCATCCCAGGATGGTCTTTCTGCTGCCCCTGGTGGGCGCGGCCATCCCGTTCCTCTATAAGATATGCGGCATGGAGCATGACCGGGGCACCAACCTGGTGCTGACGGCGGTCCGGGACGCGGAGCCCATGCGCTTTCGCACCGCGCCGCTGATCTTCCTGTCCACAGTGGCGACCCACCTGGCGGGCGGCTCCGCCGGCCGGGAGGGCGCGGCGCTGCAGCTGGGCGGCTCCATGGCCGGGTGGATCGGCAAGAAGCTGAAGGTGGACGAGAAGGACGAACGGGTCATGGTCATGTGCGGCATGGCCGCGGCCTTCTCCGCCCTGTTCGGCACCCCCATCACCGCGGCGGTGTTCGCCATGGAGGTGGTGAGCGTCGGGGTGATGTACTACGCCGCCTTCGTGCCGTGCCTGCTGGCGTCCCTGGGGGGATTTCTGCTGGCCCAGGACATGGGGCTGCACGGCCTGGTGGGCTATGACGCCGGACCGGCCGCTGTGCTGACGGGCCTTTCCATGTTCCAGACCCTGATCCTGGGGGCTCTGTGCGCGGTGGTGTCCATGATCTTCTGCGAGGCCATGCATCTGGGCCACCGCCTGGGGGAGAAGTACATTCCCCGCCCGGTGCTCCGGGGGGCCGTGGGCGGCGCGCTGGTGCTGGCGCTAGTGCTGCTGGTGCCGGAGAGCGAGCTCTACTGCGGCGCGGGCGACGAGCTGATCCGAAAGCTGCTGGACGGCCGGACCATCTGGTATGCCTTCCTTTTGAAGATCCTGTTCACGTCCCTGACCCTGGGCTCCGGCTTCCGGGGCGGCGAGATCGTGCCGGCCCTTTGCGTGGGCTGCGCCTTCGGCACCTGGATGGGCCCGGTGCTGGGTCTGCCCCACGGCTTCGCGGGGGCCTTGGGCATGATCGGCGTGTTCTGCGGCGCCACCAACTGCCCGGTCACCTCCATCGTGCTCAGCTACGAGCTGTTCGGGGGCGAGGGCGTGGTGCTGTATTCCCTGTGCTGCGCGGTGAGCTATATGCTCAGCGGCTATTCAGGGCTCTATAGCGAGCAGAAGATCGTCTATTCCAAGCTGCGGGCGGAATGGATCGACAAAAAGGCGGGCTGAACGTTTTGTCAAACGCCGGACGGCAGGCGGCTGAGAGCCGTCCGGTGCGAATATCATCATCACTGAGGAGAAAGGATCGGCGGAACCATGAATTTTGTGTTTATCTCACCCAATTTTCCCCGTACATACTGGAACTTCTGCGACCGGCTGAACAAGAACGGCGTGAACGTGCTGGGGGTGGGGGACTGCCCCTACAACGATCTGGACCGGGAGCTGAAGGACGCCCTCACCGAGTATTACAGGGTGGACAGCCTGGAGAACTATGACCAGGTGTTCCGGGCGGTGGCGTATTTCTCCTACCGCTACGGGAAGATCGACTGGCTGGAGTCCAACAACGAGTACTGGCTGGAGCAGGACGCCCGGCTGCGTACTGACTTCCACATCACCACCGGCGTGGACACCGCCGGCGTGGCGGCCTTCAAGAGTAAGTCCGGCATGAAGCGGTATTACGCCGCCGCCAAGGTGCCCACCGCCCGCTGCCACAATGTGACCACCCGTGCTGCGGCCAAGCGGTTCATCGCCCGGGTGGGGTATCCCGTCATCGTCAAGCCGGACATCGGCGTGGGGGCCTCCCACACCTGGAAGCTGGAGAACGACGAGGACCTGGACCGGTTCTTCACGGACAAGCCCGACGTGCCCTACGTGATGGAGGAGTTCATCTTCGGCAACATCCGCTCCTACGACGCCATCATGGACTCCAACTGCGAGCCGCTGGTGGAGTCCTCGGCCCTGTTCCCGCCCTCCATCGCGGACATCGTAAACGACCAGGGGGACCTGGCCTACTACGTGGTGGACAAGGTGCCCGAGGCCCTGGCCGATATGGGCCGCCGGACGGCCAAGGCGTTCCACGCCGCCAGCCGGTTCGTCCACCTGGAGTTCTTCCAGCTGACGAAGGCCAAGCCCGGCCTGGGGGACGTGGGGGACTTCGTGGGCCTGGAGGTCAACATGCGCCCGGCGGGGGGCTATACCCCGGATATGATCAACTTCGCCCACTGCATCGACGTCTATCAGATTTGGGCGGACATGGCGGCCTTCGACGAGCGCCGCCAGCAGCCCGGCGGGGAGGACCACTTCTGCGCCTATGCCAGCCGGCGGGACAGCGCCCATTACGTCCATTCCCATGAGGAAGTGCTGGAGCGCTACGGCGAGCAGATGGCCATGTGCGAGCGGATGCCGGACGCCCTGGCCGACGCCATGGGCAACCAGATGTACACCGTCCACATGCCCTCGGAGCAGGCCGCGCAGGAATTCATACGCTTCGTGCTGGAGCGTGTCAAATAATAGGAGGTGCCCATGAACACAAGGTATTTTAAGGAGTATAGCCATATCCTGGGCCGGGATATGGAGTTCAAGCTCTACGGCGACGGGGGCAAGCCCTGCTTTGCCTTCCCGCCCCAGAACGGCCGGTTCTTCGACTTTGAGAACTACGGCATGGTGGATACGATAGCCCCCTGGGTCGAGGAGGGCCGGGTGATGGTGGTGGGCGTGGACGCCATCGACGCTGAGACCTGGTCCAACACCGGCGCGGACCCCCGCTGGCGGCTGGAACTGCAGGAGAAGTGGTTCGCCTATGTGACGAACGAGCTGCTGCCCCGGGTGTACGAGCTGGGCGCGGCCGGCGTGAAGGCCATGACCACCGGATGCAGCATGGGCGCGCTGCACGCGGCCAACTTCTTCTTCCGGCGGCCGGACCTGTTCGACACGGTGGTGTCCCTGAGCGGGCTTTTTGACGCCAACTTCTTCTTTGGCAACTACCACGACGATCTGACCTACGCCAACTCCCCGCTGCAATTTCTGCCCAACATGCCCCCCGACCACCCCTGGCTGGACCTGTATCGCCAGTCCAACATCGTCATCTGCTCTGGACAGGGCGCCTGGGACGAGGAGATGATGGCCCACGAGCGGCGGCTGGAGTCCATCCTGCACGTGAAGGGCGTGCCCGTGTGGGCGGACTACTGGGGCCTGGACGTGTGCCACGACTGGCCCTGGTGGCGCAAGCAGCTTCCCTATTTCTTCTCCAATCTGCCGTTGTGAGGGCGCACCATGAGAGCATACGAGCGGCTTTTGAACTATGTGAAAGTCAATACCAGGTCCGACGATCGGACCGGGACCACGCCGTCCACGGCATGCCAGTGGGACATGGCGAGGGCGCTGGCGGAGGAACTGCGGGCGCTGGGGTTGGAAGATCCCGGCGTGGATGAGCACTGCATCGTCACGGCCTGGCTGCCGGCCGCGCCCGGCTGCGAGGATGCCCCGGCCCTGGGCTTTCTGGCCCATATGGACACGTCCCCGGCCTTTTCCGGCCAGAACGTGACGCCGGTGCTGCATCCGGACTATGACGGGGGCGACCTGGTCTTGCCCAAGGAGGGCCGGGTCATCCGCGTGTCGGACTTCCCGTTTTTGAAGGATATGAAGGGCAAGACGATCATCACCGCCGACGGCTCCACGCTGCTGGGCGCGGACGACAAGGCCGGCATCGCGGAGATCGTGACGGCCTGTGAGCGCCTGCTGGCGGAGGACATCCCCCACGGGCGCATCTGCGTGGCCTTCACCCCCGACGAGGAGATCGGCCAGGGACCGGACCACTTTGACGTGGCCGCCTTCGGGGCGCGGTACGCCTACACGGTGGACGGGGGCCGGGCCGGGTCCATTGAGTATGAGAACTTCAACGCCGCCGGCGCGGCCGTCACGATCACCGGCGTGTCCGTCCACCCTGGCTCCGCCAAAGACGTCATGGAAAACGCCCTGCTCATCGCCCAGCAGATCAACGCGCTCCTGCCGCCGGAGGACATCCCTGCCAAGACGGAGGGGTATCAGGGCTTCTTCCACCTGGACCGGCTGGAGGGTACCGCCGCCGGGGCGGTGATGGAGTACATCATCCGGGACCACGACCGGGAGAAATTTGAGTCGAGAAAGGCCCTGCTTTCCCAGGCCTGCGAAAAGGGGGGCGCGGCCCACCCCACGGCCAAGGTGGAGCTTGTCATGCGGGACAGCTACTACAACATGAAGGAGAAGCTGTCCGATTGCATGCATCTGGTCGAAAACGCCAAGGAGGCCGCCCGGATGGCGGGCGTGGAGCCGGCGGTGGAGCCCATCCGGGGCGGCACCGACGGGGCCCGGCTGAGCTACATGGGCCTGCCGTGTCCCAACCTGGGCACCGGCGGATACAACTTCCACGGCCCCATGGAGCTGGCCGTGGCGGAGGAGATGGACGCGGTGACGCAGATCCTGCTGAACATCGTGAGGCTCTACAGCGGCCGGTAATACAAAACATCAAACAGCATCCGCCCCGGAAAGCCTGGACCTTCCGGGGCGGATGGCGTATGTTCCGGTCACAGCGCGTCCTCGTTCACCCGCTCAGGCGGATGCTCCAGGGCGTCAGGGTTGGCCAGGAAATAGCGGAAATAGCGGAAGGCGGCGCCGATGTAAGAGCTCTCGGCGATGCGGCTGTCGTAGGTGACGGCGAAGTCCATGTACCGGTGCTCCTGGGGCTTGCCCAGCCGGTCCAGCTCCGTGACGGAGCGGATGCGGCCCACGGAGAGCATCACGGGCAGAGCGCCGGTGCTGTTCAGGCTCCGGCGGACAGGGGGCAGGTGGAAGCCGCCCTCGTCGGAGATGAGCGCGGAGCCGTGGTAGGGGCTCTTTTCCGTCAGGGACGGGCGCAGCCACCCGTGATAGTCCAGCCACCGCAGCGCGGCGATGGCGAAGCGCAGCACGAACCGGGGCGTCTTTACCAGCGTGGAGGCGATGCGCTCCAGCCGGTCGGCGGACTGGTCGGCCTGCAGGTTGTCCACCCGGGTGTTGATCTTGCGGTACACGTCAAAGATGGTGTCCGAGGGCTGGAAGCGGACGGTGACGGTCATGCCGCCGGTGTCCGCCGCGCCGCTGCCGCCGGAGGACAGGACGACGTCGATGTCGTCCCGGGCGTAGATGAAACGGCCGGATACGAAGCGGTTCATGGCCGGCCGCAGGGACAGCATCCGCACATAGGCGGCGATGACCACGTGCAGCAGGGACATATTCTCGTCCCCGGCGGCCCGGCGGTCCCGCAGCCAGGTCTCGATGCCGGTCACGTCCGCCGTGTCATAGAAGCTGTTGGCCGCGTCGGCAGGGCTGAGGACGGTGAAGGGGGACAGCTGGAACAGTGGAGAGATGGTGCGCAGCCGGCGGCCGTCCTTCCGGTCCGTCATGCGCCGGCGCGTGTATTGATCTGGCATAGGTGACCTCCCGTGGAACGCGGTATGTGATCGGGTCTTGTCGTTACTGTCGTTATTATGATTATTATACCGCGAAACAGCGGATTCGTCAATCAAGAGGCCCGGCGCTTCCGCGCCGGGCCGTGAGACGTCAAAAAGAGGTTCTCACTGGAGGTTGGTATATATGTCGGGCTGCTCGACGACCTCGCCGTTGCGGACCCGGTTCATCAGATCCTGGGCCTGCGCCACGTCGTCATCGCTCAGCCAGGAGACATAGAGCACGCCCTCCTCCGGCATGGAATAGGTCACCTGATGGCCGGAGGCGCAGTTGCACATCGTATAGCACACCACGTTCCACTCTGCCCCGTCCGCCAGCTGATCCCGCACCAGCGCGGCCAGCAGCTCATAGGGGACCGTGGTCTGGAACTGGCCCTCCAGGCTGTCCAGCACCGAGGAGTAGTTGTTCAGCAGGTCGGGGGACAGGAGCTTTTCGATCATGCCCTTCACCAGCTTCATCTGGTCACGGCCCCGCTGCAGGTCGCCGTCGGGGAAGCTCATCCGCTCCCGGGCGAATACCAGCGCCTGGTCGCCGTTGAGGACGTTCTCGCCCTCGTTGAAGGTGTAGATCTGGTCGGCGAAGTCGAAATCCCGGCCGGTGAAGGTATAGTCGGAATCCACCGTCACGCCGCCAAGGGCGTCCACAACGTTCTCAAAGCCGGTGAAGCCGATGCGGAACCAATAGTCGATGTCCATGTCGTAGAGCGACTCCATGGTCTCCATCAAAAGGTCGATGCCGGCAAAGTTGCCGATATGGGTCAGCTTGTCCCGTGCGCCGTCCGTGCCGGGTACGAGCACAAAGGCGTCCCGGGGCGTGGTGCAGACCAGCACCTGATGGGTGGTCCGGTTCACCGTGAAGATCATGTTCACGTCGCTGTAGCTCAGGTCCACCAGGCCCTCCCGGCTGTCGATGCCGCTGACGTAGATGGTGAACACATCGGGGAATTCAGGCTCCGGCGTGGGCTCCGGCGCAGGCTCCGGGGTGGGTTCCAGGGTGGGCTCCGGCTCGGGAGCCGGCTCGTCGGTGGGGGCGGGCGTGGGGGCAGGCGGCATGGTGGGGGAGACGGTCACCACCGAGTCCCGCAGGAGCCCCTCCGTCCTGGTGGCCAGGGAGAAGCCGCAGAGCGTCATGAAGATATACGGCGCGGCCAGAAGCAGACCGGCGCACAGGCGGACACGCCTGCCGCCCCGGACCAGCAGGGCGATCAGTCCCGCCAGCAGCGCCAGAGCGCCGCCGAGGGCGGCCAGATAGGATGCCGGGAGGAGCTTTGTCCTGGCGGCAGCGGCGAACATGGCGATCCCGCAGCCTGCCACAGCCAGGATCACTATGTATCGGATGAACTTTTCTGCTTTGTGTTTTCCTGTCATTGCAGTACCCTCCATAAGTAATGTGGCGATGAGGAAATTGCTTTATATAGGACATTATAACATGGCAATATGGAAAAGTCGATGATAAAAACCGGAAAATACCGCCAAAGTTTGTGCATCCAGCGAAAAAGGCGGCATAGCGGAGCAGTGCCGCAATAGCCGCCGTCTTGCAAAATTACAAAATGATAAGAACTTGTTGATAGTTTTTTTGCCCCCGAGCGCCGCATAATCGGTGCATCACTGAAAGGAGGCAGAAACATGAAAAGAATTCGTACTGCCATTGTTATCTCTCTTATCGTCTTGTCGGCGGCCGGCTGCCAGAAAACCCCGGAGCAGGCTATCGTTGTGGGAAAGAGCAATGACGCTCTCATTGAGAAAGCGCAAGACTATACGGAAGCTGAAACCGGCAGCGTATCGGATCGCGTCGGTCTGACGCCGGAAACCGCCGCGCAGGAGCAAGGTGTCGGAGGGAACGATTCTTCCTCCTCTTATAAGTACCAGGACACTTTTGCAAGTACGGACGGCTCGATCAATGTTACAGTTGATGCCGAGGTCATCGCCCCGGAGGCGGATTCAGCGGCCATCATCCGGGTGACAGATGGGACCATCACCCAGGCCCAGGCGGATGTGCTGATGGAGCAGCTCGTCCACACGCCCCTGCATGATCCCTACGCCCCGGCGACAAAGGACGCCATCATGGAGCAGATCCTGAAGGCCAAGCAGCAACTGGCCGCCGGTCCTTCAGAGGATGACGATGGCATGAATTACTCAGATGAAAACGGAAATAAGCTCACCTGGGCGGAATGGATGCAGCAGGCCATCGACCGACTCCAGGAAGAATACAATAATGCCCCGGAGGAAAATGAGCAGGCCGCCATATCCGGTCAGTTCGTAGAGGAAGACGGGTTGTCCTTAATTGAGGGCGTCGGCTATTCCGAGGAATACGGCTACGAATCGCTCCAGATCGGGAACTACGCGGGCCTTGGCGCTCACCGTGCGCTCTACGACCGAAACAACACCGGTAATGAGGCCTATATACTCCTTGACCCCATCTACATCCAGTACGCGGACACGGCGGGCCGGGAGCTGCCCGGACTGACGATATCCGCCGACGACGCCCAGGCGCTGACCGACCCGCTGGTGGAAAAGCTGGGCATTGATAACATGGTGTTTTACGCCGCCCGAAAGGGATATGAGGAGGGAAACGAGCGATGGCCGGAGCGGGACTTCTGGGTCGTGCTGTACACCCGCAGCTTCAACGGCCTGCCCATCACCTACACCTCCGCCGCCGGCGATATGATGACGGACGCGACGGTGTATAACGAACCTTGGCGCTATGAGACCCTGGCCTTTTTTGTGGACGACAGCGGCATCGTGGGCATGCACTGGGAGGCGCCCTATACCATCGGGGACACCGTGACAGAGGATTCCGCTCTGCTGAGATTTGACGACGTGACGGACATCTTTCGGAAGATGTATCTGGTGGACAACGACGGACAAAAGCAGACCGTCACCGTGGACCGGATCTGCCTGGGCTATACCCGCATCGCCGAACAGAACAGGGAGGGCTCCGGCATCCTGGTGCCCGCGTGGGATTTTTTCGGGACGGTCACGGACGAGGATGGGAACACAAAGAACGATCCCTACGCCAGTCTTCTGACGGTCAACGCCATCGACGGCAGCATCATCGACCGGGATATGGGCTATTGAGGGTCCCAAATCCAATCGCCGCCCTCCGGGCGGCGACTTTGTTCCTGGGGCCCCCAAAAGGCTCGCCAGCCTTTTGGGGAAAAGGAGGGGCAGCGGAACGGACGAGCTCTGGCGCTTGCCGCCGGAGCGAGGGATGTGGAGCTTGTCCCGACGTCGGGGTCCCCAAAGGGCACGCCTGCCCTTTGGGGAAAAGGAAGAATGGCCCCGACCGATGATGAGGGCTTGCTTGCAAGCACTCAGAATCTTCGGGGCCATTCTGACGTTGGGGCCCCCGCGCGGCACGCTTGTCGCGCGGGGAGAAGGAAGAAGCGCTTTGACCGATGAGTAGGCCTGGCTTGCCAGGACTGCGAATCTTCAAAGCGCTTCTGACGCTGGTGCGGGTAGGGAGATTTGAACTCCCACGGTCGCCCACTGGAACCTAAATCCAGCGTGTCTGCCAATTCCACCATACCCGCGGGTGCATGGTCATTATACAGGAAAAATCCGTTCCGCGCAAGGGGTCAGGGACTGGAAGAACTTTTTCGACGCGGTTGACGAAACGGCCCGTTTCTGTTATTATAATAACAGAAAGCAGCCCGGCGCGGACGGCGGTCCCGCCGGAGAAAGGAGCATATCATGGC
The DNA here is from genome assembly GCA_947587485.1 of uncultured Oscillospiraceae bacterium. Lineage (GTDB taxonomy): Bacteria > Bacillota > Clostridia > Oscillospirales > Oscillospiraceae > CAJOIG01. Next base: position 15,222 of record CANPXZ010000019.1, on the reverse strand, counting down.
AAACAGGATCGTTACCATCAGCCGGGAATTCGGCAGCGGCGGCCGCACGGTGGGAAAGCATCTGGCGGAAAAGCTGGGCATACACTGCTATGACCAGGAGCTTTTGGAAAAGATCGCGGAGGAGAGCGGCCTTGCCAAGGAATACATAGCCGAGAGGGGAGAGTATACCCCCAAGGGCGGATGGCTGGCCACCGCTTTTGCCGACCGCTCCGTGAACGGCCTGTCCATTCAGGATTACCTCTGGACGGTGCAGCGCAAGCTCATTCTGGAGATCGCGGCGAAGGAGTCCTGCGTCATCGTGGGCCGGTGCGCGGACTATATCCTGGAGGGGAAGCAGGACCTTTTGAAGGTGTTCGTTTACGCCTCCATGGAGAAGCGGGCCGAGCGCATCGTGAAGCTTTACGGCGAGACCAGCGACAGCCCGGAAAAGCGCCTGCGGGACAAGGATAAGCGCCGGGCGGCCTACTACCAGTTCTATACGGACATGGAGTGGGGCAAGGTCCAGCATTACCACATCGCTCTGGACAGCGGGACGCTGGGCGTGGACAAGTGCGTGGACATCATCGTGAGCCTGTACTGAGACATATTGAATAAGACAAGCGGGAAGCTGCATCAGCTTCCCGCTTGTTCGTTGTACGGACGTTATTTCTCCAGCTTTTTCAGCCACCGGCGCAGCAGCCACAGGGCAAAGACCGCGCCGCAGCCCTCGCCGGCGATGACGGCGCACACCAGGCCGGTGACGCCGAACAGCCGGTCGAACAGGAACATGAAGGGGATGTAAAACACCAGCTGCCGCACGACGGAGTGCAGCAGGGTGTCCCGGCCGTCGCCCATGGCCTGCAGGCAGTAGGAGGAGTGGAAGTTCATGAACTGCACCGGCGAGGCGAAGCTGCGGATGCGCAGGAACGTGGTGGCGAAGGCGATGGTCTCCAGGGCCTGTTCGGCGTGGGAGCCGGACGTGCTCATGAAGAACCGGCAGATCGGCGCGGCGCAAAGCTGGAAGAAGAGGATGGAGAACAGGGAGATGGCCAGGCCGATGCGGCGGGCGAAGCGGATGACGCTCTCCATCCGCTCCCGGTCGCCGGAGGAGAAGTTATAGGCCACGATGGGCAGCATGCCCTGGCAGATGCCGATGTTGACGGCGTTGGGCAGCCGTTCGGTCTTCATGACGATGCCGATGGCGGCGAGAGCCAGGTCCCCGTGGGCGGCCATGAGGGCGTTGAGGAACACGTTGGCCACGTCGAACAGGGCGTTGAGCAGGGCCGAGGGAACGCCGACGGCGAACACGCCCTTCCGGTCCTCCGGGCGGATGGCGCGGGCCTGGGAAAGGCTCATGCTCAGCGGGGCCGTGCCGGAGACCTTTTTGACCATGACCAGCATATAGACGCAGGCGGCGATGTTCGAAAGCAGCGTGGCCAGGGCCGCGCCGAACACCTCCCAGCCGGAGGGCAGCAGCACGAACATGAAAAGCGGGTCCAGGGCGATGTTGAGGATGCCGCCGCCGGACAGGCCCAGGCTGGCCTGCCGGGAGTAGCCGGCGTTTCGCAGCAGGTGCCCGCACACGGCGGACAGGACCACCGGCAGCGTGCCCAGGATCACCGTCATCCAGAGGTACTGCCTGGCGTAGTCCATGGTGGCCTCCGACGCGCCCAGCACCCGCAGGATGGGGTCGAGAAACAGGCCGATCAGCAGGGAGTAGGCCAGGGAGATGGCGATGGCACCGTAGAAGCTGAAGGCGCTGACCTTCCGGGCGTCCTCCGTACGGCCCTGGCCCATCAGCCGGGCCAGCAGACTGCCGCCGCCGATGCCGAACAGGTTGCCCATGGCGATGGTCATCATGAAAACGGAAAAGGCCACCGTCACGGACGCGACCATGTAGGAATTGCCGGTGCGGCCGATGAAAAAGGTGTCCACCACGTTGTAGATCAGGTTGATGAGCTGGCTGATGATGGTGGGGATGGCCATGGAGGCCAGGGCCCTGGGCACCGGTACGGAGCGGAAGAGCTCTTCCTTGCTGGTCTTGTTCATATGTCTCTCTCCTCTCCGGCAATGCTTTGCGGTCAGTATTCGATCACGCAGTGTTCAAAGGCGTTGATGACGGTGGTGGGGCCGTATTGGCTCCGCTGGGGGATGTCGTGGCCGTAGGTGCGGTGGATGTGGCCGTGGATGAAGTACTTCGGCTCGTACTTGTCCAGCAGCGGCAAAAAGCATTCGAACCCCCGGTGAGACAGGGTGTCGAAGTCGTTCAGGCCCCGGGCGGGGGCGTGGGTCAGCAGGATGTCGAAGCCGCCGTATTTGCGCAGTTGGAGCCAGAGCTTGCGAATGCGTCGGCGCATCTGCTGCTCGGTGTACATGCACTCGCCCTTCCGGTAGCGGAAGGAGCCGCCCAGACCCAGGATGCGCACGCCGTTCACCTCGATGATGGTGTCCTCCGCGCAGATGCACCCCTCGGGGGGATCTTTGAGGTAAGCGTCGTCGTGGTTGCCCCGGACGTAGACCAGGGGGCAGTGGGCCAGGGTCACCAGAAATTCCAGATAGACCGGCCGCAGGTCCCCGCAGGCCAGGATCAGGTCGAACCCGTCCAGAGAGCCGGGCTGGTAATATTCATAATACCGGGGCGAGGGCACATCGGAAACGGCCAGTATCCGCACGGGATCACCTCTCTCTGTCTATCTGCTTACCTATTCTGCTTTGATAGGGCCCCCAGACGAGCCCAGCGAAGCGGGTCGGCGCTTTATTCTGCTTGTTTCGACGTCATGATCCCCGCGATGCCCACGGTGAGCTTGGCGGTCTCGTCCAGGTCGCCCCAGGCGGGGATGGAGCCCACCACGTTCTCGTTCAGCCAGGTCATGTCGATGATCTGCTCCGGACTGAGGGTCTGGCCCTTGGGGGCGACCGCCTGTCCGGACTGGTCGTACAGGGGCCCGCGGAAGGGCTCGCACATGCCGGCCCGAAAGCTCCGGTCCAGAAACTCCGCCATCTTCCGGGTGGACTCGGGCAGCTTGTCGGAATAGCGCATCTCCACCACGCCGGCGGACATGCCCCAGTAGTAGTTGAGGGCCTTGGCGCTGCTCGATGCCTCCGCCTGGAAGCTCTTGTCCTGGATGCGCCGGAGGATGGTCTCGTAGTACACGCCCCACTGCCACACGGGCCGGGCCAGGTTCACCGAGCCGCTGTCCGTCACGATGGCCAGGCCGAAGGGGGTGTGGCCGTTGTCCCGGAGCCGGGCCAGGTCCTGGGAGGACACAAGCCGGACGCCCCGGGCCTTGAGCCGGTCCATGGCGCTGTCCAGCCCGCCCACGGAGGACCACTCCAGCCGGACCTTGGCGCAGGGGTCTACGGACTGCACCCCCAGGGCGAAGGCGTTGATGCCCGCCACCTGGCCGTAGATGGGGTAGTCGCAGATGTAGCCCACGTCGTTGCTGCCCGCCAGGGAGCCGGCGATGACGCCGGCGATGAACTTGGCCTCGTACATCCGGGCGTAATAGGTGCGGATGTACCGGTGGGACATGTTCAGGGAGCAGTTGAGGATGGTGAGCTTGGGGTCGTCCACCGCAGCCCGGAGGCTGGCGGGCAGCAGCCGGGGAGAGGTGGTGAAGATCACGGAACAGCCGTCCTGGGCGGCCTCACGGATCACGTCCAGGGGGTCCGCGTCCAGGGCGTTGAAGTAGGCGGCGGTCTCGATCTTGTCCCCAAAGACCTGCTGCACATGCTGCCGGCCCAGCTCATGGCCGAAGGTCCAGCCGGACAGGTCCGGGGCCTTGTCGTGGATGAAGGCCACCTTGATGGGCTTCTCCGCCTTGGGCAGCACCTTGGCCAGCAGGCCCTCGGGCTTTTCGCTCTCCGGGTCCAGCTTCACGCTGATGGAGGGGGTCTCCTGCTGGAGGGTGATCTCCTCCCAGACGCTGGCCACGGACTTTTTGATCTCCGCGCCGGTCTTTCGGCGCAGGTCCTGATAGCCGTAGACCTCCATATAGGCCAGCATGGCGTCCCCCACGGTGGAGGCCAGGCGTTTGCCGCCCTGGGCCTCATAGGCCTGGCGGAAGTAGTAATAGGCCGCGCGGAAGGCGGCGCGGTCGTCGTCCGACCACAGCTCCCCGGCGGATTTTCCCAGCAGCTGCTGCATCCTGGCGCAGCTGCCGGGCTTTGTGAATTCGATGAAGTTCGTCCGGCTGAGCCGGTAGAAGTCGATCAGTTCAAAGTAAAGGGACGTCTCCGTGTCGTCCCGGGCCTCGGGCATGATGCGGGTGACGCGGGCCTCCACGGCCTCCGCGCCGAAGAATTTCAGCACGCTGACCCGCTTGTTGCCCTCCTCCACATAGTACCGGTTCATGTACTCGTAGACCTTGATGGGCTCCCGGATGCCCTCGTCCAGGTGGGCCTGGCAGAGGTTGTTCCACTTGTCGGAGAACTCGGTGCCGGCGGGCAGCAGGGGCATGAAGTTCCGGGCGAAGGCGTTGGTGCGGGCGGCGGTGCGGGTGCCCACGACGAATTCCATGGGGATGCTGGCGGTGCCCAGGTCCACTCCGCCGGCGAACCGCTCCGCCGGCACGAAGGCGTCCAGTACCGGGGGATAGGGGTGCTGCCCCGCGGCGGTGCAGCGGCGGAATTCTTTCTGGGCGAGCTTCAGCGCGTCGGAATAATAGGGAGTTTGCATGAAAATTTCCTTTCAGGATCTTGCTGTGAGCGTATTTTCACCGCGCATTGTACACTGTCCGCGCCGGGGAACACAAGAGCGATTGTACACAAAAAAAGCCCTGGAAAACCAGGGCTTTTTTAAGCTTGTCAAAAAACGAGTTTTTGACAAGCTCGATATAAACTGCGAGGGGAAAGTGAATTCCCCCTCGCAGGAAGTCAAAATCCTGACTTTCTACGGATTTTGACTTCACGCGCGGGAATGCCGCGCGGCTCGGCCTGACCGGCCTTCGCGCCCTTTCATCCAGCCTGTCAAATGCCGGTCACAGCTTCGTGTCCCAGCGGCCGCACCAGACGTTCTCGTCGGGCACGCCCTTGAATTCGCTCTTGCCGGTCAGCTTTTCCACCAGGGCGTGGACCACGGCGGGGCTTGCGTGGTAGCCGTTGATGTAGCAGTGGCTCATGGTCATGTCCACCAGGCAGTTGGCCAGGTTCAGGCTGATGAAGACGGTGGGCACCTGGGAGGCGTACCAGGGCTGATCTGTGGGCAGGGTCCACTTGGTGCGCATGCTGTTCTGCTGGGCGAAGCCCACCTGGTTGCTGATGACCAGCACCGCGTCGCACTCCTTCTTGAACTGCTCCATCTTGCCCTTGCCCTTGGCGATCACCTCCGGCTCGTCGGCGTAGGTGACAATAAAGCCCGCGTCCTCCAGCTCCCGGCGGATCAGGTTTTTCAGGGGCGTATCGTCCGCCTTCTCCAGCTTACCGGCCACCACGTGGCCGTCGCCCTGCAGATAGACCACCCGCAGCTTGTTCCCCTTGGCCGGGTCCAGAGGGAGATAGTGCCTGGTGTCCTTCACCAATGTGACGTACTTGTCCGCAGCCTTGGCGGCGATGGCCTGGTGCTCGGCGCAGCCCACCACGGAGATGCCCTCCTTGGGGGGCATGAGGGTCCCGGCCGCCTGCTTCTTGTGCAGGCCGATGGCCGCCTTCACGCCCAGGATGCGCATGAGCGCGTCCTGCATCCGCTCCTCGGTGATGAGGCCGGATTTGTACCCGTCCATCATGTAGCCGAAGTCCTCCTCCATGTCGTTGAAGAACAGGAACATGTCGCAGCCCGCAGCGATGGCCCGGGGCACCACCAGGCTCCGGGGCCCGGAGGCGAACATGCCGATCATGTGGGAGGCGTCGGTGACCACCAGGCCGTTGAAGCCCAGTTTCTCCTTCAAAAGCCCGGTGATGAGCTCCTTGCACTGGGTGGCGGGCAGGATGTCCTCGTCCGCCACGGGACCCTCGGCCAGGGCCCGCTGCCAGGCGGGCTGGGCGATGTGGCCGGCCATGACGGTCAGCACCCCGTCGTCGATCAGGGCCTTGTAGACCTTGCCGAAGGTGTTCATCCACTCGTCGCAGTCCATGTCGTTCAAGCCCATCATCAGGTGTTGGTCGTTTTCCTCCAGGCCGTCGCCGGGGAAGTGCTTCATGCAGGTGGCCACCTGGCACTCCCGCTCGCCCTTGAAAAACGCCTTGGCGTATTGGATGGTCTCGTCCACGTCGTGGTTGAAGGAGCGCAGCTGCACGATGGTGTTGCGCCAGTTGTACAGAAGGTCCACGATGGGGGCGAAGTTCCAGTTGGAGCCGATGGCCATGGCCTCCGTACCGCCCACCTTGGCGGCCAGGTAGGCCAGCTCCGGGTCTTTGCCCGCCGCCGTGGCCGCGCCGCAGGAGATGTGGGTGCCGCCGCCCACGCCGCCGTCGCCGCCGGCCTCGCAGTTGGAGGCGATGAGCAGGGGGATGCGGCTGGCCTTCTGGAAGTTGTTGTTCTGCTCCCACAGCCTGTCCGCCGGGGTGTTGCGGTAGCGCAGAGCGCCGGGGTGATAGGTGTCCACCACCCGCTTGATGTCCTCCGGGTCGTCGCTGGCCACCATGTGGACGAACAGCTGGCCCACCTTTTCCTCATCGGTCATGCCGGCGATGGTGTCCATGACCCACCGGACGGCCTCGTCGTCCAGGTAATAGGGCTTTGCGTGCAGATCGATCACGAGCGTTACCTCCTCATTGTGCTCCGGTGTGGCCGGATTTTTTCTCTATTTTACGATAACAATGGGCAAAACGCAAGGAAACTTCTGGAAAATGAGCGGACTTTTTGTGCTCTTTGGCTGAAAACCGCCGGACGCATCCCACGGGATGCGTCCGGCGGTGTGCAGGTCCTTGGTTTATGCTTCGCCGGAGCGTATGTACAGCTCCTCCGCCTCGTACAGGGCGTCCTGCAGGACCTTCCGGCCCACGTTGGTGGTTTCCCCCTCGGGCAGCTCGTCCAAAGCGCGGGAGGCGGCGGCGCAGAGGATGTGGTACATGGTCTGATAGTCGGGCATAAAAACATTTCCTCTCTTTTTTTCGCTGGGACGCAGCCCCAGCGGGTCAACAGCATACAGGAAAATGATGGAAATGTCAACACAAATCGTTCTACGCATGTGGACGAAATAACGCTTTTGTTCACGACAGCTTGAAGGTGACCTCCCAGGGGCCCTCCACCTTGTCCGCCCCCAGCCAGAAATGGCCGTTCAGGGCGTATCGGGCCGCCTCGTCCGGGGTCAGGTCGAACACGTAGTCCTCATAGCTGCCGGTCTGCTCCTCGTCCCAGAAGCTGACGGAGTACGTATAGCCCTTCTCGCCGCCGTCCGCGCCGGTGAGATACAGATAACCGTGGTCGTCCCGGCCCAGGATATCGTCATAGTGGAGCTGGATATGGAGCTGTCCGCCGATCCAGCCCATGGCGGTGACGGCGGCGCCGTCACCCACGGTGTAAAGGGGATCTCCGGGAGCCAGATAGGCCCGGTCCTCATAGTCCTCCGGGAACGAACCCTCCTGGCCGCCGCCGGCGCTGCGGAAATTGGGGCCGGTCTGCATGACTGGGTCCGTCTCCGCCTGGGCAAGGTCCAGGTCCAGGGGACCCTCCGTCTCCTGCCTGCGGCTGAGAAGCTCCCGGACCTCTAAGGTCACTTTGCCGGGACGGAGCATCTTGCCGTCCAGATGGGCCAACTGGATGAGGAAAGAGGCGGTGTGAGTATTGTCGTCATAGCCCAGGGATTCGCAGCCGCCGGAGCAGTCGAAGAAGGAGAGCGGGTAGCGAAGGGAATAGCTGTCAAAAAGGTCTGTGGTACCATCCAGCCGCCCGCCGTCCAGGTCCTGCAGGGACAGCCTGACAAGGCCCACGCCGTTTTCGATGACGGCGCTTTCCACGGTCATGCGCACGCCGTTTGCCTCGCAGGACTCGTTCACGGGCTTCAGGGCCTGGGCGGCGGTGGGGGAGAGGCCGTACAAAATGGTATATCCCTTCTCGGTATAGGCCGCCGCCGGGACTGCCAGGACCAGGCACAGGGCCAGTACGGCGGCCATGAGGGCCAGAGGGCGGCGGACCGCCTGCCGGGGCCGCACCGGTGCCTCCGCGTCCCGGATGCAGCGGTCGGGGATGTCGTTCAGGGCGTTCAGAATGTTTTCCGCGTTCATAAGAGATATCCTTCCTTTTCCAGGTGGGTCCGCAGCTTTGCCCGGGTCCGGGCCAGCATGGATTTGACCTTGCTCTGGGAAAAGCCGTAGCGCCGGCAGATGGCGTCGATGGGGTCCAGAAACCAGTACCGGCGCAAAAACACCCGCCGCTCCGTGTCCGGCAGGCCGGCCAGGAACCGGTCCAGGGCTGCCGTCAGCTCCGCTTCCTCCAGGTTCCGGGCGGGGTCGTCCCCGCCGGGCAGGATGGCGGAGAGCTCCTCTAACGCCGCCTCCGGCTCGCCGCCGCCCCGCTTTTTTGCGTCTCTGGTCCGCCAGAGCTTCAGCGCGGCCCGGCGGGTGAGCTTGGCCAGGTATGTGCGCAGGTCCTCCGGCCGATGGGGCGGGATGGAGCGCCAGGCGGCCAGGTATGCGTCGTTCACGGCCTCGTCGATGTCCCGGCTGTCGGGCAGGATGTTGGCCGCCACGGTCCGGCAGTAGGCGCCGTATTTGGCCGCCGTCTCGTCCACGGCGGTCTCGGACCGGGCAAAAAACCGGTCCAATATGGCGCTGTCGTCCATGGCGCTCCCACCTTTGCATGTTTTTTGAAGGCCCTTCACCCTTATACTGCCGAAAAATCCGCTTCGGTCGCGGAAAACATGAAAAAAGCCTCCAGCAAAGGAGGCTGTCGCCGCCGTAAGGCGGTGACTGAGGGATTGTTACCAGTCCCGGAAATCATCCCACACTGGTAACAACCCCTCCGAGCCGCCTGGCGGCGGCCCACCTCCCCTTGCACAGGGGAGGCGTTCAAAGCGGTATGCGGCTTTATATCATATCCAAGTATAGCTTCCCGTACTCATATGCCCAGGAGTCGCAGCTGTAGTCCACGGCCATGGCCTGCTTGATGACGTTGGCCAGGGCGGGCTTGTCCCAATAAAGGGCCAGGGCCCGGCGGATAGCGTCGGCCATGTCGTAGCCGTCCATGCGGGAGAAGGTGATGCCGGTGCCCTCGCCGGTGTACATGTTGTAGGGCTGCACCGTGTCCCGCAGGCCGCCGGTCTCCCGGACGATGGGCAGCGTGCCGTAGGCCATGGCGATGAGCTGGGAGATGCCGCAGGGCTCGAACCGGGAGGGCATGAGGAAGAAGTCGCACCCGGCGTAGATGTGGTGGCTCAGGTCGTCGTCGTAGCCGATCCAGGCGCAGGCCCGGCCGGGGTGCCGGTCCTGGAGGCCACGGAGCCAGTCCTCATACTTGCGGCTGCCGTTGCCCAGCAGGATGAAGGCCACGTCGTTGTCCCACAGCAGCTGGTCCATAGCGGCCATGACCAGCTCCAGGCCCTTCTGCTCCGCCAGGCGGGTGACCATGCCGATCAGGGGCCGGTCCGGGTCGACCTCCAGGCCGGTCTCCTCCATGAGGGTGGTCTTGCACTTGATCTTGCCGTTCATCTTGGAGGCGGTGAAGTTGGCGGGGATCTTCTTGTCCGTGCCGGGACGCCAGACGCTCTTGTCGATGCCGTTGACGATGCCGGACACGTCACCCCGGAAGCTGAGCACGTTCTCCAGTCCCTCGCCGTATTCCCAGGTGCAGATCTCCCGGGCGTAGGAGGGGCTGACGGTGTTGACCCGGTCGGCCATGACGCAGCCCGCCTTCAGGAAGGAGGCCATGCCGTAGCGCTCCATGAGCCCCAGACAGCCGTCGGGGATGGACAGGAAGTCCTGCACGAAGTCAAACTTGCAAAGCCCCTGGTAGGCGATGTTGTGGATGGTGAGCAGGGAGCGGGTGCCGCCCATGGGGGAGTCTATGTACTGGGTCTTGAGAAGCAGGGGCAGCATGCCCACGTGCCAGTCGTTGCAGTGCATCACGTCGGGGATGAAGTCCAGCCGGAACAGTGCCTCCGGCACGGCCCGGGTGAAGAAGGCGTACTGCTCGCCCTCCCGGTCGGGGATGTAGATGGGGCCGGAGAAATATTCCTCGTTCTCGATCAGCCATATGCACACCCCGTCAAGCGTAAGCCGGTTCACGCCCACGAACTTGGTCCGCCAGCCCAGGGAGACGTAGAAGCTGAACAGGTATTCCACCTGGTCGCCGTACTTGTCCTTGATGATCCGGTGGTAGGGGATCATGACCCGGGCGTCAAAGCCCAGCTTGTTCAGGTACTTGGGAAGCGTGCCCACCACGTCGGCCAGACCCCCGGTCTTGGCCAGGGGCGCGCATTCGGCGGCGGTAAGAAGGATGCGGGCCGGATGGTCCAGGCCCTTTTCAGCGGCCATGGCCGCCAGCTGGTCTCTCATTTCTTTGACTTGCATGGCTTTTTCTCCTCCTCATATGTGAAGTATTGCACGGACAGAGGCGGCAGGCCCAGATGGACCCGATGGGAGAACTCCCGGAAGCTCTTGGCCTCGTATTTCTTCCGGGGCAGGGCGTGGCCCGTGCCGCCGTAGCATGGGTCGTCGCTGTTCAGCAGCTTTTTGAGCTTGCCCGCGCCGGGCAGACCGATGACGAAATCGTCGTAGAACATGGGGGTGAAGTTGCACACGCATACGATGGGCTTGTCCTTCTTCTTGTTCTTGGGCCAGCGGATGAAGGCGATGGAGCTCTTGTCCCGGTCGTCGGGGTTGAGCCAGGTGAAGCCTTCCCAGCTGTCCTCGATCTGCCACAGGGCCGGCTGGGTCAGGTAGAGCTTGCCCAGCTGGGCGCAGAAGTCCTGCATCTGGCGGTGCTTGGGGTAGTCCAGCAGCAGCCAGTCCAGCTGCTGTTCATAGTTCCACTCGATGAACTGGGCAAACTCCCCGCCCATGAAGGTGAGCTTCTTGCCCGGGTGGGCGAACTGGTAGCCGTACAGGGCCCGGAGGTTGGCGAACTTGTCGTCGTAAAGGCCCGACATCTTCTGCACCATGGAGCACTTGCCGTGGACCACCTCGTCGTGGGAGTAGGCCAGTATGTAGTACTCGGAGAAGGCGTACATCATGGAGAAGGTGAGCTTGTCGTGGTTGTAGGAGCGGAAATAGGGGTCCAGCTTGAAGTAGTCCAGGGTGTCGTGCATGAAGCCCATGTCCCACTTGAAGGTGAAGCCCAGGCCGCCGTCGGACACGGGGGCGGTGATCTTGGCGTAGGCGGTGGATTCCTCCGCCACGGTGAAGGCCCCGGGGCACCGGTCGTTCACGGCGGTGTTGAGCTGCTGCCAGAAGGTGTGGGCGTCATAGTTGATGTTGCCGCCGTCCTTGTTGGCCACCCACTCGCCGGCCTTGCGGCCGTAGTCCAGGTACAGCATGGAGCTGACCGCGTCGCACCGCAGCCCGTCCACGTGGTACTGCTCCAGGAAGAACAGGGCGGAGTCGATGAGGAAGCCCCGCACGTCGGGGCTGGCGTAGTCGAACACCAGCGTGCCCCACTCGGCGTGCTCGCCCATCCGGGGGTCGGCGTACTCGTAAAGGGCCGTGCCGTCGAACTTGGCCAGACCGTGCTCGTCCCGGGGGAAGTGGGCCGCCACCCAGTCCACGATCACGCCCACGCCGGCCTGGTGGAGGATGTCCACGAAGGCCATGAAGTCCTGAGGCGTGCCGTAGCGGCTGGTGGGGGCGAAGTATCCCGTGGCCTGATAGCCCCAGCTGCCCACGAAGGGGAACTCCGTCACCGGCAGCAGCTCCACATGGGTATAGCCCATCTTCTGGCAGTACTCCGCCAGGATGGGCGCGATGTTCTTGTAGTTGGGGAAGGTCTCTCCCTCCGCCAGCCGCCAGGAGCCCAGATGCACCTCGTAGATGTTCATGGGCTCGGTCCGAAGACGGGTCTTGGGCCGGGCCTTCATCCACCTGCCGTCGCCCCAGCCGTAGCCGCCCAGCTCCCAGACCTTGGAGCCGGTGGCGGGGCCGGTCTCGGCGTGGAAGGCATAGGGGTCCGCCTTTAGGATGCACCGGCCGTCGGGCCCGGTGACGGCGAATTTGTACACCTGCCCGTGCTGTGCGCCGGGCACCCGGGCCGACCAGTAGCCCTCGAAATCCCTCTCCATGGGCGCGGCGGCCGGGTCCCAGCCGTTGAAGTCGCCCACCACGGACACCGCCTGGGCGTTGGGCGCCCAGACCCGGAAGACGTAGCCGTCGTCCGCCTTGTGGCAGCCCAAAAACTCGTGGGCACGGTATGTGCAGTCATTCAGAACACTCATATTTCCTCCCCTTCTGCGACATGCGTCGCGTCAATTCGTGACATTGACTAAATCTATCATATACCATCCGGGGAGATTTTTCAATAATTGACAGATGAAAGATGATATATTAAAATAAAAAATAGCGGTTATATCGGGAACACAGCGCAGAGCAGCACGGCGAATGGGAGCGAAGCCCGGTCAGGGCGAGCCGCGCGGCATTCCCGCGCGTCAAAGTCAAAATCCGCGGAACGGCAGGATTTTGACTTTCTGCGAGGAGGAATTCACTTTCGCCTCGCAGTTTATATCGGGAACACGTCTGCGGCGGAGACCTCGAAGGCCTGGCGCTGGAAGCTCTCGCCGTCGATGACCTTGGTGTAGGCCCGGCTCTGGAGCCGGCCCCGGACGGCCAGCTGGGCGCCTACGGGGGAGCCCGCCACGTCCCGGGCCTGTTGGCCCCAGGCGATGACGGGGATATAGTCGCTGCGGCGGTAGCGGCGCGCCACGGCCAGGATGATGTCGCAGATCTCCCGGCCCATGGGCGTCACCCGCAGGATGGGTTCCTTGCACACGGTGCCGGTGAGGGCGATGTGGTTCTCATCCGCGCCGCCGGGGGCCAGCTCCCGGGCAAAGACCGTCAGCACCAGCTTGTTCCCCACGCCGCTCTTGTTGTTGAACGAGCGCAGCTCTCCCGTGACGCGCACCGGCCCGGACTCCAGCAGCCCGTCCCGGGGCAGCAGGGACTCCCGCGCCACGATGTTCAGCGTATCCGCCGTGCCGCTGAGCCGGCAGGTCCGCAGGGGAAAGGTGAAGAACCGGATGCCCCGGCTCTCGTGGGAATAGCGGGGGAGGGCGGTCACCGTGCCGCACAGCTCCGCCCGGTTGGCGACATATACCTCGTCCATGGACGCACCTCACAAGCGTTGATACCCAAGCTTATGAGGGAGCGCTTGCGGATATGAAAACAAACATGCGGCGCCCGGAGCGCCGCAGAAGGAGGAACTATTATGGAATTGAGCGAAATTCTGCGCCGCTGCGACCACACCCTGCTGCGGCAGGACGCCACGGTCCAGGAGATCCGAAACCTGTGCGACGAGGCCATCCGCTACAACTGCGCCTCGGTGTGCATCCCGCCCTGCCATGTGGCCGGAGCCAAGCGCTACGCGGGCGCGAAGCTGCCCATCTGCACCGTCATCGGCTTCCCCAACGGGTACAACACCACCAAGATCAAGGTCCAGGAGGCCCGGGACGCCATCGCGAACGGCGCTTCCGAGATCGACATGGTCATCAACCTGGCCATGGTCAAGGACGGCTGCTGGGACGACGTGCTCCGGGAGATCGTGGCCGTCCGGGACGCCACGGAGGGCTATATCCTGAAGGTCATCATCGAGACGTGCCTGCTGACCGAGGAGGAGAAAAAGAAGATGTGCGAGATCGTCAGCTCCTCCGGCGCGGACTATATCAAGACCTCCACGGGCTTTTCCACCGGCGGGGCCACCCGGGAGGACGTGCAGCTGCTGCGGGCCTGCTGCGGCCCCCACGTGAAGGTGAAGGCCGCCGGCGGCATCAAGACCATGCAGGACGCCGAGGACATGATCGCCCTGGGGGCGGACCGCCTGGGCACCAGCCGCATCGTGAAGCTGGCCATTGAGATGGAGAAGGCGGCCGTGGCGGCCATGCCCACCCCCGCCGCGCCCGCCACGGCCCCCGCTCCGGAGAGCGCTCCGGCGGGGGAGGAGAAGTCCGAGGACTCACAGGCCCCGGCGGAATACTGAGCCGTACAAAAACCGGGCCAGGGCGCAGCCGGGTACGCTCAGCAAAAACCAGAAGAACGTGTATCGGGCGCAGACCTGGCCGTACAGGTTCAAGGGCAGGTCTGAATAGTCCCACACGTTCCAGCCGAGACCCACGTTGACCACCGCCCCCGTCACGAATTCCACGGCGGTGACGAGTCCCGCGCACAGGGCGTATTGCCCCAGCGGGGGCAGGGCGGAGGCGGCGGTCAGGTATATGAGCAGAAAGCTCGCGCCCCCGGCCAGGAGCATGGTCCAATGGGTCCGGCCCCGCCAGACAAGCTCCAGCGCGCCGTAGGCCAGTCCGCCCAGGACAAAGACGGCCAAAAGTTCCGATCCTCTCATCATATGTAGGATTTTTCCCGGGTTTCGGAGAAAATAGACTTGACAAAGGCCCTTGGGGCTGGTATATTATTCAGGCAAAAGCAGGACGCAGCGGTATCCGTCCTCGCCCGGCCGCCTTGTGCGCGCCGAGGCCATGAACCGTTTTCCCTCGGGAGAAAATGTGTTTGCGCGCGGATACAGGACGTATCCGCGCTTTTGTTATTGATCGCAAGGAGGTGCTCTGGCAATAGCGAACGTGGCTCATCCTCTCAACGAGGAGATTCGGGAACCGCAGGTCCGCCTGATCGGGGACGATGGAGAACAGCTGGGGATCATGTCCTCGGAGGAGGCGCTGAAGATCGCCCAGGAGCGGGATCTTGACCTTGTCATGATCTCGCCGGTGGCAAAGCCCCCGGTGTGCAAGGTCATGGATTACGGAAAGTTCCGTTTTGAGCAGGCCAAGCGGGAGAAAGAGGCCCGAAAGAATCAGCATGTCATCGAGGTCAAGGAGATCCGTATGTCGCCGTCCATCGGCGAGAACGACTTCTTGGTCAAGCTTCGCAACGGCCAGAAGTTCCTGGCCGAGGGGAACCGGCTGAAGGTAACGGTGCGGTTCCGCGGCCGTGAGATGGCGCACACCGACCTGGGCAAACAGCTCCTGGAGCGTTTTGCCGCGGAGTGCGGCGAGATCGCTAAGTTAGACAAGGGCGCAAAGCTGGAGGGCCGGCTCATGACCGAGTTTCTCTCGCCCAAGGCCCAGACCCCGCCAAAGAAACAGCCAAAGCAAGAAAAAGCAAAGGAGACGAACTGAAATGCCGAAACTGAAGACCCACAGCGCTTCCAAA
>CANPXZ010000018.1 GCA_947587485.1 uncultured Oscillospiraceae bacterium | reverse complement strand
GTGGAACGGGGAGCTGCTGGTGCTGGACGCCACCCGGGCCGAGATATACCGCTTCGCGCCCACGGAATACGCCAGCCTCATCAACCGGGCCGTGGCCCTGCGCTACGACGGGGACGAGGCCCTGGCCGTGCCGCTTTGGGAGCGGGTGCTGGAGCTGGACGAGAACAACGAGCTTGCCTGCTCCGGCATCGGCAAGGCCTATCTGTCCGCCGGGGACAATGAGACGGCCATGAAGTATCTGAAGCTGGGCATGAACCGGGATTACTACTCCGTGGCCTTCAAGCGTTACCGCAGCGAGATCCTCCGGGCCCATCTGGGCCAGGCGCTCACGGTCGTGGGCGTGGCGCTCATCGTGCTGTGGGTCGCCGTACAGGTCCGCAAGCGGATCAAAAACAGGAAAGCGGCGGAAAGGAAAGGAGGGGCAAGCGGATGAAAACGGCGTTCGGCAAGGAAAAATGGCGGTATATGCTTTATACCATGAGCCATCCCATGGACGGTTTTTATTGGATACGCCACCAGGACCGGGGCAGCGTGCCCCTGGCGGTGCTGCTGGTGATCTGCTTCTCCCTGTGCTTCTCCGTCAACCGCATCAGCGCCAACTTCGTGGTCAACGACGTGGAGCCCGCCACGGTGGACAGCCTGCAGGAGCTGTCGGGCGTGCTGCTGCTGTACGTGCTGCTGTGCGTGGGCAACTGGTCCATCACCTGCCTGATGAACGGCAGCGGCCGGATGAAGGACATCGCCATCGCCATCGGCTACGGCTGCGCCCCCATGATCCCGGCGCTGCTGATCGCCACGCTCTTCAGCCAGTTCATCACCGTGGAGGAGGGCGCGTTCTACTACATCATCATCGCCCTGGGCGTGGCCTACGCGGTGATCGTCATGCTGCTGGGCATCCGGCAGGTCCATGACTACACCATGGGCAAGACCCTGATCACCCTGTTTCTGACCTTCGTGGCGATACTGTTCATCCTCTTCGTCAGCCTGCTGCTCATAGACCTGATCGGACAGGTGTATAACTTCTTCCGGTCGATCTATACCGAGCTCGTGTTCAGAGTGTAAGGGGGCGCGCGATGAAAAAGAAGAAAGAAAAAGCGCCCCTGTCCCTGGGAAGAAAGATCGTTTACGCGCTGGTGACCGTGGCCCTGGTGGGCGGACTGAGCTATCTTGCTTACTACCTGGTGCACTACACCTTCTACCGGGACTATCAGGACTATATCTCCTCCTATGAATACGAGCAGGGGAGCGAGCTGAAGCTCCAGGGCGAAAAGCTGGAGGAGAACAAGCGCTACGAGCTGGTGTGCGAGAGCGGCGAGCTGGCCATGTACCTGAACGAGGACACCACGGACGTGGCGATCCTGGACAAGCGCAGCGGCGTCGTCACCTACGCCATCCCGCCGGCGGCGGACGACGATCCGCTGGCCAACAACGTGAACAAGGATTATCTGCGCTCGCCGATCATCCTCAACTACTACAACGCCTCCCGTACCGCAGGCATCTACGACGCCTATTCCATGTCCGTGGAAAAGGGACAGTTTGAGTTCGAGTCCATTGAAAACGGCGTGCGGGTCATCTATGAGATGGGCGACTTCTCCAACTCTGCGGGCATCGTGCCCCAGTATATGTCGGAGGAGAAGTTCAACGAGATCACGGCCCAGCTGGGGGAGGATGAGGCGGCCGCCTTCGGCCGGTACTATTCCACCACCTCCGACGTGGAGGGCATGCGCCAGATCCTGAAGACCGCCCGCAACAACCGCATCGCCCTGGAACGCATCCAGACCACGCTGGAGAGCGTGGGCTTCACCGAGGAGGACTACGTGGAGCAGATGGCGCTGGCGGGGACCCAGGTGTCCGTGCCCATCTCCTTCGTGGTGCCCCTGGAGTACCGGCTGGAGGGTGACCACGTGGACGTGTCCGTGCCCACCTGCGCGCTGGAGGAAAACGGCGGCGCGTCCATCTACCGCATCCAGGTGCTCTACGGCTTCGGCGCGGCCGGGACCGACGAGACGGGCTACATCGTGGTGCCCAACGGCGACGGCTCGATCATCCGTTACAACAACGGCAAGACCACTGCGGGCAGCTATTCCCAGTTCGTCTACGGCATCGACATGCTGGCGGCGGACTACACCGTGATGGAGACTTCCAACAACGCCCGGATGGGACTTTTTGGCCTGTGCGGGGAGGACAGCACCATCCTGGCCACCATCGAGGACGGGGCCTCCCTGGCCTCCGTCAACGCCAGCGTGTCCGGCCGTGTGAACAGCTACAACAACGCCTACGCGACCTTCGTGGTCCGGGGCAGCGAGACTTTGGAGATGTTCGGCAGCACCGGCAACGAGGCCGCGCTGCCCATCGTGGAGCCTGACCCCTACGACTGCGACCTGACCGTGCGGTACTCCTTCCTGGACGAGGACCACCAGGGCTATTCCGGCATCGCCAACTACTACCGGGACCGGCTCATCAGCGAGGGGGTCCTGACGGAAAAGACCGAGTCCGAGCCGCTGAAGTTCTATTACGACGTGCTCTCCGGCGTGAAGATGCGGGAGTTCATCCTGGGTAAGCAGTACAAGGGTCTGACGGCTATGACCACCTTTGAGCAGGCCGGGACCATCTCCGACGAGCTGGCGGAGGCGGGCGTGGACGATCAGGTCATGAACCTGCAGGGCTGGTTCAACGGCGGGTACTACCACGACGTGCCCGACCGCATCCGGGTTACCCGGAAGCTGGGCGGCAAGGGCGGTCTGGAGGACCTGAACGCCCTGGTGAGCGCCAACGGCGGCAGACTTTACGCCGACGTGGCCTTCCAGCAGGTGACGGAGATCAGCAAACGCTTCAACTACAAGGCCGAGAGCGCCAAGTATTACGGCAGCGGCTACGTGGCCGACTTCGGCCAGGTCAACCCGGCCACCCTGCGTCAGACCTCCAGCCTGGGCTATTCGGAGACCATGTACGATCTGATCTCCCCCAAGTTCCTGGTCCGCTATGTGGGGGCCTTCGCCGACCGGTTCGCCGGCGTGGACGTGGACGGCATCAGTCTGCGGGACCTGGGCTCCGAGCTCCACTCGGACAAGAAGCGCAGCGAGATGATCGACCGGGAGCAGGCCCTGGACGTGGTGAACGGCCAGCTGGAAAAGCTGGACGGCACGGAGAAGAGCCTTCTGATCGACCAGGCCAACGACTACGCCTGGGCTGCGGCGGACGATATCACGAACCTGCCCCTGAGCCACAACGAATACGTGATCGTGGACGAGAACATCCCCCTGTATGAGATGATCGTCCATGGCTGCATCGACTACTGCGGCACCGCCTACAACCTGGACGGCGCGGCCGACGACCGGGAGCAGCTGCTGACCATGATCGAGTACGGCGCGGCGCCCCACTTCATGTTCACCTGGCAGGAGACCTCCCAGATGAAGTACTCCGGCGTGAATCGGTTCTACACCACCTGCTTTGACACCTGGAAGGACGAGGCGGTGGAGGTCTATGAGGAGCTGGCGGACGTTCTCGGCCAGGTCACCGGCCAGCGGATGGTGAGCCATGAGATCCTGGAAGGCGGCGTGCGCAAAACGGTCTACAGCGGCGGCACGGTCATCTACGTGAACTACAGCGCCCAGCCGGCGACGGCGGACGGCGTGCGTGTCCCGGCCCGGGGATACGCCGTGCAGTAAGGGGGTGGGGACATGAAAAAGCACAGACTGAGTTTGGAGAGCAAGCGAAAGGTCAACGGCTATCTGTTCATCCTCCCCTGGCTGGTGGGCTTTGCGGTGTTCTATGTGCGCAGCCTGATCATGACGGTGGAGTTCTCCCTGTCCGACCTGCAGATGGACGTGGTCAACGGCGGCTATACGCTGGACTGGGTGGGCCTGAAGAATTACATATACGCCTTCACCGCCCACGGCAGCTTCAAGCAGATCCTCACAAGCTCCGTTTTGAACATGGTGGTGGACATCCCCCTGATCATCTTTTTCAGCCTGTTCATGGCGCTGCTGCTCAACCGCAAGTTCAAGGGCAGGACCCTGGTCCGGGCCATCTTCTTTCTGCCGGTGATATTGAACGCGGAGGCCATCCTGGACGCCATCGAGTCCGCCACCGCCATGGTGGCCACGGGCGTGAGCGCCTCCAGCCAGGAGGTGGCCGCGGAGAGCGCGGGCATCGGCATGGCCTATTACATCGACCTGTTCGGCAGCCTGATGCTGCCCCGGTGGCTGCTGGATTACATCGTGGGGGCCACGGACCGGATCACCAGCATCATCTCCGCCTCCGGCGTGCAGATCGTCATCTTCATCGCCGCGCTCCAGTCCATCCCCGGCAACCTCTACGAGGTGGCCAAGATGGAGGGCGCCACGGCCTATGAGACCTTCTGGAAGGTGACGCTGCCCATGATCACGCCCCACATCATCACCAACATCGTCTATACGGTGGTGGACAGCTTTGTCTCCAGCGACGTGGTGAACCTGGCGTACAACGAGGCCTTCAAGAACTATAACTACGGCCTGAGCGCCGTGTTCAGCCTGGTCAGTACGCTGGTCACCTGCGGGATACTTCTTCTGATCTGCGGCGTGATCACCAAGAAGTCCAGTTACTATAACTGAGAGAGGAGGGGATGGATATGTTCAAGACCGTCAGCGGTTTCTTCCACAAGCACCTGGACGCCCTGCGGGACGATAAGACCGCCCTCAACGAGCGGTACGTCATCACCAAGTCCATCAAGAGCGTCCTGTCCACGCTGTTTAGGGCGCTGGTCATCATCGGCATCTGCTATACCATCCTGGCCCCGGTGTTCGGCATCATCGCTAACTCCTTCTTTTCCAACAAGGACGCCTATAACCCCATGGTGTACCTGATCCCCCAGGAGCCCACCCTGGAGCGGTATCAGATGGCCATCGAGATTTTGAACTACCTGCCCACGATGCTCAACTCCCTTTTGTATTCCTTGCTTTTGATGATGCTGCAGATCTTCATCTGCTCCATGGTGGGCTACGGCTTCGCCCGGTTCAATTTCCCGCTGAAGGGTCTGTTTTTCGCCTGCGTGGTGATCACCATCGTGATCCCCACCCATACGATCATGCTGCCCCTGTACATGACCTTCCGGATGTTCGACCCCTTCGGGCTGTGTACGGCGATCTTCGGCCATCCGCTGTCGTTCATGGGCACCACCACGCCCATGTACATCCTGACCCTGTTCGGCTGCGGCCTGCGCTCGGGACTGTATATCTACATCTTCAACCAGTTCTTCCGGGGCTTGCCCAAGGAGATCGAGGAGGCGGCCTTCGTGGACGGGGCCGGCACCTGGTACACCTACTTCCACATCATGCTCCGCAACGCGACCCCGGCCGTCATCACCGTGGCGGTGTTCTCCATGGTCTGGCAGTATAACGACACGTTCTACGCGAAGCTGTTCCTGATCCCCCAGAGCCAGTCCATCGGCATCCGGATCTCCTCGCTGGTGGCCAACATCGCCAACCAGTACCAGATCATGGACAAGACCATCCAGAACCTGTATCTGGACGCCGGTATCGTGCTTATGATGATCCCTGTCGTTCTCATCTACGTTTTCCTGCAAAAGTACTTCATCGAGGGCGTGGAGAGAAGCGGCATTGTCGGCTGAACGAGTGCAAGACATATTTTCCCCGCAGCGGGGAGAAGGAGGGTGAGAGCCGGAACCTGTGCGCATTCCATTTGTCCAATATTTTATTTTAAGGAGGATATTCACTTGAAAGCAAAAAGAATGCTGGCACTGCTGATGGTGGCGCTCATGTGCGTGAGCGTCTTCGGCGGTGCGGCCGCGCTGGCCGACGAGGCCCCCGCGAGCGTGGACTTTGAGGACGGCAATATGGGCTTCGTGTCCGTCTATGACGGCATGGCCAACGCCGACGCCTGCACGGTCGAGATCGCCGACTTCAACGGCAGCAAGGCTCTGCAGATCACCAACGGCAGCGGCAAGGTCCCCTATGTGGCCTTCGACGTGGCCGGCCTGCTGGGCGATAAGGCCGGCGACGTGGCTTCCGTCGACGTGACCATGGGCCTTGTGAACCCGGACGGCAAGTTCTATGCCTGCTCCGGCAACGTGATGCTGTGGGTGGACGGGGCTCTGAGCGCCGAGAAGCACGGCTGGGCCGTGTACCTGGAGAACAAGAACCCCAAGAGCACCGTCATCGAGCTGAACCCCGACAAGGGCGAGGTCTTTGGCGAGGCCGCTCCCCTGATGGTCGTGACCCTGGAGGTCGACAACGGCGCTACCGCCGGCGCGGCCAACGCGGTCCTGTACATCGACGACATCCGCTTCCTGGACGCCGACGGCAACGTGATCGAGGCCGACACCTCCGCCGCGTTCACCGCCCCCGAGGGCTTCGGCGGGTCCAAGGACATGAGCAACCTGCAGTATCTGGGCGCTGACGCCGTGGAGCTGGAGGGCATGGCCGGCAAGGCCGCCGACGGCTGGGCTCAGGACGGCGTGGATATGACCGAGGAGTTCCTGGCCGCTCTCGTGCCCGGCGCTGTGATCGAGATCGAGTACAGCAGCGAGGCCGGCGACATGTGGATCGTCATGCCTGACGCTTCCGTTGGCTGGAGCCGCGTGGAGCAGCAGACCGCCGCCACCAACCTTTCCAAGAACATCTGCCAGATCACCTATGAGCAGATCGCCGCCGTCTGCGGCGACGACGTGTCCGCCTGGGGCGCGCGGCTTCAGTGCGAGGCCAGCGGCGCCTGGGAGGTCTACGGCGTGAAGGTGGGCCAGCCCACCGGCCTTAAGAATCTGGCCGGCAAGGTGGAGATCCCCGAGATGGCCGGCAAGGCCGCCGACGCCTGGACTCAGGACGGCGTGGAGCTGACCGAGGAGCAGCTGGCGCTGCTGGTGCCCGGCTCCGTCATCGAGATCAGCTATGCCTCCGAGACCGGCGATATGTGGATCGTCATGCCCGACGCTGCCGCCGGCTGGAGCCGCGTTGGCAACCCCAACGACGGCCAGCCCAGCACCTTTGACGGCTCCACGGCCCAGGTCACCTATGAGCAGATCGCCGAGGTCTGCGGCGACGATCCCACCACCTGGGGCGCCCGGCTTCAGTGCGAGTCCAGCGGCGCCTGGGAGGTCTACGGCGTGTCCATCTGCTCCGGCGCGTTCAAGAGCGTGAAGGGCAATGTGGAGATCCCCGAGATGGCCGGCAAGGCCGCCGACGCCTGGACCCAGGACGGCGTGGAGCTGACCGAGGAGCAGCTGGCGCTGCTGGTGCCCGGCTCCGTCATCACCATCCAGTATGCCTCCGATACCGGCGACATGTGGATTGTCATGCCTGACGCCGCCGCCGGCTGGAGCCGCGTGGGCGACCAGGCTCCCGTGTGCGACGGGTCCATGGCCCAGGTCACCTATGAGCAGATCGCCGAGGTCTGCGGCGACGACGTGTCCGCCTGGGGCACCCGGCTTCAGTGCGAGTCCAGCGGCGCCTGGGAGGTCTTCAGCGTCAACATCGGCACCGCCGCTGAATAACAGACGCTGCGCGCTGTTATACCGAAAAGATACCATGTCGTGCTCCCGGCCTGCGCCGGAGCCGCACGACATGGTATGAGACGGCTATCCACATCAAACTTCTAAAGGAGGATTATCGAATGAAGCGCTTTACCAAGATATTCGCAATGGTCCTCGTCGTCGCGTTCATGTTCTCCGCGCTCAGCGTCGGAGCCTTCGCGGCGGACGAGCCCCGCACGATCACCATCGGCACCTGGTGGGACATCTATTATGACTCCACCCACACCGCCCTGGAGGACGACCCCTCCTACACCGGAAGCGTCTCCGACCAGATGCGCTTTGACGTAGTCAAGGCCGTGGAGGAGAAGTACAACGTGAAGTTCCAGTACGTCAACCTGACCTACACCGGCATCACCGACTCCATCAACACCTCCATCCTGGCGGGCACCCCCGACTGCGATGTGTATCTGTGCGACCTGACCATGGGCATCCCGGCCGCCGTCAACGGCCTGGCCCTGGATCTGAAGACCGTCCTGCCCGAGGACGCCGACGTCCTCAGCGACCAGACCGTGCTGAACTATCTGGACCTGGGCGACGGCAAGGCCTGCCTGATGAAGCAGGTCCTGGGCCAGAACGTGGTGGAGGCCACCTCTCCGCTGGCCTTCAACAAGCAGATGCTGGAGGACAACAACCTGGAGGATCCCCGTGACCTGTACGCCCGGGGCGAGTGGACCTGGGATAAGTTCGTGGAGTACTGCCAGACCCTGACCCAGGATACCGACGGCGACGGCGTCATCGACCAGTACGGCTTCACCGGCTTCAAGGAGGACGTGCTGAGCAACCTGCTGATGAGCAACGGCGCCTCCATCGCCTCCGGCACCGAGGAGGGTCTGAGCTCCGCCGCCACCGGCGAGGCCCTGCAGTTCTATTATGACCTGTACAACACCTACAACGTCTGCGAGCCCTATGTGGAGCAGGACAACGGCGACGTGATGCGCTTCACCTACCGCAACGGCAACATCGGCTTCTGGCCCAGCGCCGCGTGGATCGCCTCCACCAACGCCGACTATGACTGGGACGGCTCCGTGGGCTCCACCCTGGAGTTCGACACCGTGTTCGTCCAGTGGCCCGTGGGCCCCAGCGGCGACCAGGAGACCAACAAGGCCAAGCTGACCGCCGGCGCGTTCTGGTTCATCCCCAACGGCGTGGAGGACCCGGAGCTGGTCTACAACGTGTTTGAGGCCCTGTCCAACTGGTACAACGACGACGTGTCCATCCGCGACGACGTGGAGACCATGTGGTGGTGGTACGCCACCACGGCCAGCGACCCCGACCTGCAGGTGGAGAACTATGACGTGATGTTCGATCTGGGCTCCCGGGAGCAGTTCGACGTCTACCAGAGCCTGGAGGCCCAGGTGGACGGCTGGGATCTGGAGCAGCTGATCTTCGGCACCATGACCGCGGCCCAGTATCAGGAGACCTACCGCCAGCAGTTCCAGGCGGCCATCGACTCCTACTTCGGCTAAGCGGCCCGAAAGCTTCTGGCAAGACATAAGTTCGGTGGGCCCGTACCTGAAAAGGTGCGGGCCCATTGCCGAGAGGAGGGACGGCGTTGTTTGAGGGCCTGTTTTCCCAGGAGGGGCGCTTCGCCCGGTTCATGAATCTGCTGTGGAGCCTGATCCTGACCAGCGCGCTGTGGATCGTGTGCAGCCTGCCCATCGTCACGGCTGGCGCGGCGGCCTCGGCGGCCTATTATGCCGTGGCCAAGACGGTGCGCTTTCACACCGGCTCCACCGCGCCGGAGTTTTTCCGCTGCTTCAAGCAAAATCTCCGCCAGTCCCTGCCGGTGAGCCTCGGCCTGACCCTTACCCTGGCCCTGGTGGTGGCGGAGGCCATGTATCTTTACAGCGACGAGAGCGTGCCGCTGTGGTTTTTGTATGTGTTCTACCTGATGGCGCTGCTATTGGCGGCGCTGGGGGTATACCTGTGGCCGTGCCTGTCCCGGTTTGAGATGGGGAACGTGGCCCTGCTTCGCATGGGCGTGGTGCTCATGTTCCGGTACCTGCACTTCACCCTGGCCTTTCTGCTGGGCCTGGGGGCCCTGCTGGCGGGCATCTGGCTCATGCCATGGGGTCTGCCGCTTTTTCCGGGGCTGGCGGTGTATCTGGAGACGTTTTTGATGGAAAAAGTGCTGATCCGCTGCTCTCCCAAGCCGGAGGAGGGCAGTCCGGAGGCGAAAAAGTGGTATTACCATGTGTCCGGCGACGATTTGGAGGCGTCCGATGAAAGATAACGAGAAATGGATCGCGGCGGACCACGCCGCGCTGCAATATATGGGCCGGATCGACTTTGACGATCCGAAGGAGCCCGTGTGGGTGTTCCCGGCCACCTTCGTGCGGGTGCGCTTCACGGGGGACTTTGTCCGGGCCGTGGTGACCAACATGCGGGGCTGCTGGGACAATTATGTGGGCGTGCTGCTGGACGGGGTCCAGTCCACGATCCCCCTGGCCCCGACAGGCCGCCAGGAGCTGACTCTGGGGGAGGACCTGGGACCCGGGGAGCATGAGCTGACGCTGTTCAAGCGGCAGGATTCCTGCCACCAGCTCCGGTTCCATGGTCTTATAGTACCGGCGGACGCGGCGCTGTCCGCCCCGGAGCCTCTGCCCGCGCGGCGGATCGAGGTCTACGGGGACAGCGTGTCCGCCGGCGAGGTGGCGGAGGCGGTGGATTTCTGCGGAAAGGTTGACCCGCCCCACAATGGGGAGTATCATAATAGCTACTATTCCTTCCCCTGGTATACGGCCCGGATGCTGAACGCCCAGCTGCACGACATCGCCCAGGGGGGCGTGGCCCTCATGGACGGCACCGGTTATTTCGGCGCGCCCAACTACCGGGGCATGGAGTATGTGTACGACAAGATCGAGTATAACCCGGATATCGACCGGCCAAAGACCTGGGACTTTTCCCGCTGGACGCCCCACGTGGTGGTGGTGGCCGTGGGCCAGAATGACAGCTATCCCGACGACTACATGGCCCGGGACATGGACTGTCCCCGGGCGGTGACCTGGCGGGAGCACTACGCCGCCTTCGTGCAAAACCTGCGGGCGGTCTATCCCAGGGCGGTGATCATCCTGTCCACTACCATTCTCATGCACCACGAGAACTGGGACAAGTCCATCGACATGGTGTGCCGTCAGCTGGGGGACGAAAGGGTATACCACTTCCTGTACAGCCAGAACGGCAGCGGCACCCCCGGCCACATCCGGGCCCCCGAGGCGGAGCAGATGGCCCGGGAGCTGAGCGGGTTCATCGAATCGCTGGGCGAGAGCGTTTGGGAGGATTGAGCATATGGACATGCAAAAAGCCGTTGTCCGCCGGGGCAATTGGGCGAGGCTCCGCTCCGTTATGGACCGGGCGGCCAGGGGAGAGAACGTCTGCGTGGGCTTTCTGGGCGGGAGCATCACCCAGGGGTCCCTGGCCTCACGGCAGGAGCTTTGCTACGCAAGTCTGGTGGCGGACTGGTGGCGGAGGAGCTTTCCCGCCGCTTCCGTCCGGGACATCAACGCCGGCATCGGCGGCACCACCTCCCAGTTCGGCGCGGCTCGGGTTGAGGAGGACCTGCTCCGGTACGGGCCGGATGTGGTGTTCATCGAATTTTCCGTCAACGACGAGAACACGCCCCATTTTCGGGAGACCTACGAGGGCCTGGTCCGCCGGGTGTATAAGAGGGGCCCGGCGGTGGTGCTGATCCACAACGTGCGCTATGACGACGGGTCCAGCGCCGAGGACGTGCACCGGAAGGTGGGGGACCGTTACGACCTGCCCTCCGTGAGCCTCCGGTCCACCCTGTGGCCGGAGGTGCGGGAAGGGCGCATCCCCGCCCGGGACGTGACGCCGGACGATCTGCACCCCAACGACGCCGGCCACGCCACCGTGGCGGCGGCGGTCACGGCGCTGCTGGCGCAGGTGAAGGCCGCGTCGGAGGCCGGGACGGCGGCAGACGTGGAAGCGCCGCTGCCCGGGCCCCTGACGGAAAACGCCTATGAGCGCAGCGTGCGCTGGCAAAATAACAACGCGTCGCCCGTCCTGTCCGGCTTTGTTCCGGACGGCACGCCCCAGGAGCACATCACCCAGATGTTCCGCCGGGGATACACCGCAGCCCACGCGGGCGACGCCGTCCGCTTCACCGTGGAGGGGACGTGTCTCGCGGTGCAGTATCGCAAAAGCGTGAAAAAGCCCGCCCCCATTGCCAAAGCGGTGGTGGACGGGGACGAGGACCATGCCGTGGTCCTGGACGCCAACTTCGACGAGGACTGGGGGGACTGCCTGTATTTGCAGGACCTGCTGGTCCACGGAGAGGATAAGCCCCACACGGTGGACATCACCGTCACCGAGGCCCACGAAAACGACGCCGCGCCCTTTTACCTGGTGTCCGTTATCGCGTCCCGGTGAAATCAAAAACGCGCCCCCGCGTCTTTCATGACGCGGGGGCGCTCGGACGGGTCACTTATTCATCTCGCGGGCTGCTTCGGGTATTTGCCGGGGGCCTCGGCCGGCCAGGTCGTCATACACCTTGTTGTAGAAGCTCAAAAGCTGTTGGTTGGTGGTCTCCCGACATCTTACGACGTCGCCCAGTGCCTTGGCCTTTTCCCAACCCTGGATATTGCCGGGGGAACCCGGCTCGCCGCTGTCTCCATCGGACATGGCGAACAGCTTTTCGGTGACATCATGGATGTATGCCGTCTCGGTCTGAATGGATGCTATCTGGCTCAAAAGCCAGGGGATAGTGTATTCCACAGCGTTGCTGCCGGTAGGGATATCGCTCATTTCGTGTTCCTCCAAATCTGAGTTTGGCGGGGACGCGAGACATATCGTGTTTTCGTCAATGAATCGCGCCCTCCCGTTTTTGACAAGACCTCTTGCCCTTTTAGGCCAGGTCGATTCATATAAATTTCCATTTTCATCCATGACACGCACGTTTTTTTCGATGGGTGCCACCCCCAATGTCAGGATCAGCGGCCGCTGTTTTTTGTGATGGGTGCCGTCCCCAAGCCAATTATGATTATACCCCTACAGGGCCCAAAGCGCAACGATTATTTTCTTCTTTGGCCGGCGCGGAGGTCACACGTAGATCTCCGGGTCCCGGCGCATCAGCTCCATGCACATGCGGCCGTTGTGGTACGGGCATTTCCAGGGCTCCAGGATGGGATACCCCGGCACGGGCGCGCCGAACTTGTCCACGGAGTGGAACCACTCGCTGCCGGGCCGGTGGTCCACCTGCTTTTCCTCGATGAACCGGAAGACGGCCGCCGCCGCGTCCCGGTATTTCGTCTCGCCCGGCAGTTTGTTCCACAGGTTCACAAGCCCCAGCACCGTCTCCGCCTGGACCCACCAGATGCGTGTCTCGTTCACCACGCCCCGGTCGCACTCGTTGGCCAGGGAGTTGTGGCTGTAGGCGGCGGCGTACACCGCCTGGGCCATGTCCCGGTCGATGGCGGCGACGCGGGCCGTGCGGTCCGGGTCCCCCAGCAGGGCGCATCCCCAGTCCATGAGCCAGCTGGACTCGATGTCGTGGCCGTAGCTGTACAGGTCGATGATGGAGTTGTAGTTCTCGTCGAAGAACACCAGCTGCCGATGCAGATCGGGGGAGTAGATCCTGTGCTCGTAGATGTCCAGGATGCGCTCCATGGCTTTGCCCACGGCCGGGTCACGGGTGGCCTCGTACAGGCCGGAGTAGCCCTCGAACACGTGCAGGAGGGTGTTCATGGTCTTGGCGGCCATGACGCCGTTTTCGCTGAGCTTTTCGTTGGATTCCGGGCCCCAGTCGGCGGTGAAGGCCTCCAGATAGCCCACCGCGTCGGTGCAGCGGTCCTCGATGACGCGAAACAGCTCCAGCGCCAGGGCCTTTGCCTCGTCGCTTCCGGTCAGCCGGTAATAGGCCGCCAGGGCGTAGATGGCGAAGGCCTGGTTGTAGGTGTGCTTGGTGGTGTCCAGAGGCCGGCCGTCATAGGTCATGCTCCAGAAGATGCCGCCGTTGGTCCGGTCGACGCAGTGCTCGGTGAGAAAGCGGTAGGCGTGGTCGGCGTAGGGCCGCAGGTCCTCCCGGCCCAGGTCCATGGCGGCCCGGGAGAAGAACCAGAGGATGCGGCTGTTGAGGATGCAGCCCTTTTCCGCCTTTTTGTCCAGGACCAGGTCCTGGCCCATGTAGCCGTAATAGCCCCCGTATTCGTCGTCTTTCAGAGCCGTCCAAAAGGGCAGGATGATCTGTTCCAGATGCCGCTTGGCCGCAGTCGCGATCTTTTCCATGTCAATGACCTCCTATTCCGATAGATGTGGAGCGGCGCTGGATGATCCGGCCGCTCACCACGATGTTTTCCGATACGGCTTCCTCGCCGCTGATCTGGCGGATGAGCTGGTTGATGGCGGCGCTGCCCATCTGCCTGGTGTTGACCCGGTAGGTGGTCAGGGGCGGGAAGCCGGGCCGGTCCTGGTGGTAGTCGTCGTACCCGGCGACGGCCACGTCCTCCGGTACCCGGCAGCCGGCCTTGGTCAGCGCGTCGATGAGCCGCAGAGCGACCTCGTCGCAGTTGCATACGAACGCCTGGGGCATGTCCTCCGGCAGAGTCAGGGGGATATAGGCGGTGCGCCCTTGCCGGTCCTCCAGCACCCAGTCCGGCCGCAGGCGGATATCCGCCCGGTACAGGGCCTTGCAGTAGCCCAGAAACCGGTCCGTGATGGAGCTGGTGGAGCAGACGCTGCCCACGAAGCCGATCCGGTCCCGGCCGGTGTCCAGCAGGTGCTTGGTGAGGCGGTAGCCGCCGGTGACGTTGTCGCTGGTGACGCTGCATACCTCCAGGTCCTCGTCGTAGAAATCCAGCAGCACGTAGGGCAGGCCGCAGGAGCACACCGCGTGCAGGTAGTCCCGGTCGATCTCCCCCAGGAAGATCAGCCCGTCCACCTTTTTGCGCTGGACCATCACGGGCAGGGCCCGCTCGGCCTCCGCCTTTTGGGTCACCAGCTCCAAAAGCGTGGAGTAGCCGCATTCGCTGCTGCGGCTCACCAGGCTGCGGTAGAGGCTGGAGTAAAAGGTATTGTCGGCGAAAAACTGATCCGCCACCAGCACGCCGATGTTGCCGGAGTTGGGCGGCCCGGGGCTGCGGTCTCTGGTCCGCAGGGGCACGTAGCCCATCTGGCTGGCGGTCTCCAGGATCCTTGCCCGGGTCTGCTCGCTGACGCCGCTCTGGCCGGAGAGTGCCTTCGACACGGACACGACGCTCACGCCCAGCTGCCTGGCGATGTCCGCCATGCGTACTTTTTTGTCCATGGCGCGTCCCTCAGAGCTTGACGGCGTAGCCGCTGGAATAGACCTGCCGCAGGGCCTCGTCGGTGTTGCGGGTCTGGCCGATGCAGAACTCCTTGGACCAGACCATGAAATAGGCCCAGGGGACCCGGCTGCGCTCCAGAAGCGCGACGTCCGGCAGGTATCCGATCTCCGCCAGGGCGGCCACCTTGTTCCGGGTCGTGGCGGCCACAAGGGCCTCGTACTGCTCCCGGTAGTCCGTGTGGGCATACTCGGGCAGGTACTCGTCCAGGGAGACAACGTCCACGTATTCCTCGCCGGGCCAGCCCTCCGCCAGACGGCAGTTCCAGACCCAGATCAGGTTGTGCAGGCCGTGGACCTGGGTAAAATGCCGGAACATGAGCTTGTAGAGCTCCTTCGCCACGGCGGGGCCCTTCGCGCCCCACCAGAACCACTCGCCGTCGGACTCGTGGAAGGGCCGCCACAGTACGGGGATGTCCTCGGCCAGGAAGGGCTTCAAAAGCTCCGCCATGGCGTCCATGTCGCGATAAAAGGCCGCCCGCTCCGGCGTGCCCTCCGCCAGCACCCGCCTGGCGTCAAAGTCCGTGTTCCGGGCGTAAAAGGCCTTGTCCCGGCCCCCCAGGGGGGAGAACCAGTGGAAGGTGAAGGTCACGATGCCCTCCCGCTTCCGGCCCCATTCCAGGGCCACGTCCAGGGTGCCCCGGTTTTCCTTTACCTCCGTCAGACAATCCGCGTCCGCGTCGGCGTAGTTGATGTTGGGGGAGTAGCCAAGAAGCTCAAAGCCCCGGAGCTTTGGCTCCCGGCCCGTCACCCGGCGGATGTACTCGATCTCCTCCATGGGGACGGTCTGGGTGTGCTGACCGGTGATGATGGCCTTGCCCGCCGTGTCCGAGAGATAGTTCAAAAGCTCTCTGGCGCGGGGCGTGGCCTGGGCGTCGACAGGGACCTGCATCGTCGCATCTCCTTTCAGGGCGGTCATCGGTATTTAGCCGGTTGACCGCTTAAATCATCGGAAATTTAAGGATATTTAGTTTTAATATCCTGCTTAATTAATTATAACGTATAAACCGATATTGTCAACAAAAACAAGCGGACTGCCTGTGGGAATGTTGCATTTGGATGTATTGACAAAGGGAAGACGGGGCGGTATAGTAGCTTTAACAGGTTTTTGCGCGGATGCGCAGAAAAAAAGTCCGGACGCGCCGCGCGGAAAGCGGCGCGGGGACAAGACGTCATTTGGAGGTGACCGGCCATGCGATATGGACATTTTGACGACGCGCGGCGGGAATATGTGATCGAGACCCCCGCCACACCCCAGCCCTGGATCAACTACCTGGGCAACGAGGCATTTTTCTCCCTCATCAGCAACACGGCTGGCGGCTACTGCTTCTACCGGGACGCCAAGCTCCAGCGGCTGGTGCGCTACCGGTACAACAGCGTGCCTGCGGATGTGGGCGGCCGGTTTTTCTATGTCAAGGAGGCGGGAAAGCCCGCCTGGAGCCCCGCGTTCCATCCCGCAGATGTGGAGCTGGACCGGTATGTGTGCCGTCACGGCCTGGGGTACACGGTCTTTGAGACCGCCAAGGACGGCCTGGCGGCGGAGATGACCTTCCTGGTGCCCATGGGCGAGGACTGCGAGGTCCAGCACGTTCGGCTCAAAAACGAGACGGACGCGCCCAAGACCCTTCGCTTCACCGCTGCGGTGGAGTGGTGCCTGTGGAACGCGGTGGACGACTCCACCAACTTCCAGCGGAACCTGAACATCGGCGAGCTGGAGGTGGAGGGCTCCACGGTCTACCACAAGACCGAGTACCGGGAGCGCCGGGACCACTACGCGTACTACGGCGTGAACGCCCCCCTGGCCGGGTATGACACGGACCGGGATACCTTCCTGGGCCAGTTCGGCGGCTACGCGGACCCCAAGGCCATCCGGGAGGGCAAGACCGGGGACTTTATCGCCCACGGCGGCGCGCCCATGGCGGCTCTGGCCCTGGACGTGACCCTGGACCCGGGCCAGACGGCGGACTATGTATTCGTGCTGGGCTACGGGCAGAATCCCCGGGACAAGAAATTCCTCTCGCCCGGCGTCATCCGCAAGGATACGGCCCACCGGGTGCTGGAGAAATTCGCCAAGCCCGAGGCGGTGGACGCGGCTCTCGCGGAGCTGGCGGCCCACTGGGACGGCCTGCTGGGCCGGTACCAGCTGCACAGCACCGACCCGGTCCTGGACCGGATGGTGAACGTCTGGCACCAGTACCAGTGCATGATCACCTTCAACATGAGCCGCTCCGCCAGCTACTTTGAGAGCGGCACCGGCCGGGGCATGGGCTTCAGAGACAGCTGCCAGGACCTTCTGGGCTTCGTGCACATGGCCCGCAGCCGGGCCCGGGAACGGATCATCGACATCGCCTCCATCCAGTGGGCCGACGGCAGCACCTACCACCAGTACCAGCCCCTGACCAAGCGGGGCAACAACGACGTGGGCAGCGGCTTCAACGACGATCCCCTCTGGCTCGTGGCCTGCACCTATGCCTACATCAGCGAGACCGGGGACTGGACCATCCTGGACCATCCCACGCCCTTCGACAATGTGCCCGGCAGCGAGGCGCCCCTGATGGAGCATCTGCGCCGGAGCGTCCAGTACATCATGACCCACAAGGGTCCCCACGATCTGCCCCTGATCGGCCGGGCGGACTGGAACGACTGCCTGAACCTGAACTGTTTCTCCGAGGAGCCGGGGGAGAGCTTCCAGACCACGGGCCCTTCGGAGGGGCCGGTGGCGGAGTCGGTGTTCATCGGCGGCATGTTCGTGCTCTACGGCGGCCAGTACGCCAAGCTCTGCCGGGCCCGGGGCCTGGCGGAGGAGGCCGAAAAGGTGGAGGCTGCGGTGAAGGACATGGAGCGGGCCGTCAAGACCGCCGGCTGGGACGGGGCCTGGTTCGTCCGGGCCTATGACGCCTATTCCAACCCCGTGGGCAGCCACCTGTGCGACGAGGGCCAGATCTACATCGAGCCCCAGGGCATGTGCGTCATGGCCGGCGTGGGCGCGGACGACGGCAAGGCCGTGCGGGCGCTGGATTCGGTCCGGGAGCGGCTTCTGGGCAAATACGGCGTGGAGCTGGTCGCGCCTTGCTACACCGTGTACCACAAGGAGCTTGGCGAGATCACCAGCTATCCTCCCGGGTACAAGGAGAACGGCTCCGTATTCTGCCACAACAACCCCTGGATCAGCATCGCCGAGACGGTGGTGGGCCGGGGCGACAACGCCTTCGACATCTATAAGCGCACCTGTCCCGCCTATCAGGAGGACGGCAGCGACATCCGCCGGGCGGAGCCCTACTGCTACGCCCAGACCGTGGCGGCCCGGCAGTCTTACGAGGAGGGCGCGGCCCGCAACAGCTGGCTCACCGGTACGGCGGCCTGGTCCTTCGTGAACATCAGCCAGTATATCCTGGGCGTCAAGCCCACGCCGGAGGGGCTGTGCGTGGACCCGTGCCTGCCGGAGAGCCTGGGCGAGTATACGGTGGAGCGGAAATTCCGGAACGCCATGTATCACATCCATGTGCGCCGGACCGGGACCCGGTCCATGACCGTGGACGGCCAAGCCGTGGAGGGGAAGACCGTCCCCATGGAGCCGGGCAAAGAGGAATACCGCGTAGAGGTGACCCTGTGACCGGACCGGCCGACAGGCGATAACACTGCGGAGGACGAGACCGTGCGCTACGAAAACCCGGTGATCACCGGCTTTTATCCGGACCCCAGCGTGTGCCGCGCCAACGGGCGGTACTATCTGGTGACCAGCTCCTTTCAGTATTTCCCCGGCGTGCCGCTGTTCGAGAGCGGGGACCTGGTGAACTGGACCCAGATCGGCCACGTACTGACCAGGCCCGGTCAGGTGGAGCTGGAGCATGTGCCCAGCTCCGGCGGCGTGTTCGCGCCCACCATCCGGTTCCACGACGGCCGGTTCTATATGGTCACCACCAACGCCACCACCCAGCAAAATTTCTACGTCTGGACCGACGATATCCATGGCCCGTGGTCCGAGCCGGTGACGGTGGAGCAGGGCGGCATCGACCCCTCGCTGCTGTTCGACGGGGATGACGTCTATTTCATCAGCAACGGCCAGGACGACGAGGGCGCCGCCGGCATTACCCAGTGCCGGATCGACATCGCCACAGGCCGGAAGCTGACCCCCAGCCGCCGCGTCTGGCGGGGGACCGGGGGCCGCTATCTGGAGGCGCCCCATATGTACCGCATCGGCGGCTGGTACTACCTGTTGGCCGCCGAGGGCGGCACCGAGTACGGCCACATGGTGGTCTGCGCCCGGTCGAAGAGCCCCTGGGGACCCTTTGAGAACTGCCCGTTCAATCCCATCCTGACCAACCGGAACAAGGCCCCCGGCATCATCCAAGGCATCGGCCACGGGGACCTGGTCCGGGACGAAAACGGCTCCTGGCACATCGTGACCCTGGGCTTCCGGCAGATCCACCCCTGGCAGGCGTATCACACCCTGGGCCGGGAGGTATTCCTGACGCCCGTGCGCTTCGATGAGGACGGCTGGCCCCGCTGCGGGAACGACGGCGCCACGGAGGCGGCCTATGACCTGGCCGGGGATTTCCACCAGACCCGCAAGCGGGTCTACACCTTTGCAAACACCGACCCCGGGCTGGACTGGTGCTTTCTGCGCAGACCGGACATGGCCCGGTATTCCTTCACAGCGGAGGGCCTGACCATGCGGGGCAGCGCCGTCACGCTGGACCAGGCCGCGTCGCCTGTCTTCGCGGCATTGCGGCAGAAGGGGTTCGACCTGGAGCTTGTAGTGGACGTGGCCGCCGACGGAGGCGAGGCGGGGGTGACGGTCTATATGTGCGAGGACGAGCACTACGACCTGGCCCTGCGGCAGGGCCCCGGCGGCTGGGAGGCGGCGCTGAAGCTGAACATCGGCGGCGTCCGCCATACCCAGGCGGCGCTTCCGCTGCCAGCGGGCAAGGCCCGGCTCACGGTTCAGGCGGACAGCTTGACCTATAAGTTTTATGTAAACCGGGACGGAACAGAGCAGTTCCTGGGGGAGGGGCGGACGAAGTACCTGTCCAGCGAGGTCTCCGGCGGCTTCACCGGCGTGATGCTGGGGCTGTACGCCGTGGGGGAGAACCGGGCGGCGTTCCGGGACCTGCGGATCGAGTATTTCTCCTGAGAGCCCCAACGTGAAAAACGGAATAAAAGACGGTACGGCGACTGCCATACCGTCTTTTGCTATATGTTGCCGCTCACACCGGCAAAGGGTACGTCTGGCCGGGCGCGGTGAGGAGGCGGACGGTCTTGCCGTTGATCCGAAACGCTGCGTCGCCGCCAAGGTGGGAGGTGACCGTGCCCTCCGTCACGAGGCCGTCCCTCCAGCGGAAGCTGAGGATGAAGCCGCCCCGGACGCGCACGCCCTCCAGCGCGCCCTCGGGCCAGTCCGGGGGCAGGGCCGGCAGCAGGGCGATACGGTCCCCGTGGCTCTGGACCAGCATCTCCAGGATGCCCGCCGTGCCGCCGAAGTTGCCGTCGATCTGGAAGGGGGGATGGTAGTCGAAGAGGTTGGGCAAGGTGCTCTTTGCCAGCAGCGCGTGCAGGTGCTCTCCGGCGGCCCGGCCGTCTCCCAGCCGGGCGAAGAAGTTGATGATCCAGGCCCGGCTCCAGCCGGTATGTCCGCCGCCGTTGGAAAGCCGCCGCTCCAGCGTCTTCCGGGCGGCCGCCGCCAGCTCCGGCGTCGAGTCCGGGCTGATCTGCCAGCCGGGGTACAGCCCGTAGAGGGGGGAGATGTGCCGGTGGCCCGGCTCCGCCTCCTGGTAGTCCTCCATCCACTCCTGGATGCCCCCGGCCGCGCCTACCTTGTAGGGCGGAAGCCGCCTGAGCATGGCCGGAAGTTCGGCGGTCAGCTCGTCTCCGGCTTCCAATATCTCCGCGCACCGGACGGTGATCTCGAACAGCTCCCGGATGATGGCGGTGTCCATGGTGGGCCCGGCGCAGACGGAGGTGCTTTTGCCGGTGGCCGGGTCGATGTAGCTGTTCTCCGGGGAGCTGGAGGGGGCCGTCACCAGCCAGTGCGTATTGGGGTCTTCCACCAGCAGGTCCGCGAAGAAGCGGGCGCTGCCCTCGATGACGGGCCAGTACCGCCGGAGAAAGTCCCGGTCCCCGGTATAGAGATAGTGCTCGTACAGGTGCCGGCAGCACCAGGCCCCGCCGCAGAGGAACCCGCCCCAGAGCGGGTCCTGCCCCGGCGCGGTGAAGCCCCAGGGATTGGCCAGCACGTGGGCCACCCAGCCCCGGCAGCCGTACATGATCCGGGCGGTGCGGGCCCCGTGCTCCGCCAGGAAGGCGATGTAGCGGTAGAAGCTGTCCCCGTATTCCTCCAGCCCCGCCGCGTCCACGAACCAGTAGTTCATCTGCACGTTGATGTTGATGTGGTAGTCCCCGGTCCAGGGGGCGGTCATGTCCTTGCACCAGACGCCCTGGAGGTTGGCCGGCATCCGGCCCCAGGCGGAGCCGATGAAAAGATACCGGCCATAGTCGAAGTACAGCCGGACCAGTCCCAGGTCCTGCCCGCCCTGCCGGACCCGCTCCAGCCGCTGGTCCGTGGGCAGCGCCTCCAGCAGCCGGTCGGCGGGCAGCTCCAGGGTGCAGCGGCCCAGGGCCTCCCGCATCCAGGCGGCCTGCTCCGCCAGCAGGGCCTCAAAGCCCATCTCCCGGGCCCCGGCGATCCGCTCCCGGCACAGGGTCTCCGGGTCCTCGGAGCGCATGTAGGTGGTGGCGGTGCTGGTCCAGACGATGAGCTCGTTTGCGTCGGTGACTGTGAGACAGCCGTCCTCCGTGGCAACGACCCCGTCCGTGTCCACGGATACGACCGTGCAGAACCCCATGGCCCCGGGGCCCTGCTGCTGACCCCGGGCGACGATCTGTCCGTCCTCATAGGCGACCTCGCACGCCTCCCGGACGAACCGCAGTGTGTACCGGCTGCAGCCGGTGACGCGGCTGGCGGTGACCTGCCGCCGGTGGGAGACGGTGTGCACCCGCCGGACAGGCCCGAAGCGGGTCCGGGCCGCGCCCCGGTCCAGGTCCAGCTCCCGGACATAGCCGGAGGTATCCGGGGCGGGGCTTTCGATGAACAGGGAACCGGCGGTCTGATAGCTGCCGTAGTAGGGATCGTCACTGCCGCCCCCCAGGCATACCTGGTATTTCCGGCACAGGGCCTCCGCCTCCTGGGGCCGGCGGTCGAACAGGAGCGCGCGTATCTCCGCCAGATGCTCCCGGCAGGCGGGATCGTCCCACCGGGCGGGGTAGCCGCTCCAGAGGCTCTCCTCGTTGAGCTGGAGCTCCTCCCGGTCCGTGCCCCCAAAGACCATCATGCCCAGGCTGCCGCCCCCCAGGGGCAGCGCCGTGTTCCAGTCCTCCGCGGGACTCGTATACCACAATCTCCGCCGCTGCATATGAGCGCCCTCCTTTGGGTGGGTGTTAATCGTTTTCGCGCCGCGTGCCGCGTGCTTTGGGCGTATTATCGGCCATTTTCCGGAAAAATGCAACCGGGGGCCGGTGCGTTTTGGATAGATCACCGAAGAACGGGAGAAAAAACTGTGCAACCTGACAAAAGTCAGGAAAATCCGGGAGATTTTATTGACGGGTTTATGAAAAATCACTATAATCAAGGGAGAGAAATCGTTTTCTTTTTGTCTGTTTGCCGGGAGGAGGTGCGGATATGGTGACGCTGCGGGCGCTCTCAGAGCGCTGCGGTGTGTCTGTGGCGGCCGTATCCAAGGCGCTGAACGGCCGGCAGGGCATCAGCGCGGAAAAGGCGGAGCTGGTGCGCCGTACGGCCCGGGAGATGGGCTATTACCCCAACGCCGCCGCCCGGACTCTGAAGACTCACCGGAGCCTCAACATCGGCATCCTGTTCAAGAACGTGATGGCGAACGAGTACTTCTCCGCGATCCTGGAGGGCGTCCGGGACGCGGCGGAGGAGCACGGGTACGACATCACCTTTCTCAGCAATGTCCCCGGGGAGTACGGGTACTATCAGCACGCCATGCGCCGGCAGTGCGACGGCGTGATCATCGTCTCGCCGGGCTACAGCGAGCAGGAGCAGTCCGAGGCGCTGAAGCTGGCGGAGAGCGATCTGCCCGTGGTGTCCATCGACCAGATCTACCGCAACCGCTCCTCCGTCACCGGGGACAATCTGGGCGGTCTGGAGGAGATCGTGAGCTACCTTTACGGTCTTGGCCACCGGCGGCTGGCCTTCATCCACGGGGAGATGGGGGACGTGACCCGGCAGCGGCTGGCCGGCTTTTTCCGGGCCTGCCGGGCCAGGGACATCCGGGTCCCCGACGAGTATGTGATCCAGGGACAGTATCAGAACCCGGACGCGGCCGCCCTGGCAACCCGGCAGCTGCTCCGGTGCAAGACGCTGCCCACCTGCATCCTCTATCCGGACGACACCGCCTGCGTAGGGGGCATCGCGGAGCTGGCGGACCATGGGCTGAGCGTGCCGGAGGACATCAGCTGCTTCGGCTATGACGGCAGCCACATCGCCCTCTTGACGCGGCCCACGCTGGCCACCCACGACCAGAACTGCCACAGCATCGGCGAACAGGCCGTACTGGAGCTCATCAGCGCCATCGAGGACGCGAAATGCTTCGTGCCCCGCAACATCACCGTCACGGGGAGCGTCCACCCGGGCGGGAGCGTGAGGGATCTGGCGCAAAAATAGATTTTCCGTATTGGGAGGACCACCTATGAATTTTCAGAGAGAGCAGGCCAGGACCCAGACTCTGACGGCCAGGCAGGTCATCGAGAAGGTCTTTGCAGAGCATATCGGCGGCGCCGCGCTGGACGCGGAGTTCCTGTCGGCGGACCGCTCGGCGGCGCTGGGCTTTTTGGGTCTGCCCTATGAGGCGCCGGTGTGCGCGTATCTTCTGAACCGCCCGGCGGCGGCCGCCTACATCGCCGGCTTTTCCGGCAGCCAGGCCTTTCGTCTGGAGGGGGAGCGGGTGCTGCACCTGACCGCCGAGGGCGAGAGCCGGGTACCGGAGGACGCGGCGGCGGAGGTGCTGGACGTGTACCGCCGGGTGCTGGCCGGGCCGGGACAGCTCAACGAAAAGGGCGAGCTGCTGCTGGACCTGAAGGCCTATCCGGTGGGACTGCACTATCCGGTGAACCTGCTGCTGGGTGACCGGGCGGGATATCCCCATCCGCTGTACACCACCCCGAAAAGCGCGCTGGACGGACTGGGGAGAGGCTCGTTCCGGGCCTCCGGCGGCACCCCGGTGCTGGCCACCAGGTACGTGCTCCAGCCGGAAGAGAACGGGGAGCCGGCCAACCGGCAGTTTTACCTGGCGGAGGGCGGCAGGCAGATCTTCTATTCCGCCGACGTGAACAGCAACGTTGCCTCCGCCAACTGTCTGCACAGCCAGAACCGCAGCGTGATCACCTATGAGACGGACTGCGGCCTCACGGTCCGCCGGACGATCTTCCTGCTGCCCCAGGAGAAGGGCATGCCCACGGCGGTGGAGGCCCAGCGGGTGGAGGTCGAAAACCATACGGACCGGGACCGGACGCTGAAGATCGTTATGACCGGCATGTTCGGCATCACCGACCCGTCCACCACGGCCAACGACATCGTCTACGCCAACATCGTGGCCGAGAGCGAGATGTATTACAGGCATGGCCGTCCCGCCGCCATGACGGTGCACCACCGGCCCAAGGGCTGCCGGGGCGAGAAGCGCTTCGCGGCGCTGCTGTGCGCGGGGGAGGGCTTTGACGAGTTTTGCACCAGCCTGCCGGACTTCATCGGCCGGGGCACGCTGGAGCGGCCGGAGATGGCGGCCCACCTGCCCAGCCGGTACAGCCGGAAGATGACGCCCTTCTTCGCCATGGGCAAGACCTTTACCGTGAAGGCCGGCCAAAAGGCGGTCGTCGACGAATTCGTTGGCATGCTGGAGTCGGAGGGCGACGCGGCGGAGGAACTGGACGGCGCTCTGGCCTGCCTGCTGGACAAGTACGCGGACCCGGCGGCCCTGGCGGAGACCCTGGCGGGCGTGGAGCGGTTCTGGGACCGCTACGGGGCCTATCTGGAGCCGGAGACCGGGGACGAGCGGCTGGACGCCTACGTGCGGCGGAACCTGCCCTTCCAGGTCCTGTACCAGACCTATGTGTCCCGGGCCTTCGCCTGGACCCAGAAGGCCTATCGGGAGACGGGCTTCCGGGAGATCCAGGACATCTACGCGTCCATGTACTACCTGTGCGCCGGCGGGAAGAGCGCCCTGGTCAAGGAGCTGATCGGCGCGTGGGTGAAAAACGTGTTCGCCATGGGCTACGCCTACCACAATTTCACATCCCGGGGCAAGGAGCCCGGGGACTGCTCGGACGATCAGCTGTGGCTGGTCCAGGCGGTGTACCGGTACGTGACCCTGACGGGGGATTACGGATTCCTGCGGGAGGAGTTCCCGGTGGCGGGGACGGATACGGTCCGGCCTCTGTGGGACACCATCATGGCCATATTGGAGTACAGCGGCGATATCTCCGTGGGTGTCCACGGTCTGCCGTTGCTGGATAAGGCGGACTGGAACGACACGCTCCGCCTGGACCACGAGGTGCTGGACGGGCCGGAGAAGGAGCGGCGCTACCGCCGGCAGCTGGAGGAAAAGGGCCAGCGATGGGGCGCGGCCTGGGACAATACCCTGTCCGAGAGCGTGATGAACGCCTGCCTTTTGAAGATCGCCGCCGACGAGGCCGCGGATATGGCCGGGCACATCGGCCGGGAAGCGGACGGCAGGAAGGCCGCAGAGCTGGCGGCGCGGGTAGCGGCGAGCATGCAGCAAAACGCCTGGAAAAACGGCTATTTTGCCCGCTGCCTCATCAACGACGGCCGGCCCTATACCTACCTGGGCGCGCCCGGCGACGGGCTCAGCCTGGACCCGGCGGTGGACGGCAGCTACTACCTCAACTCCTATAGCTGGGCCATCCTGGCCAATGTGGCCACGGAGGAACAGATCGGCTCCATGCTGGACGCGGTGGAGAAATATCTCAAGACCGACGCGGGCTTGAAGCTGTGCACGCTGGTCAACTACGACCTGCTGGAGGTCAACACCGGCACGGCCCTGTATTTCCCCGGCGACCGGGAGAACGGCGGCGTGTTCAAGCACGCGGCCATGATGGCCACGGTGGCGTCTTTGCAGGCCGCCAAGACGGTGAAGAGCGCGGCCCTGGCCCGGCGGCTGGCGGAGCTGGCGTTCTTCATGATCGGGCGCACGGCGCCATACCGGACGCTGGACGACCCCTTCGTGCTGAAGGGCAACCCCCGCTTCTGCACCCAGTACAACAACAGCGAGACCGGGGAGAACATCGGCCCCATGCTGTCCGGCACCGCCTCCTGGCTGAGCCTGGCCGTGTACGAGTTCTTGGGCGCGGACGTTCGGAAGGATACCCTCCGCTTCGCGCCGGTGCTGCCGGAGGGCCGGGAGCGGATGGCCTATACCCTTCGTCTGCCGGACGGGACGGTCCGGGTGGAGATCGAGGGCGGCCGGGACCGGTTCCGGGCGGGCGCGGAGAGCGTCTATACCCTGGACGGGAAGAACGCGGGACCGGAGATCCCCAGACCCGCGGACGGCGGCGAGCACCTGGTGAAGATCGTTCTGTAGCCGCGGGCATGACCTGAGCGGGAGGGTCTGACGGCGCAATAAAACAATTTTGCACAATGCCCCGGGGCATTGTCTGTACGGCTGACGCCGTACAGAATGAAGCCTTCGGGTCTGTGGGCCGGACCGGCGGACGGCCGTGAGGGGAGATCCGGGACCGCCGAGCGAATATTGGGAGGGATGCTTATGCCAGAAGCCAAGACAAAGACCAGACCGGACGGGCTGTACATACTGCACCGGATCGCGATCCTGTTCGCGTGCGGCGCCGTGTTCTATCCCGGCTTCAACCCGGGACGGATCACCACGGAGATCAGCCGGTATACCTCGCTTTTGACCTCGTGCCTGTCCTATGAGTCGCTGGTGGGGAACCTGGGCCGGGTGCTGAACAAGGGCATCGTCCAGCGCAGCACCTTCGTGCTGCTCATGATCGCCAGCGTGGTCATCCTGGTGGGGATCATCCTGGCGGCGGTGGGCGGCTGCATGTCCGTTGGCAACGGCCTGATGCGCCGCAAGGGTCTGCGCTATCCTCTCGTCGGCTCCGTGCTCATGGGCGCGGGCCTTGTGGGCATCCGGGTGGCCTACACCCAGATCGTGGCGGCGGACAACAAGCGTGTTCCGCCCAACGTCTCCGGCGGATTCTACCTGTTCATCGTCCTGGCGGCGCTCATCCTGCTGACCACCGTGGCGCTTCTGATGCGCAAGCCGAATGAGGCGCTGGAGGAGAAGATGGGCATGCGGGAGGAATACCACCTGTTTTTGCTGTTCCTGCCGTTTCTGGCCCTGGCGTTCGTGTTCTCCTATCTGCCCCTGTGGGGCTGGCGCTACGCCTTCTTCGACTACACCGCCGGCGGCACGCTGAGCTCGGAGAACTTTGTGGGCTTTAAGTGGTTCACGTATCTTTTCCAGAACGCCGCCACCCGCAAGGACCTGATCCGGGTGCTGCGCAATACCCTGGCCATGAGCAGCCTGGGCATCCTCACCAGCTGGCTGCCCATGCTCTTCGCCATTTTGCTGACCCAGGTGAACAGCAAGCGCTTCCGGCGCATCGTGCAGACCTTCACCACGGTGCCCAACTTCCTGGGCTGGGTCATCGTCTACGCCGTCGCCCTGGCGATCTTCTCCACCGACGGCTTCATCAACAGCTTCCTCAACAACATCCTGCACATCCAGTCCAACACCAACTACCTGATGAGCAGCAGCCACATGTGGATCAAGATGCTGCTGTGGGGATTGTGGAAGGGCCTGGGCTGGAGCGCCATCATCTATATCTCCTCCATCTCCGGCATCGACCCGGCCCTGTACGAGGCG
>CANPXZ010000017.1 GCA_947587485.1 uncultured Oscillospiraceae bacterium | reverse complement strand
GTGCCCTACTCCAACATCATCGTCCGGGCCATCCTGCCGGCGGTGCTGTACTTCCTGGGCATCTTCATCTGCGTGCATCTGGAGGCCCGGCGGCTGGGTCTGAAGGGCATCCCCAAGGAAGAACTGCCCAAATTCAGCCACCTGATCGGCAAGATCTATCTGCTTCTGCCGCTGATCGTGCTGGTGTATCTGGTGTCCAGAGGCAGCAAGACCATGGCCTTCGCGGCGGCGGTGTCCATCGTGGCGGCCGTGGCGGTGAGCCTGTTCAACCGGGACGACCGCATGACGCCCCGGACCTTCTTCGAGGCCCTGGCCGCCGGCGCGAAAAGCTGCATCACCGTGGCCGCCGCCTGCGGCATGGCGGGCGTCATCGCCGGGTGCATCAACATGACGGGCCTGGCCTCCAAGCTGATCACCGCCATCGTGTCCGTCTCCGGCGGACACCTGATCGTGGCGCTGTTTTTGACCATGCTGTGCTGCATCGTGCTGGGCATGGGCGTGCCCACCACCGCCAACTACTGCATCATGGCCTCCACCTGCGCTCCCATCCTGATCCAGATGGGCATCCCCCAGATGGCGGCGCACTTCTTCGTGTTCTACTTCGGCATCGTGGCGGACATCACCCCGCCCGTGGCCCTGGCGGCCTACGCCGGCTCCGCCATCGCCAAGGCCCCGCCCATGAAGACGGCCTTCAACGCCACCAAGCTGGCCATCGCCGCCTTTGTGGTGCCCTACATCTTCGCCCTGAACCCGTCCATGCTGCTCATCGACACCACCGTGTTTGAGGTGGTGCAGGTGATCATCACCTCCGTGCTGGGCATCGTGGCTCTGGGCGTGGGGCTGGAGGGCTATCTGAAGGGCAGCGTCCCCTGGCCGCTGCGGATCGTGGCCCTGGCGGCGGGCCTGTTCCTGATCTATCCGGGCACCGTCAGCGACGTGGCGGGCCTGGTGGTCGTGGTGGGCATCTTCCTGTTCCAGACCTTCGTCCAC
Source organism: uncultured Oscillospiraceae bacterium (assembly GCA_947587485.1). Taxonomy (GTDB): domain Bacteria; phylum Bacillota; class Clostridia; order Oscillospirales; family Oscillospiraceae; genus CAJOIG01. The sequence continues at coordinate 26,788 of CANPXZ010000017.1, read as the reverse complement.
AAAAAGGACGCCGCCCCTGCGGCGTAAGCCGAAAAAACATAGGAAATATTCCCGCTGCCGGCCGGCAGCGGGAACTTTTTATGGGGTCTATCGTCTTTTTCTCAGGGCCAGGAACAGGCATATTGCCAGGGCCCCGGCGGAGACGCAGGCCCCGGGGATCAGGCCCGGCGGGGTATAGCGCATGTCCAGCTCATGGGTCCCCGCCGTGACCGGCAGGGCCATGAGGCAGTCCTGGACCTCGAGAGGCCGGACGGCCTGGCCGTCCAGGGTGACGCGCCAGCCCCGGTCGTAAGGGATCGTCAGCACCAGCAGCTCGTCGCCCTCCCCGGCGGTGAAGGAGCCGGTGAAGTGGGCGGGGGAGCGCTTTTGCAGCGGGCAGGCCCCGTCGGACAAGGCGGCCTGGTACGCGGCCAGGGCGGCGGCGTCCTCCGTGGCGAAGGCGGCGGCGTTCACGGTCAGGTCCCCGGCGGCCTGGACCCGGACGGACACCGTGTCTCCGGCGGCGAAATCGCCCAGATACAAGGTCCCGTTGGTGGAGCCGGTAGCGTAATAGGCCAGGAATTGGCCGTTGACATAGACCATCAGCCCGGGGTAGTCCTGCACGTCCAGAAAGCCGTACAGGGGCCCGTCCGCAGCGGGGGCGACGGCGTAGGTCAGCGCGCCGGACATGCCGCCGTCCAGGGCGTAGCGCCCGCCCCCGGCGTCGGTCATCCCCTCCAGGGTCAGCTCAGCGGCAGCGGGGATATAGACGGCGGCGTCCGTCTCCGGGGCGGCGGCGTTATAAAGCCCCTGGATGCAGCCGAAGGGGTCCGGGGCCTCGATGGGCTCCGCGACGGACTCGTCCGCCGTCCAGCCCACGGCCAGGGCATAGGGGTTTTCGTAAACGGTATAGGTCCCGGCGGCCGCTGTCGCCTCATAGGGTTTGTTCAGCCGGGAGGCGACCAGGTACCGAAGGGCCAGAAGGCTGTCCGCCCCGGCGGTCACGTCCGGGCCGTACAGGGCGAACAGGCCCTTGTAGCAGGGCACGCCCAGCCGCCGGAGGAACGCCAGGTTTTTCTGGGGGAGGTTGGAACTGTAGTGGGACAGGCCGTCGTAGCCGAACAGCATGGGCTCGCACCGGTTCTGGTCGAAGACCTCCGGGCTCTCCACCCGGATCAGGGCATCCCCCGTGTCGATCAGGTCCAGGGCGGCGGATTTTTCCGCCACGTAGGCCGCCCACTTGGCCGGGTCGGAGGACGCGGCGGTCAGCTGGTCCAAAGACAGCTTTGCGTTCAGGCCCAGGTCTCCCATGTGCAGCGCCAGCACCGCCGCGCCAAGGCCCGCGGTAAGGCGCTTTCCCGCGCCGGGCCGGAGCAGAACGTACAGCCCCCCGCAAAGGGCCGCCGTGACGGCCACGGTCCAGACGGCGGCAAAGGGCGTGACGAGGGCTTTGGCCGGGCTTATGAGCGCCAGGGCGGACACGGCCGCCGCCACGCCTGCCGGCAGGAGCAGCTGCCAGGGCCTTGTTCCCTCCCGGAGCAGGGCCAGGGCCCGGTCCCCGGCGGCGATGAGAAGGAAGCTGAGAAGGAAGCTATAGCGGTAATTGTACCAGGCCGGCACGTTCATGCCGTGCCATACAAGGTCCAGGGCGGATATCTCAAAGGACAGGACCAGCGCTCCCAGCAGCAGCCCCGTGCCCAGCCGCCGCCGGCGGGGGACGCGGCCGTTGGCGAAATAGAGCGCCGCCAGCGCCATCGGCATCGCGCCGCAGAACACGTTGGGCAGGCCGGCGGGGGTCAGCTCGTCATAGTTGAAGGAGCCAGGCAGCAGCTTGGCGAACAGGCTCGTGAGGGGGAATTTGACCGCCAGGGACAGCTGGGACAGGTCGAGTCCGGCCTTGCCGCCCATGAGGGAGAGCAGCGCGGGCAGCAGCACCGCCGCCGCCATGGCTCCGGCCCCCAGACTGGCCAGGGCAAAGACGCCGACGGCCCGGCCCGGCCTGGAGCCGGGACCGGTCAGCAGCTCGAAGAGGAAAAACAGCACTGCGAACACGCAGAGGATGTATCCGGTGTAGAAGTTCAGCGCCAGGGCCCCCGCCAGGGCGAAGGCGTACAGCCGCCAGCCCCGTCCCTCCGACAGCCGGGCGATGCCCAGGGCGATCAGGGGCTGCAGCGCCACGCAGTCCTGCCACTGATAGTTGATGCTATAGGCCACCAGAAAGCCCATGAAGCTATAGGCCAGCGCGGGCAGCAGCACCCGCCGGTCCCAGCCGTGGCGCTCCCCGGCGTAGACGGCCATGGCAAGGCCGCACAAACCCGACCGGAGGATGTATAGCAGGCTCACCGCCGAGAGCAGACTCTCCTTCGGGAACAGGCACACGATCAGGTTCAGAGGGCTGATAAGGTAATAGGCCAGCAGGCCGGCCATGCTGCCGCCCAGGGCCATGCTGGGCAGGTACAACGCGCTGGCCCGGCCGGTCACCAGATCCCGCAGCGAGCCCAAAAAGGACAGGTACTGGCTGGACATGTCCAGCACGCCCAGGCTCCGGCTGCCAAAGGGCGCCAGGCCGCACAGGGCGAACACCGCCGTCATCAGCCCCATGGGCAGCAGCGCGGCGGCCAGCAGTATGATGGATCGTTTCGGCGTTTTTTTCATGATGTTCCTTTCGGCGGGAAAAAGGGTACAAAATGACTAAGCAAAGGTATTATAGCAGAAAATGCTATGGGGGACAACCCGGGGCGCGGCGCTTGACAGTCTCCGCCCCGATGGGTATAATATACCAGTTATATCCCGTTTCGTGAGCGGACAAACAGAAGATCAAGTAAAGGAGACAGAGCATGAAGAAGATCTGGTGCGCCGTACTGGCGCTGATGATGATATTGACCGTACTGTGCGCGGGCTGCGAGAAGGACGGCGGGAGCGGGGACTCCCAGTCCGCCGATCTTCCCACGGTGACGGCCCCGCCCGCCAGCGGCGGGAACGGGCTTCCTGTGGGCCTGACCGCCGACGATAACCACGCCCCTGCGGGCATGACCCGGGAGGAGTGGCTGGCCACCCTGAGCGAAGAACAGCGCAAGGCGGAGGAGCTGGTGGGCCACACGGTGGAGGAGTTGTACGAGGCCGTCGGCGAGCCCAAGAGCGCGGTGTACACCGCCAGCTGCCTGGTGGAGGGCGGCGAGGACGGCATTTTGACCTACGACGGATTTTTCGTGTCCACCACCAAGACCCCCAACGGCATCGAGTACGTCATGGGGACGGAGAGCGAATGACCCGCTGAAAGCCGAAAAAGCGCCTGCCCGGCACGCCGGGCAGGCGCTGTGCATTGTCTCAATGTTTCAAACTTTTTGCGGTGCTAAGCAGAAACCGGAACTCTTCCGTGCGGAAAAAGCACAGCGCCAGCGCGCCGCCGGTGACCGCCACGCACACCGCGCCGTGGACGACGAAGCCCAAAACGCCCCCCAGGGGGATGAGCCGGCACAGCCGCCAGCTGACGAGCCCCGCGCAGAGGACCACCGCGTCCTGGACAAGATTGCTCAAAAAGTACCGGCTGACCGGCATCCGCAGGGCCTGGGAGCAGATGATGATCGGGTCGAACAGCAGGTTGGACACCAGGAAGGAGACGATGGTGCCCACCACGCAGCCCACGGGACCCAGCCGGGGGACGGCGGCGATGGAGACGGCCAGATTCACCACGATGTTGACCACCGGCCGGAACCGCATCTGGCGGAACAGGCCCATGGAGGCGCGGAAGGTGCCGTAGCAGTAGGCCCGGCCGGTGAGGTAGAGCTCCACGGCGATCACCAGCGCCAGGGGGGAGGGCACAGCCGTCCCGGCGGCATTGGTCCAGACCGTGAGCACGTGCTCCGGCCCCAGCCAGAGAGCCACGAAATCGTTCAGCAGCACGGCCGTGCCCACGGCGGTGACGCCGAACAGGATGGTGGTGCACAGGCTGATGGTCCGGAAGATCAGCCGGGACCAGTCCAGGTTGCCGGTGGTGTACAGACTGCCCACGGAGGCCCGCACGCCGCTGAAGAAGTTGTACAGAAGGTTCAGCAGCGCGACCTTGACGGAGGTGTATTTGAAATAGACGCCCACTGCCTGCAGTCCCAGCAGGGCGGACAGCACGATGTTGTCGGAGGCATTGATGACCACGGTGGAGGCCTGGAACAGGAACAGGGCCGAGCAGTCCTTGAGAAACTCCCGGAACTCCTGCCGGGAGACCTTGTCGCCGGTCTTTTCCCGCAGATAGGGGTAGCGCCGGTCGCACACGGCCGCGTATAGCAGGTTGGTCAGGACCACGAACCCGATCTGGACCAACAGGTACACGACGAAATCGTGGGTCAGCAGCAGCACCGCGATCTGGCAAAGGGAGCTGGCGGTCTTTAGGCCGTAGCCGATCAGATTCAGCACGTAGGACCGCTGGGCCGCCTGGACGAAGGCGGTCTTGTAGGCGAAGAACCAGTAGGACGAGGCGCTGTTGAGAAGATAGATGAGGAAGATGAAGACCCCGTTCAGATGAAGCTCTTCCAATGTGCCGTAGTCCTTGATGAGCGCCGGCAGCAGAGGGATCAGGCAAAGGCCCAGAGCCAGGATCACGCAGCCGATGACGGCGTAGGTCCGGCGGTAGAGCCGCATCAGGGCCCGCAGCCGGGGCCGGTCGTCGGTCTCCAGGGGCTTGTAGAGCTTGAACACGATGGCGGAGCCGAAGCCCAGCTCCGCCAGGGACAGGAAGGACAAAATATTGGTGAACAGCCCCTCGATGCCCAGGTAGCTGTCCCCCAGCGCGCGGATGAAGACGGCCCTGGTGACGAAGCCGAGAAGCAGCGTCAGCACGGAGCCGCCTACGCCGGTGATCCAGTTGAAGAAGGATTTTTTGGCGCGCGTCATGAAAGAGCCTCCTGTGAGGGATGAGCCGGCGCGTTCACCGCCCGGCCTGGAAGCGGTCGAATACCCACAGCCGGAGCCGGTAGACGAGCATGGCCGGATAGTAGGCCCGGCGGCGGAGCATGGCCAGAAACAGCCGGACATAGCCGGGCAGCTCCCGGCCGGACAGGTCCCGGGCCAGGCCCGTCTCGTCCAGGTCGGCGGCCAGGCGGGCCACCGAGTCCCGGAGGCTGCCGCCGTACCGGCACTCGTGCAAAAACGCCCGCAGGATCTTGTTGGCCACGAAGGCCTCCGCCTGGGGGGCCAGGGCCGGGGTCTGCCGGACCAGATGGGCCCACAGATAGTCCCGGCACAGCTTCAGCTGCCGCAGAGCCTGGGGGTCGAACTGGTGCAGGGCGGAGTCGGACCGCTGCCGGTAGACGTACAGGGCCTCGGGACAGACATAGAGGGACCGGGCGTGGTAAAGGCACTCGTAGAACATGGCCACGTCCTCATAGATGGCCACGGAGGCACCGCGCATCCAGTGGGCCAGCAGCAGCTCCCGGCGGATGACCTTGGTGCACTGGTGGCCGGGGATCAGCTGGGAGAAAAAGGGCCTGCGCCGGTCCCAGAGCATGTAGGGATACACCTCCCGCTCCAGGCGCGCCCGGTCATAGAGGCCGGGGGCGGCCAGCGGGGACTGGCCCGGAGAGCCGTCGTCCGTGGCATAGTCGAAGATCAGGATGTCGGGCCGGCCGTTTTCCGTGATGCAGGCGTTCACGGTCTCCAGCCAGTTGGATCTCACCCAGTCGTCCCCGTCCACGAAGCACACGTACGCTCCCCGGGCGGCGTCCAGTGCGGCCCCACGGGCAGCCACCACGCCCAGGTTGGGCAGGTGGAGCGCCCGCACACGGGGGTCTTTTTGCGCGTATTCGTCGCAGAGCGCGCCGCTGCCGTCGGTGGAGCCGTCGTCCGCCAGCAACAGCTCGAAGTCCCCGCAGGACTGGGCCAGGATGCTGTCCAGGCACTGGGCCAGGTACTGCCTTACGTTGTAGACCGGGACGATGACGGAATACTCAATGTCCATGGGCCTCTCCCCTCCTTTGCAGCGCCCCGTGCAGGGACGCCATCCACACGCAAGGGGCGGCAAGGCCCATCCGGAGCAGGCCGTAAAACACCCGCAAGGACCCGCCCCGCAGCTGGACGAAGGCCTCCAGGGACCCGGCGGGGGCCTGGCGCAGCATGGACTTGACCCGCCGGCGCTTCTCCCCGCCGGGGACCCCCGGCGCTCCTGCCGCCCGGTAGATCCGGGCGTGGACCATGCTGCCGATGAACGCGTCGATATCGGCCGTGTCCAGGGCCTTTCCGCCCTCCGCGATCCGGCCCAGGGCCCGCCCCACGGCGGCGATGCGGGATATCTGGTCGTCCCCCGCCTGGTGGGAGACGGACCCGGCCAGGACCCGGCGGTGATACCGGGCGGTGGTCTTCAGCGTGACCACCTTCCCGCAGTCCGGCAGCACGGCGGCGATCAGCACCGCGTCCTCCCCCAGGCTCAGGCGCTCGTCGTAATAAAAGAGATTGTCCGCCGCCAGCTCCCGGCGGAACAGCTTGTCGCACTTGCTGTAGGACAGGGGCCGGTCCGGCGCGCCGTCGTACAAAAAGGAGGTCATGTACCGCCCGGTGAGCCGCCGGATGGCCTCCGGCCCGCTGTGGACTTGGGTCCCGGTGCGGCGGGAGTCGCGGGTCCTGTGACCGCCGCCGGGCAGCGTCAGCTCGTCGGTCATCTGCCCCTCCACCATGTCCGCGCCCTGCTCTATGGCGCAGCGGTAAAGCTCCTCATAATAATCCGGGTCGATCCAGTCGTCGCTGTCGATGAAGCCGACGAATTCGCCCTCCGCGGCCCGGATGCCGGCGGCCACCGCCGAGGCCACGCCCCCGTTGGGCTTGTGGATCGCCCGGACCCGGGGGTCTTTTTCGGCGTACTTGTCGCAGATGGCCCCGCAGCCGTCGGGAGAGCCGTCGTCCACCAGGATCAGCTCCAGGGACCGGTGGGTCTGGGCCAGGATGCTGTCCGCGCAGGTCCGAAGCCACCGCTCGGCCCGGTAGACCGGTACGATGACGGAGATATCACTTTTCATGGCGTCTCTCCGATCCCGGCCGGCGGAGCAGCCCGCAGACCAGGATGCATGGCAGGAAGATGTGGGCCCGCAGCAGCCGGCAGTAGACCGTCACGGGGATACTGCCCCGCAGCCGGGCGTAGGTCACCGGCGCGTCCGGGGACACCGACGCGAGCACCTGCCGGGCATACCGGCGCTTCTCCCCGTAGGAGATGTCCCGCCGGGAGAAGCAGTCCAGCGCGGCGGTATAGGCCGCCCGGCCCAGGTAGCCCTTGAAAAACTGGGGGTCCAGGTCCTTGTCCCGGATGATGCGGGAGAAGGTCCCCAGAAAGGCCAGCTCATTTTTGGCCAGGGAGTCCGTCATGCGGCCGAAGTCCTCCCGGTGGCAGGCGGAGCCCTCCCAGCTCCGGTAGTGGTATTTTCCCCCGCCTTGAACCAGGGTGACGGCGGCGCAGTCGGCCAGTATGGCCGCGTTCATCAGCGCGTCCTCCCCGTGCCACACCGCTATGTCCAGATAGGACAGATTGTCCAGCACCGGCTGGCGGCGGTACAGCTTGTTGCACTTGGACACCATGTTCACCGCCGGGGGCGTCATGACGGAGGAATAGTAGGCGTAGAGCATATTTTTCCCGCTGTCCGGGTCCGTGCAGACGGCCGGGGAGGCGGGCCCGTCCGCCATATCCTGGCCGGGCAGGAAGGTCACGTACTCCGCCGCGGCCACGTCCGCGCCGGTGCTTTTTACCGCGCGCAGCAGGTCCTCGTAAAAGGTGGGGTCGATCCAATCGTCGCTGTCCATGAAGCCGATGTAGGGCGCGGCGCAAAGGCCGATGCCCGCCGTCAGCGCGGAGCAGACGCCGCCGTTTTCCTTGTGCAGCACCCGCACCCGGGGGTCCTTTTTCGCGTACTCGTCGCAGATGGCCCCGCAGCCGTCGGGGGAGCCGTCGTCCACCAGGATCAGCTCCAGAGACCGGAGGGTCTGGGCCAGGACGCTGTCCACGCAGGCCCGCAGCCAGCGCTCCGTTTTGTAGACGGGGATGACGACAGAGATCTCAGGGTCCATTTCAGGAAAGCCTTTCATGCGTATCACAAAAGGGCCAGCAGCTGCCTGTACCAGCCTTGCCGGTCCACGAACTGGCGCACACAGATGTCCGCCCGGTCGTTGCCCTCGATGAGGCACACCCCGTCCTCCGTCACGGCCACGTCCCAGCCGATGTAGCGCATGCCGGGGACCTCTTTGGCGGCGGCGATGACGGTACGCTTGGCCTCCTCCCAGCGGGGCACGCGAAAGCCCAGGAACACCTGGCCGGACAGGGGATGGGCGACGTATTCCCGCCGGTCCATGCCGATGGCGGGGGTGGTGACCAGACCGGTGTCCACGTCGATGTGGGCGGCCATGCCGCCGGCGCCCAGGTTGTCCACCACCGCGCTGCCGGCGCCGGTGCGGAGGAAGGCGGAGAACAGGTGCACATTGCCCTGGCCATCCACCATGGTGTTCAGCCGGGGCACGTTGGTGCTGTCGGGGTTGAAGGCCGCCAGGGCCGGGTGCTGGACCACCGCCTGCTCCAGCAGCATGTCCCGGTTGGCGTCGTACAGGGCCCGCAGATCATCCGCCGGGTCGTAGGTATATTTCGTGATGCCCTTGCCGCAGGAAAGGCTGGTGGCCTTGAGCATCACCTGGCCGTGGGCGCGGATGAAGGCCGCGAATTCCTCGAAGCTGGCCTGGGACAGGTCCAGCCAGTCCCGGTTCAGATAGGCGGCGAAGCGCCGGTTGAAGGCGGCCTTGTTGATGAACAGCTCCTTGTCGCCGGTGTTGGCCTTTTTGATGAACCGCTCGAAGCGGAACATGGTGAAGTACCGGGCCCGCTCCCGGTCGCTTTTCTTGTCGAAGTTCAGGTGGGCGTACTCGGCGGGGCTGGAGCCGTGGCGCAGCACGCACCAGAGCATGCTCAGCCACACGGCGAAAAGCCCCGGGCCGTGATACTGTTTGCGCATCTCCTGCCGGAAAAAGCCGAAGGAGCTGGCGAGAAGGCCCTTCAGCGTGGCCTCCCGAAAGATATCGCTCATGACCGGTCCTCTTTTCCCGTAACCGGCGCGTTTTCCGTCTGCCGGACGTTGTACTGGGGCATGTCGCTGACGGTCATATAGATCCTGCCCACATACTCGCCCAGGATGCCCAGGATCATCATGATGACGCCGCCCACGAACAGCTGCACGGCGATGGTGGTGGTGAAGCCTGCGGCGATGCGGGGATTGACCAGCTTGCGGATGACCGTCACCGCCCCGGCGATGAAGCCCACGATGGAGCAGCCCACCCCCAGGAAGGAGGCGGCCCGCAACGGCACGATGGAGAAGTTGGTCAGGGCCGTGACGGCAAGGCTCACGAGCTTGCCCAGGGTATAACCGCTCTCCCCGGCCAGCCGGTCCCGGTGGGGCATGGGCACGTTGGCCACCTTTGTGGTGACCTTGTTCAGGTAAAGCCCCGCCGCCGGGAAGGGGCTCTTATACCGGGCCACGGCGTCCGCCGCCATCCGGCTCCATGCGGTGAAGGAGGACACGGAGATGCCCTTGGGCTTGTTGCCGATCCACTCGGAGAACTTCTGGTAAATGGCGCTGGTGGCCCGCTTGAAGGCGGAGTGATGCTTCTGGGGGAAGGCGGCGTAGACCACGTCGTAGCCCTCCGCCAGCTTGTCCAGCATGGGGAAGATGCCCTCGGCGGGGTGCTGGCCGTCGTCGTCCATATAGACCACCGCGTCGCCGGTGACGTAGGCCAGAGCGGCCATCTTGGCGGCGGCCTGGCCGTAGTTGCGGGAGAGGTCCACCCCGACGATGTTCTTGTCCTCCCGGCACAGCCGGCGTATCACCTCATAGGTGTCGTCCGGGGAGCCGTCGTTCACCAGCACCAGCTGGTAGTCGTACCCCTCGTGGGCGGCGAAGGCCTGCCGCAGTTCCTCCGCCACCTTGGGCAGAGTCTTGGCGCTGCGGTAACAGGGGATGCAGACGGATACGAGCATACGCTCACCTCCCATTCAGGATCTTCTCAGCCGGAAGCGGCCCGGCCCGCCGGCGCTCTCCAGCGGGTGGTCGAAGATGCCCTCCCGCTGCAAAGGCAGCACCGTGGCCAGATGCTCCGCCCGCCGGAAAAAGTCATAGCCCAATGCCACGTCCACATAGGACAGGCCCACCGCGTTGAAGTAGATGAACTCCCGGTCATTCTCCCGGCCCGGGAGCTGGCCCGCCGCGATCTGGGGCAGGTCGGCGTAGATGTCCTCGTCATGGAGCTTCCCGGCCTGGTAGAGCCGGGTGAGGGTGGGGCTGCCACGGCCCTTCAAATGGTGCCAGCTGTCGCAGACGATCTTGTCCGCCCGGAAGACGGTCTCGTCGTCGTCCTCCCAGCCACCCACGTGGGTGTAGAATGCCCCGGGCTTGCACCAGGCCCCCCGGAGCACCGGGGTCTGGCCGCTGATGGCCGTCACCAGCACGTCCGCCCCCACGGCGGCCAGCTCATAGTCCCCCTTGCAGAGCACAAACTCCACGTCGGGACAGAAGGGGGCGATGTGGTCCAGAAAGTCCCGCTCCGTGGCCTCGGTCCGGGAGGCCACCCGGCACACCCGCAGCCCCGGCAGGGCTGTCTTCAGGGCCAGGAAGTGCATCCGGGCCATCTCCCCGGCCCCCAGGATGCCGATTTCAGTGGAGTCGGGCCGGGCCAGGTACTTGGCGGCCACGGCGCTGACGGCGGCGGTGCGGACGCTGGAGCACAGCATGCCCTCCAGAAAGGCCATGGGATAGCCCGTCTCCAGGCTGCTGAGCAATATCACCGCCGACTGGTTCTGGCAGCCGAACCGCCTGGGGTTGGCGGGGAACACGGAGATCCACTTGGCACCGCAGACCCCCTGGTCCAGCAGCGTGGCGGGCAGGATGTTGATGCGGCTCTGGATGGCCTCGTCGAAGATCTGCACAGTCTTGTCCGGATAGAGCACCCGGCCGTCGGCGTAGGCGCGCAGGACCCTTTCCACCACGTCCATGGCGTTGGGGATGTCGAAGCACCCGGCCCGCAGCTGGTCCTCCTGGGACAGGTATTTGATGAACAGCTCGTTTTTCATAGCAGTTCCCTCACGAAAAATGGTACAGCTGGAACAGCAGCTCCTCTCCGGCTTCGCCCTCCACACACAGGGTCCGGACGATCCGGTCCATGGTACGGGCCAGGTCCGACTCGTCGTCGTACAACAGGTGCAGATAGCAGAACACCTGGCTCACCGTGCCGGTTTGACGGATCGTATCCCCCGCCCGGTGGGTGGGCACGTAGGCGTACACGTCCTCCATGGCCCGGACCGCGTCCTCCCCATGCACGGCCCGGATCGTCCCGGGGCGCGCGTGTAAGGGCAGTATGGCGTAGCGCCGGCCGGCGGGCCTGTCCCGCCGGATGAGGGAGGTGTGGGCTTTCGCGTCCGGCGTCTCGCCCAGACTATAGCGCAGCATGCACTCCAGCTGGTCCAGGCCGGTGAAGTACCGGACGGGGTAGTAGGTCATGGACCCGCCGAAGCGGTAGCCCATCTCGTTGAAGATGAACCGGCCGTGGTCGTTGAAGGCCTCGATCCACACGGGCCCGTCGTGCATGCCGTTTTGCCGGAACATGGCCCGGACCTTTTCGTCCAGGGTGTCCAGATACGCCGCCGTGTCGACGGAGGGGAACTGCTGCAAGGCCATGACGGAGCCGCCGCCCTCCCCCAGGAGCATGGAGCGCTTGTCGGAGATACCGCCGAAATACGCCTCGCCGCCCGCCAGGGTATAGTGGATGATGGCGGCGTCATAGGGGATGAAGTTCTCCACCAGCACCGTGCCGGTCCTGGAGAAGGGCAGAGCCCGCTCCACCGCCGGCATCAGATCCTCCGCCTTGCGGCAGATGGAAAAGCCCTGGCTGCCGCAGCTGTCCACCGGCTTCACCGCCACGGGGTAGGGGATGTCCGCGCTGTCCGTGACGGAAAGGTCATAGGTCCCCGCCACGGGGATGTCCGCCGCGCGGCACATGGCCTTGAATTTGGCCTTGTTGGCGCACCGGTCCCACATGGGCCCGTCGCAGTAGATGGGAAGGCCCGCCGCCTCCGCAGCGGCGATGGCGTGGGGCATCACGTCCTCGTTGTTGCCGGGGAATACGCCGTCGATGTGCTGTTCCCGGATGAGCCGGACCAGGGCATGCTCGTCCACCGCGTCCGCCTCATAGCGCTCGTCCGCGATCTGCTTCAGGGCCGTCAGCCCGAACCGGGCCGGGGCGGTGGCGATCAGGGTGACGCCGTTTTCCCGGGCGAAGCGGAGGATGTCCTCCGTGCTGTTGGACCCGCCCAGCAGCAGAAGCCTCTTTCCGTTCAGACTCATAGGGGCGCTCCCTTCGTAATCCAGTAGCCGTGGCGGTTGGAGCTGTCGGTGACCGTCTCGCCGGCGTGCCCGTCATAGACCGCTCGCCAGACGGCCTCCGGGGCGGTCCTTCTGGCCTCGTCCATGGCCTTCACGTCCTCCCGGGTGAAGATGAACCGGATCTCCGCCCGACAGGGGGGCCGCTTGACCGTCAGGTCCGGGGCCCGGCCCCAGGCCGCGTCGATCACCGCCGCCATGAAGTCGATGCCTGTGGACAGATACACCAGGTCCGAGCCGATGCAGTCCCCGCCCATCCGGGCTCCCACCTCGATGATGCGGACCCGGCCCTCCGGGGTGAGCTTGAACTCCGCGTGGCTGGCCCCATAGCGGATGTGCAGCGCGTCCAAGGCCGCCGTGATCTGGGCCCGGACGGACGCTTCCATCTGGTGGGGGATGTCCGACGGTTCCCGGTGCCCTGTCTCGATAAAGTGGGGCGCGCCGGTGGTAAATTTCTTCGTAAAAGCCAAAATGTGGTGCTTGCCCTCAAAGGAGACGGTCTCGCAGCTGTACTCCGGGCCGGGGATGAACTGTTCGATGACGGCCCGCTTTTGGAAGGACTGCCCGATGGCCCGGGGCACGGCCCCGGCCAGCTGGCCGTAATTCTCCGCCCGGAAGATGCCCCGGCTGCCGGACCGGTCGGCGGGCTTGACGATCAGGGGCCAGCCCATGCCGGCCAGGGCCCCCTCCTCCGGGACGGCGGAGACCTGCATGAACTTCGGGCAGGACACCCCCGCCGCCGTCAGGGCCCGGCGCATCTCGTACTTGTCGGTGGCCACGGTGTCCGTGATCTCCGGGTTACAGGGATTGCCCAGCTTCCGCTGGATGAAGTTGACCGTGTGCACGGCCAGGTCCGAGCCGATGGAGCAGCATGCCCCCACGCCCGCCTCCCGGCAGACCTGCCAGATGGCCTCCTTCTCCGTGATGCTGATGGGGTGGAACACGTCCGCGGTCCGCTCCCCCACGTCCCCCGCCGCCCAGGCGAACACGTGGGTCTCATAGCCCATGGCCTTCGCCTTTTCGATGAGGGGGTTTTGAAATTCATTTGCGCCGATAATGGCGAGCTTTTTCATGAGAGCGCCTTTCCTGCGGGAGGCTCACGCCTCCGGGTCCACCAGGCTGTACGCGTCGGTGGTGAATACGACGCCCGCCGGGCCGGGGGCGACGGCCAGCTGGGCCTGAGCCCCGGCGGGGGCGAAGGTATAGGTCTTTCCGTCGATGGTCTGCTCCCCGGTAAGGGCCTGGCCGTCCCGGAAATAGTAGGTCATGCCGTTTTGCTCATACCAGCCGGTGTAGCCCTCTCCCGGGGTCACCCGGTCCAGGTCCGCCACGGAGATGTTTTGGGTCAGCTTGGCGGTGTTCAGGGCCTGGACGGGGCCGTAGTCCAGGGTGAGATACTGCATCAGGGGGATGAGGGTGCTGGACTGATAGTACATGAACCGCACGTCGTCGGCAAAGAAATAGTCGGCGTAATGCCGGTCCGCCGAGGCCGTGACGCCGGTGCCGCCCCAGCGGCTCAGGTTGGCGGGATAGGCCGCCGGGTCGTGGAAGGGGTCCGCGTCCTGGGAAAGGAAGTTGGTGATGAAGACCGTGTCCGGCTCCCCGTTGGCCCATGCCTCGGCGGCCAGCTGGTCGGCGAACACCTCCTGCCGGGTCACGGCGCTGCCGGTATAGGGCACAGCGCCCACCGTCAGCAGGCACAGTACGCACAGCCCCGGCACGAGGGCCCCGGAGAGCCCCGCCGCCAGCCGGCGGCGTACCGGGGAGAGGTCCGGGTCAGGCTGTCCCGCCGGGATCGTGAGCAGCATGGTCACCGCCGCCGGGATGGCGCAGATCAGAAATACCCGCAGGGGGAACCGGCCCTCCCGGAGCAGGTACAGGCACAGGATGCCCGCCCCGCCGGCGGCGCACAGGCCGCACAGGGTCTCCTGCCAGCCCTCCCTGCCCCGGCTCAGCGGCCGCAGCAGAACCAGCGCCAGGAGCAGGACCAGCCCCACGGCGGTATAGATCATGATGGTCCGGCGATAGGCGGGCTCCCCCGCCCCGGCGGCGGCCAGACCGGAGGGCCCGGCCTGGGCCTGGGCGTCGGCGTCGCCGCCGTACATCTGCGTGATGGCGATGAAGGTGTCCGTATCGATCCGCTCGTCCATGAAAAACCAGCCCCGGAGAAGCGTGGACAGCTCCGGCGGCAGACCCGCCGCCTCCAGCTGCTCGTCGGTCAGCCCCTCCAGCAGATAGTCCATCACCTGGGAGCGGTAGTGCTCGGCGGTGGCGTAGTCATAGCCCGTCTCCGGGACCTGCTCCTCCGGCCGGGCCTGCGCCGCCGGGAAGCGGACCGAGACGGCGGCAAACGCCGCTGCCAGGGTGGCGGCGGCCCACAGGACCGCGCACAGAGCGTCCTTCCGCCAATGCTCCGGCCGTCCGGTCAGAAGCCGCAGCAGCCGCCAGCCCATGGCCAGGGCCCAGAAGCACAGCAGACACTGGCCGGTGGACCGGCGCTGGATGCAGCACAGGACCATCAGCGCCAGGCTTGCCCCGTCCGAGGCGATCCGGCCCGCCCGGCCGGCGGTCTCATCCCGGCACAGGAGCAAGGCCACGGCGGCGGTCCCCGCCAGGGCGGGGGTCACGGTGAAGGACAGCTCCGCGATGGGGCAGAGAAAAAGCCCCGCGCACACAAGGGCGTGGACGGCGAGCCGGGTCCAGGGGGACCGGCGGCGCAGTCTTAAATACAGGCACCGGCCCGTCACCGCGCAGCACAGGGCGATGACGGCCAGCTGATACCAGGCGTACCAGTCCCCCGCCGGCGCCAGCCGATAGAGCCCGGCCAGCAGCGCGCAGAACAGGGGCCGGGAGAAGGTGTCGATACCGGCGGGGCCCTTTTGCGCCATGCGGCCCACGGCCTTCAGGATGGACGTGTCGTCGTTGGTCATGAAGCTGACCACGGTGACATGCCACGCCCAGAGGAAAAACAGCCCGGTGACCGCCGCCGATACCAGCCAGCGGCCCCGGTCTCCGTCCAGCGCGGCCTCCAGCCGGCCGCTCAGCGCCCGGCCCCGCTCCGTCAGAGCCAGTGCCAGACACAGCACCAATATCGCGCCCTCCCGGGCCATCCGGCCCGGCAGGAACTGTCCGCCCGCGAAGGGAGAAAGGACTCCCACGCCGATCATCCGGGCGGCAGCGCTCTCTGTCAGCAGACACAGGACCAGCGCGCCCAGCAGGGCCGCGGCGGCGGTCCTGAACCGGCTTCCGGCGGCGGTGCGGGTCATAGGACCGGGCCTTCCCGGTAAAAGGAGATCACCGCCTCGGCGGCCTGCTCCACCTGGCTGTCGGTCAAACCGTAGAACATGGGCAGGCGAAGCAGCCGCTGGCTCTCTTTGGTGGTGTACTTATCCTCCCCGTGGAACCGGCCAAAGCGTAATCCCGCGTTGGCCGAGTGCAGGGGCACGTAGTGGAAGGGGGCCTGCACGCCCCGGGCCCGCAGCCATGCGGTCAGCTCCGTCCGCTGGGCCAGGTCCTTGGCCTTGACGTAGAACATGTGGGCGTTGTGCACGCAGCCCTCGGGCACGGCCTGCAGCTCGACGCGGCCCTCCTCCGCCAGGGGGGAGAGCATTTCCCGGTACAGGGCCCAGCAGTGCCGGCGGGCGTCGTTGATCTCACCCGCCATCTCCAGCTGGCCCCACAGATACGCCGCGTTCATCTCGCTGGGCAGGTAGCTGGAGCCCAGATCCTCCCAGGTGTATTTGTCCACCTGGCCCCGGAGGAACCGGGCCCGGTTGGTGCCCTTTTCCCGGATGATCTCCGCCCGGGGGTCGTCCCGGCCCTGGAGGATAGCGCCGCCCTCGCCCATGGAGTAGTTTTTCGACTCGTGGAAGCTGTAGCAGCCGTAATCGCCGATGGTCCCCAGGGCCCTGCCTTTATAGGAGGCCATGACGCCCTGAGCCGCGTCCTCGATCACCTTCAGGCCATGGCGGCGGGCGATGTCCATGATCGTGTCCATCTCGCAGGCCACCCCGGCGTAGTGCATGACGCAAATCACCCGGGTCCGGGGGGTGATCGCGTCCTCGA
The DNA here is from genome assembly GCA_947587485.1 of uncultured Oscillospiraceae bacterium. Lineage (GTDB taxonomy): Bacteria > Bacillota > Clostridia > Oscillospirales > Oscillospiraceae > CAJOIG01. The sequence continues at coordinate 10,358 of CANPXZ010000017.1, read as the reverse complement.
TGAGCCTCTCGTCCATGTTCATGGTGTCCGGCCGGATGTCCACGAACACGGGCACGGCCCCGGCCAGCACGAAGGCGTTGGCCGAGGAGGAGAAGGTGTACGACGGCAGGATGACCTCGTCCCCGGGCCGGAGCCGGCACAGCAGCGCCGCCATTTCCAGCGCGTGGGTGCCGCTGGTGGTGAGAAGGGCCCTGGCCGTGCCGGTATGTTCCTCCAGCCAGGCGTGGCACTTTTTCGTGAAAGCGCCGTCGCCGCTGATCTTATGGGAGTGTATGGCCTCCAGGACGTAGGCGTCCTCCCGGCCGCAGTAGGGGGGCACATTGAAGGGGATCATAGAAATTCCTCCGAAAAGGCAGGTGGGCGGCCGCGACGGGCCGCCGTCCACGCCGATGATACCATAATCCGGGTGTTTTTTCAATCGGTATCAGAACCAGACCACCGTGCCCCGGACCAGCAGCAGGACCATGGGCGCGACGTACACGAATCCGGCCACCGCCGCCGTCACGGCGGCCAGCAGCGCCATCGACACCGCGCCCACCGGCCGGGGCGGGAAGGCATCCGGGCTCTTCCGCCGGCAGAGGATGAGCCACCCCGCCGTCAGCGCCAGGCACAGCCAGGGCAGCACCCGCCCCAGCGGCGAGGGTGTCCCGCCGCCGCCCGGGGTCAGGACCACGGTGTTCTCCCCGGCCTGGAGCGGGACGCTGGTCATCACGCCGATGAACCAGCTCAGCTCAGCCTCTTGGCCGTTGACGGCGCACCGCCAGCCGGACGGGTCCATGATGGGCAGGAACAGCCGCTTGCCGTCCCCCTGGGCGGTGACGGTGACGGTATAGCCCTCGTCGGTCTGCTCCAGGGTCATGTTCCCGTCCAGGTCCGCGTCGGCCCGGAAGGAGTCCAGAAGGCCCTTGTCCAGCCCCACCAGGGTGATATCCTCCGCCGCCAGGTCCATGGCGGAGGTGAAGGACACCTCCGCGTCCCCCGCCTCGAACAGCCCCAGGCACAGCAGGTTGCCGTTGAAGGGGGCGGGATAGACGGTGTTGTTCAGGTTGAGATAGGAGGGCACGGCCACCGGCTCGCCGCCCGCGGTGATGTTCATGGCCATACCGTCCAGGGCCATGTAGACGAAGGCGGGCCTCTCCAGCCGGCAGGTCAGCGTATAGGCGCGCATGCCCTCGCCGGATACCTCCAGCGCCGGGGCCAGGTCCCTGGCCAGGGGCGTATCCGAGCCGGTGAAGGCCCCGTACAGAGCGTTCAGCCGCTCCGGCAAAGTCTCCAGGTCAAAGTAATCCTCCAATGCGGAAGGCTCGTACATGAGCCCCAGCACCCCGGGGTAGCGGCACGCGCCGATCTGCACGCCCGCGACCGTGTCCCCGGGCAGGTACAGGTCCCCGTCCAGCCCCGACGCGGACAGGACCCGGTCCACGTTCAGCAGCATGTCGGTGAACACGGTGCCGCCGGTGTCCAGGATGCGGAAGTAGTTGGTCGTGTAGCCCAGGCCCTCGAACACGGCCAGCCTCCCGGCGGAGGTGTTGGAGCTGATGGAGGACAGGGCGTCCACCCCGGCCACGGCGGGATACCCGGCGTTCAGGCAGTTGTCCGGGTTCTTGACCCGGGCCAGGGGGGCGAGGGGATCGGCGGCGAAATAGCCGTACAGCTGCTCCGCCGCCTCGATGTAGGCCGGGTCGTACTCGTGGGTATAGGTGTGGTCGTCGTTGGGGGCCATATTGCCCCAGGCGTTGGCCCCGATCTGCAAGAGCACCGCCGCCCCCACGGCCCAGACGGCCCGTTTGGGCGGGAGCGCCCGCAGCAGCAGGTACAGGGCGGTGAACATGATCCCGCCAGCGGCGTACGTGGCGAACCACTTCCAGTAGCCCGTCTGGCCCAGCACGTTCAAAAAGCAGGCCCCGTATTCCCGCAGCGCCCGCTCCATGGGGGGCACTAGGACCAGCAGACCGCCCACGGCCCCGCAGATACCGGCGGCCAGCTGCAGGCGCGGCAGACGCCACACGCCGCCCGGCAGAGGCGCGGCGTCCGTCCGGGCCTCGTCCTCCAGCGCCAGGCACCCGCCCGCGATCAGCGTGGCCGGGAGCATATAGCCGTAGCGCATGGGGAAGAAGTTGTACTGGCCGAAGTGCCAGGCGGTGTCGATGTTGGTGAAGACCATGGGCAGGGCGAATACCCCCAGCATATAGCCGAAAAACCGGAGGGCCCTTTTCCGCTCCGGGGTGGGAGCGGTCCGCTGGCGCAGAAGGGTCAGAAGGCCCAACGCGGCGATCAGGCTCATGCCCATGAGCATCAAAAAGGTGTGCCGGGTGTTGGGGATGTTCCAGGTGGTCATGCCGGTCAGGATGCCGGAGTCCAGATTCTCCTGAAACCGGGCCCCGCCGGCCAGGACGGCGGAGTTGCGCAGCCACTGGCGGGAGCAGATGCCCGCCGCCAGCACTGTGGACGCCCCCAGTCGGAAGGCCCGCCCGCCCCGGCGGTCCTTCGGCAGCACGAGCAGGCAGTACCCCAGGGCGAACAGCAAAATATAGATCGTCGCCATGTAGGTATAGTACACGCCGGTGTAGAGGAAATAGGCGTAGGCGGCCGTGTACAGGCCGCACCTGCCCTCCCGCAGCAGCCGCTCCAGACCCAGCAGCAGCAGCGGGAACACCGTCACGGCGGCCAGCCAGGAGGGGTTGGAGTAGTACTGCAAAACGAAGCCGGAGAAGGTATACGCCAGGGCGAAGAGCGTCTTCCACGCTCCGCCCACCCTGGGGAACCGCCGACACAGGGCCAGGGCGGCGAACAGATCGATGAGAAGCATCTTCACCGCGATGAACAGGCTCATGGCCTCCAGCACATGGTCCCGGGCGCAGAAGTAGAACGGCCAGTTGTAGGGGTACAGCAGCTGCCGCCACCCGCCGCCGGACAGGTCCCCGTGTAGGGCGTCCCACAGCCGGTAATAGCCGGGGACATAGAACTGGGCCGCGTCCATATAGGCCACGTTGTCCGTGCCGAAGGGCCATATGCCCCGCATGGCGTATACGACGGCCAGCACCAGCGCCGTCAGGCCCATGGAGGCCAGGCACACCGCCAGCGCGGACAGTATCCGGTTTTTCCGATCAAGGGGAGAAACGGTCATAGCGGCTCCAAAAATCAGGATGATACTAATGTTTACTATAATCAATATATTATAGCACGATTTGGAATAATAGCAAGAGCGCCCCCGCCTGTGGGCGGGGGCGAGGGGAGAGAGGATCCAAAAGCCTCCCTCTGACGAGGGAGGTGGCGCGGCGAAGCCGCGACGAAGGGAGAGATACGCCAGTACTGGAGATTATCTGTCTCTCCCCCAGTCTCGCTGACGCTCGACAGCCCCCTCGTCAGAGGGGGCCATGAGCGGTAGAGATTTAAAACCTTCCCTTATACCCCGGCGAATCGAAATACTACGCCGGCGACGGCGCCGATGAGGATGAGAAAGACCGGGTGTAGCTTCTTGAAGACCTTGCTGACGGCGAAGATGACTGCGGCCAGGGCCAGGGCCTTCCAGTTGAACACGGTCCAGAACCGGCTCCAGCCGGTCCAGGCGTCCGTATCCAGCAGCGCCCCCACGGCCACGGTCAGGCCCGCCGCGGCGATCAGGCCCGTGGAGGCGGGGCGGATGCCGTAGAAGGCCCCGTTGACGTACTTGTTGTCCCGGAAGGCCCGCAGGGCGGCGGCCACCAGGATGATGACAATGATGCTGGGGGTCACGATGCCCACCAGGGCGCATAGGCTCCCCAGGGGTCCCGCGCTGGTATAGCCGGTGTACACGGCCATATTGATGCCGATGGGGCCGGGGGTGGACTCGCTGACGGCCAGCATATCCGCCACCTGGTGGGCGGTGAACCAGCCGGTCCTCTCGCCCATGTCGTACAGGAAGGGCAGCGTGGCCAGGCCCCCGCCCACGGCGAACAGGCCGGTCTTGAAAAACTCCCAGAACAGCTGCAAAAAGATCATTTCCCGGCCGCCTCCTTCCCCACCTTGACGGCGATGCCCAGCGCCCCCGCCAGCAGCACGAACACCACCGGGGACAGGGCCGAAAACCAGGCCGCCGCAGCCACCGCGACGAACACGCAGGCCGTGAGTTTATCCACCACGGAGGATTTCAAAAGCTTGATCACCGCGTTGAGGATCAGCACGGTCACCGCCACCCGGATGCCGGCGAAGGCGTTTTGCACCACGGCGTAGTCGGCGAAGTTTTGCAGCAGCGCCGCGATGAGGCCGATGACCAAAAAGCTGGGGGCCACCAGCCCGTAGGTGGCCACGATGCCGCCGGCCACGCCCTTTTGTTTGAAGCCGATGAAGGTGGCCGTATTCACGGCGATGATGCCGGGGGTGCACTGGCCGATGGCGAAGTAGTCCGTCAGCTCCTCGTTGGTGCACCAGCCCTTGCCGTCCACCACCTCCCGCTGGAGGATGGGCAGCATGGCGTAGCCGCCGCCGAAGGTGATGGCGCCCATGCGGAAGAAGGTGATGAAAAGCTCCCAGTACGCTCTCATGGCCGCGCCTCCCGGGGCTCGCGCCCGCCGCACGCCGGAGCGGTCCTTATTCTCTCGATGGTCATGGATTCCTCCTTGCAAAAAAGGGATTTTCTGCTACAATAATAGCATGGATACGCAAAAAAAGAAAGTCGCCGTGATCGGCGCGTTGAATGTGGACATCGGCGGCCGGGCGGAAAGGCCGCTGGCCCCGGGGGATTCCATCCCCGGCCGGGTGCGCACGTCCTTTGGGGGCGTGGGCTGGAACATCGCGCGGGACTGCGCCCTTCTGGGGGCGGAGACCGCCTTTTTCTCCCTGCTTGGCCGGGATGAGCACGAGAGCGGCATCCTGGCGGAGGGGGAGCGCTTCGGCGTGGACCTGTCCCACTGCCGCTGGGTGGCGCGGCAAAACAACCGCTATCTGTACATATGCGACGAGCTGGGGGACGTGGCGGCCGCCGTGAACGACATGCAGCTGTGCTCTCTCATCACGCCGGACCTGGCCGCGTCCTGGCTGCCTGAGCTGTCCGGGGCCGGCGCGGTGGTGGTGGACGCCAACCTGCCGGAGGAGACCCTGGCCTTCCTGGCCGGGCACGTGACGGCGCCTCTGGCGGCGGACAGCGTGTCGGCGGCCAAGAGCGTCCGGCTGGGGGCCATCCTGCCCGGGCTGGGGCTTTTAAAGGCCAACCGGGCGGAGGCCGCCGTCCTGACGGGCCTCAGCCGGCCCCTGGATCAGGCCAAGGCCCTGCTGGCGGCCGGCGTGGAGCGGGTCGTGATCTCCATGGGGCAGGAGGGCATATTGTGCGCGGAGGGGAAGTCCTTTTTCCGGCAGAACGCCAGCAACACCCATCCCGTGGACGCCACCGGCGCGGGGGACAGCCTGACGGCGGCGCTGGCCGCCGGCCTGGCCCAGGGTCTGCCCCTGGCCAAATGCGCCCAGTTGGGCGTGGCTGCGGCGGGCGTCACCATCGCCCATGCCGGCGCGGTCTCGTCGGAGCTCGCATGGCTAGGCTGGAATCCGCCGCAAGCGGCAGATCCCAGATAGCCAGCGGCTCCTCCTCTCCCCACGCGACAAGCGTGCCGCGTGGGGACCCCAAAGCGCTGCGGGAGCTGATAAAGGACTAACAAGCCTCGCAGAGTTCGCCGCCGGAGCGGCGAATCAATTTGGATATGATTTCCCAGGGCGTGTACCTGGGAAATCATACTTCTCGGCCCACGGAGTGTGCGAGCGAAGCGAGTGCGCGTATGTGGGCCGCATCCTTCTCGTTTGCATGCTTGCATCGCCGCGACTTAAATGAAAAAGAGGACCGCGATCGGTCCTCTTTTTCATTTTATAAAAGCCACACCCCTGTGCGCTCGAGAAGATGGAAAGGAGTTTCCTGTATGAGAAAGCATCAAGAGGAGAAAGGGGAGTTACACAAATGGCCCATTTACAGGGGCGTGGCCGGCGGCTGTTTCAGGGAGCCTCGCTCGTGACTTTGACTCCTGACTGTATCTAAACATATTTTTGTCAATTCGTCAAGCTATTTTTTCAATATTTTGGAAATTATTTTTCCGACGGACGTTTGTCCGCCGAAAACGGTCAATTCTCCCTGCGAAAGACACAGACGGCCATCTTGACGAACATTTCCCGCAGGCCGGGACACCTGGCCGGCAGAGCCAGAAAGGGCCGCAGAGGGACCTCCCGGTAATACTCCTGTTTCAGGGGCGCGGCGTCCCGGAGGGCCCGGAACCGGCGGAGGGTCATCTTATTGACGTAGGAGAAATATTCCCGGCCGCCGCCGTCCCGGGAGATGCGAAAGTCGATCCGCTCCTGTCCGTCCGGCAGAGACCGGCACAGCCGCTTGTAGACCGCGATGAGGGTCCGCTCGGAGAAGAACAGGTGGACCCAGGGCATGGCGATCCGGTCGGACAGGTGGGCGCCGTAGGGGTGGTAATAGGGCGGGAAGTTGACGAAAAGCCGCCCCCCGGGCCGCAGCAGCCGGGCGCACTCCCGCAGCACCCCGGCCGGGTCCGCCACGTGCTCCATGGCGTCGTTCATGACGATGGTGTCGAAGCTGCCCTCCGGCAGGCCCGTGTGCAACCCGTCCCGGCACAGGAAGGTGAACCGGTCTCCAAGGCCCAGCCGCTCCGCCAGGGCCTCCGCCTGGGGACCGTAGCTCTCCAGCACGTCCAGGCCCGTCACGTGCGCCGCGCCCCGGGAGGCGTAGTACAGGCTCTTGCCGCCCGCGCCGCAGCCCACGTCGCAGACCCGCTTGCCCCGGAACATCTCCTCCTCGGAATACCGCTCCAGGAAAAACCGCACCGTGTCCCGTCCCTTCTCGTACTGCCACTGGGCGTAGGACTTCTCCCCGTCGTTTTGCAGGTTGAAGGGGTGGACCGGGGCCTTGAACAGCTTGTCCAGCCCCAGCAGGAGCCGCTCCGCCGCTCTCATAGGGCGCTGCCTCCGTCCAGGGCGGAGAGCACCGCCGCCTCGATGGCCTCCGGGGGCCCGGGCGTCACGGCCCCGGCGGCGTCGGCGTGGCCGCCCCCGCCAATAGTCTGCAAAACGCGCCCCGCGTGGACGGACCCGTCCGTCCGAAGGGACACCTTCCAGCTCCCGTCGGGAAGCTCCCGGAGCATCAGCCCCGTCCGGGTCCCCTCCGGGACGGTGGTCAGCAGGGACAGCTTGTCCATGTCGTCCTCCGCCGCCCCGCAAGCCTCGATGGTCGCGAGGGGCAGGATCATGACGCACACCCCCGTTCGGGGAAAGCGCATGGCGCTATATAGCGCCGCCTCCAGCCGGAGCCGGGCGGCGGATTTGGTCTCGAACAGGGCCCGGGTGAGCCCCGCCGCGTCAAAGCCGGTCTCCCGCAGGGCCCCGGCGATGGTCAGCGTCCGGGCCGTGGTGCCGGGGGTGCGAAAGCCGTTGGTGTCCGTGGCCAGGGCCGCGTACAGGGCCTCGGCCATGTCCGCCGTCAGGGCCGCGCCCAGCTCCCGCAGCAGCAGGTAGACCAGCTCCCCCGTGGCGGCGCTGTCCGCCTCCAGGTAGGTATAGCGGGCGTAGCCGCTGTTGGTGCCGTGGTGGTCCACGGCCAGGCAGGTCCTCTCCGCCAGATGCTCCCAGCCGGGGGGAAACTGGCCCGGCCCCGGGGTGTCCACCGCAGCCACGAAGCCGGGGACGAAGCCCTCCGGGGCGAAATAGGGGATCGTGTACTTCTCATACCGGGCCATGGAGGGGGGATTGGCGGCGAGATATGCCCGCTTGCCCATAGCCCGCAGCCCCAGGCACAGGGCGCATCCGCTGCCGGCGGTGTCCCCGTCCGGCCGGATGTGGGTGACGATGAGGATGTCGTCCGCGGCGGACAAAAGCGCCGCAGCCTTTTTTGCGTCGATACGTTCCATACCCGGCCTCCTTTTGTGGATAAGCAAAAAGTCGTCGTGCCGGGCCATCATTGCAGGCCGGCGAGGAAGATCACCAGCGCCATCAGCGCCAGGACCGTCCAGCTGATGTTTCTTCCCGCAATCTCCCATTCGGAGGGCTCCGCCCGGTCCGCGTTGCGGATACGGAAGGACATACTCCAGCGGAAAAGCTCATCGGCAAACAGCATGGTGAGCACGTTGAGGACGCAGACCACCGCGCCGCTGAACCAGGCCAGCCATTGGCCCTTGTGGGTCAGCTCCGGGCCGGCCATCAGGTCCAGCAGTTCGGCAGCGGAGGGCTCCAGGGGGTCGATGTCATCCCTTTCGGCCCCGCCGCCCACCGTCACAATGTCCAGGTCCGCCCAGCTTCCGTCCTCGTTGAACAGCCAGCGGCTGTCTCCGCTGTCCATCACGCCGCCGCGAAAAAGGACGTCTTCTCCCCGGCGAAGCTCTATGCCGGTCATGGAAGGGCCCATCGCGTTGTCCTCCGGGATGGCGGACGGGTCCTCCCGGGCGGTATAGGGGCCGTAGGTCTTATCGCCGCATTGGAATTCCACCGTCCCGTCCTCGTGGACGGTAAAGCGGGCGGATTGGCCCCGGACCTGGCCGGAATACACAGTATCGCCGTTTTCCTCGCTCCGGGCCAGGACCGCGCCCTTATACGCAAACCCTGTTTTTGAGATGGTCATGGAATAGATGACCGCAAAGACCAGCGTCATGGCGGCCATGAAGAGCAGCATGCCCTTTTGGTACCGGCCCAAACGTCTGAAGCGCGCCATATCCGGCCTCCTTTTACTTAAAGTATCTCTCCCTCCGACGCGGCTTGCGCCGCGCCACCTCCCTCGTCAGAGGGAGGCTTTTTATATGGTTTTCCTTTTTTAAAGGCCCCCTCTGACGAGGGGGCTGTCAGCGCTCCGCGCTGACTGGGGGAGAGAAAACTAGCTATCTTGTTCCTCCTCCAGTTTTTTCATCGCCTTTCTGAACTGGAAGAAGAACAAAATGGTGGTGAAGGTCACGGCAGTCACGTCCGCCACCGGCTCGGCCAGGTACACGCCCATAGTCTGGTCGGACACCAGGCGGGGCATGATGTAAATGAGCGGCAGGAGCAGCACGAACTTGCGCACCACCGCCACGATCACGGAGCAGGGGGCGTTGCCAAGGGACACGAAGGTCATCTGGCAGGCGATCTGGATGCCGAACACGAAGATACCGGCGCAGTAGATGCGGATGGCGCCCACGGCAAAGTCGATGAGGGCGGCGTCGGAGGTGAAGATGGAGGCGAAAGCCCGGGGCAGCAGCATCATGCCCAGCCACAGGGCGGTGGAGAAGGTGACGCAGCAGGTCAGCAGCAGCCGGAAGGTCCCTTTCACCCGGTCCGCGTTGCCGGCGCCGAAGTTGAAGCTGGAGATGGGCTGGGCCCCCTGGGACAGGCCCTGCATGGGCATCATGGCGAACTGCATCACGCTGGTGCAGATGGTCATGGCCCCCACGGCGATGTCCCCGCCGTACTTGAGAAGGGAGGCGTTGAAGCATACGGAGATGACGCTCTCGCTGCTCTGCATGACGAAGGTGGCCAGGCCCAGGGCCACGCAGGGCAGCACCACCGAGGGCGTCAGGCGCATGTTGGCGGGCCGGAGCCGGAGCAGGGTCTTTTTCCCCCGCAGGAAGCTCACGCACCACACGCAGGAGATGCCCTGGGACAATATGGTGGCCAAGGCCGCGCCCTGAACGCCCATGCGGCACAGGAAGATGAACACCGGGTCCAGCACGATGTTGCACACCGCCCCGATGAGCACGGTGAGCATGCCGATCTTGGCGTTGCCCTGGGCGGTGATGAAGGCGTTCATGCCCAGGGTCAGCTGGACGAAGACGGTGCCCACGGCGTAGATGCGCATATAGCGGGTGGCGTAGTCGATGGTGTTGGAGCTGGCGCCGAAGGCCAGCAGCAGAGGCCGGTTCCAGATGAGAAGGATCACGGTGAGCACTGCGGAGATGACCACCTGCAGCGTAAAGCAGCCGCCCAGGGTCTTCTCGGCGGCGTCCATGTCGTTCTTGCCCATGAAGATGGAGGCCCGGGGCGCGCCGCCGGAGCTGACCAGCGCCGCGAAGGCGGACACGATCAGGATGATGGGCAGGCACACCCCCACGCCGGTGAGGGCCAGGCTGCCGTCGCCGGGCATGTGGCCGATGTAGATCCGGTCCACGATGTTGTAGAGCATGTTGATCAGCTGGGCGATGACCGTGGGCACCGCCAGCCTGAACAGCAGCTTCCCGATGGGCTCCGTGCCGAGAAAGTCCTTGTTCTGCTCCATGGCTTCCATCTCCTTCCTTTACTTGGCCCCCTCTGACGAGGGGCGCGATCTCAGGCCAGTGTAACGAATCCGGCCCCCTCTGACGAGGGGGCTGTCAGCGCCCCTTGGGGTCCCCAAAAGGCATGCCTGCCTTTTGGGGAGA
>CANPXZ010000016.1 GCA_947587485.1 uncultured Oscillospiraceae bacterium | reverse complement strand
ACCCGTTCGGTGCCCTACCTGGGGTTCTTCCTGCCGGCGGTGAGCACCATGCAGGGGAAGATATCCCTGCTGGGAGTGCTGGCGGCGGCGGTGCTGCTGCGGGCCCTGGGCGGCTGGCTGAAGAGCGAGCCGAAGAAAAGCAAGACCTCTTGACAAGCGTCAGGCTATGCCATAAAATGGAACAGCGCCGGTCCGACAGACGCGGACCGGCGCTGTTTTCAGCATCTCCGGAAAAACAGAATACGTTCTACGGGCAGTCGTCTGTCAGGGAATGGAGGTGCGATTCCTCCGCGGTCCCGCCACCGTAATGTGCCATTTGGCGCTAAGTCGGAATGCTGAGCTGTCCTGTGCAGGTCCACGATGGATGGGTTTGCGCATTTGTGCCGCGGCGAAGGGGAAGCAGGCCCCGAGCGCCGCAGGTCGAGGTATGCAGCAAACACCTTTCAGGAATTTGAAAGGTGTTCTGTTTTTCCGGGGCGAAAAATCATTTTTCAGGAGGAAATGCGTATGAAGAAGTTACTTGCGTTTGCGCTGGCTCTCATCCTGCTGGTGAGCCTGGGCGCGTCCGCCCTGGGGGCGGAGGAAGAGAAGGACCCGAAGCCCACCGAGGACCCCAGCGGCGCGCCGATCACGGTGCCGGACGAGATCGGGTCTATCGTTGTGCTGGCCCCGTCGCTGGCCGAAATGGTGCTGGCCCTGGGCCATGGGGACCAGATCGTGGGCTATGACACCAACTGCGAGGGTCTGGAGGGCCTGGACCCGGAGGCCCCGGTGTTCGACCTGGTCAGCCCCGACATGGAGCGGCTGGCGGCCCTGGAGCCGGACCTGGTGCTGGTGAGCAACATGTCCCTGTACGACCAGGAGAGCCCCTTCCAGCAGCTGACGGACCTGGGGGTGTGCGTGGCCTGCGTGCCCAACAGCGACACCATCCGGGGCATCCAGGACGACATTGCCTTCGTGGCGGCGGTCCTGGATGAGACCGAGGCCGGGGAGCAGCTCGTGGCGGACATGCAGTCCGAGCTGGACCGCATTGCCGAGCTGGGCGCGTCGGTGCCCCAGGAGGACAGAAAGACCGTCTATTTTGAGATCTCCGCCGCGCCCTATATGTACAGCTTCGGCACGGGGGTCTACATGAACGAGATGCTGGAAATCATCGGCGCGGAGAACATCCTGGCGGACCAGGAGGGCTGGCTTGGCGTAGAGCCGGAGACCGTGGTGGCCGCCGACCCGGACGTGATCCTGACCAACGTCAACTACATCGACGATCCCGTGGGCGAGATCCTGAGCCGGGACGGCTGGGCCGGCATGACCGCCGTGGCGGGGGAGCAGGTCTATTATATCGACAACATGGCCTCGTCTCTGCCCAACCAGAACATCGTGACCGCCCTGGAGCAGATGGGCCAGGCGGTGTATCCGGAGATCTTCGCCCAGTGAAGACGGGGGCAAAAATGGCGCTGCTGGCGGCCTTGGCGGCCCTCAGCATGGCGGCCGGCGTGGCCGTCGGCAGCGTCCATATCCCCCTGGGCGACGTGGGGTCCATCCTGGCCAACCGCCTTTTCGGGACGGCCCTCCGGGATGGGATGAACGGCGTATATCCGGCCATGGTGCTGGATATGCGCTTGCCCCGGGTGCTGCTGGCGTTTCTGACCGGGGCGGCTCTGGCCATGTCCGGCACGGTCATGCAGTCGGTGCTGCAAAATCCCCTGGCCTCTCCCTTTGGACTGGGGGTGTCCTCCGGGGCGGGTCTGGGGGCGGCCATCGTCATCGTGACGGGCTTTGCCGCCGGGACCGCCGGGATGCTGGCGCTACCGGCGGTGAGCCTCGCCTTCGGGCTGGGGACCGTGCTGCTGGTGCTGTGGATCGCCGGGCGCATCGACCGGGCCATGGGCAACGTCACCGTGGTGCTCATCGGCATGGTGGCCAGTCTTTTCTTCAACGCCGTCATGAGCCTTCTGGGCACCCTGTCCCCGGCCTACGCCCAGCGCATCAACCTGTGGCAGCTGGGCAGCTTCTCCATGCGGGAGTGGCCAGCGGTGTGGGTGCTGGGGCCGGCGACGGCGCTGGCCCTGGCGCTGTTTGCCCGGTACGCCCCGGAGATGGACGCCATGACCTTCGGGGAGGAACAGGCCCAGGCCATGGGCGTGGACCTGCGCCGGTGCAAGATACTGCTGATCGGGGCGGTGGCGGTGCTGACGGGCACGGCGGTGGCCTTTGTGGGCATCATTGGTTTCGTGGACCTGATCGCGCCCCATGTGGTCCGGCGGTTCTTCGGGGCCGCACACCGGCGGGTACTGCCGGCCGGCGCCCTGTTCGGCGGGACCTTCATGGTGCTGTGCGACCTGGCGGCCCGGACCCTGACCCCGCCCCGGGAGATCCCCATCGGCTCCATCACGGCCCTTTTGGGCGCTCCCTTTTTCCTGTATGTCTACTTTGCGGGCGGAAGGAGGGACAGGGGATGCTGAGCGCGGAACATCTCACCTGCGGCTATGGGGGCGCGCCGGTGGTGAAGGACGTGTCCTTCGCGGTGAGCGCCGGGGAGCGGCTTTGCATATTGGGTCCCAACGGCTGCGGCAAGACCACGCTGCTGCGGGCCCTGGCGGGGCTGCTGCCCCACGAGGGGACCGTGACCGTCTGCGGCACGGACGCGGAGAAGCTGTCCCGCCGGGAGCTTGCCCGCCGGGTGGCCCTCATGAGCCAGCTTGCGCCGGTGTACTTCTCCTACACGGTCTATGAGACGGTGTCCATGGGCCGGTACGCCCGCCGGGAGCGGCGGCTGCTGGACCGGGACAGCGGGGAGGACCGGAGGGCCGTCCGGGAGAGCCTGGAGCGGACCGGCCTGTGGGCGCTGCGGGACCGGCCGGTGACGGCGCTGTCCGGCGGGCAGCTGCAGCGGGTATTTTTGGCCCGGACCTTCGCCCAGGACCCGGCGGTGATATTGCTGGATGAGCCCACCAACCACCTGGACCTGAAGTACCAGGTGGAGCTGACGGAGGGCCTGAAGGCCTGGACAGAGCAGGGGGGCCGGTGCGTGGCGGGGGTGTTCCACGATGTGAACCTGGCCCTGGGCTTCGCCAGCCGGGTGCTGGTGATGGAGGACGGGGCCGTACAGGCGGACTGCCCGCCCCGGGAGCTGGACCGGGCCCTTTTGAACCGGGTATACGGCCTGGACGTGGCCGGATACATGCGGGAAAATCTGAGACGCTGGGAGGAATAGACCATGGAGCTATACCGGAGCCCCTATGAGGCGTACCCGTTTCTGAGCGACGAGAGCGACGATCTGCGCTGCGATTTTGAGCTGCTGACCGACGCCATGGCCAGCCGGACCGGCCTGCTGCGGGCCCAGGTGGAGGACCCGGCCCTGCGGGAGGAGCTTTTGTGGGTGTGCGAGCTCATCTACAACATTAACCCCACGCTGCGGACGTTCTTCTCCGTGACGGAGGCGGAGATCACCCGGCTGAAGGCGGCGACGGAGCGGCTGGAGCGGGAGTGCGCCGGCCGGTGCGGCCTGTTCGTACTGACCCAGGGGTGCCAGGCGGCCTGCACCGCACACATCCTGCGGGTGGACGCCAAGCGCCTGGTGCGGCTCATCTACCGCCACGCCCAACAGGGGCACAGCGTGCCGCCGGCGCTGATCGACACGGCCAATCTGCTGAGCGGGTACTTTTTCCGGCTGGCCTTAAAGCTCAACGCCCTGGCCGGGGTGGAGGAGATCCCCTACGCGAGCCGGAATTATAAATGAAAAACGAAAAACGCCGCCCGCGGGGTCTTCCCGCGGGCGGCGCGTTCTGCATCATGCGACTACCGCTCAAACAGCCTTGTGAGTTTTCGGATCTTCTCCGCCAGGGCCGGGGTGGCCTGGCCGGGGAGCAGACGCCACTGCCAGTTGCCCACCGGATTGCCGGGCCGGTTCATCCGGGCGGTATCGTCCAGGTCCAGGTAGTCCTGCATCTGGGCCACGAACAGCCGGGACACCGAGCCCATGCCGCCCCGGAGCAGACCCCAGCTGTACCCCTCCTCCCAGTTGAGGCCCAGGTACGCCCTGGCCACGGCCAGGTCCTTGGGGTCCGTGTCGGCGATCCAGCCCCGGAGGGTGGAGTTGTCGTGGGTGCCGGTGTAGCACACGCTGTTGACCGGGCACCGGTGGGGCATGTTGTCGCTGGGCTCCCGGTGGTCGAAGGCGAACTCCAGCACCTTCATGCCCGGAAAGCCGCTCAGCTCCAGCAGCGCGCGGACCTCCGACGTGATATAGCCCAGGTCCTCCGCGATGATGAAGCTGTCCGGGAACTTCTCATGGAGCATGCGCACGAAGGCCGCGCCGGGTCCCGGCTCCCAGTGGCCGGTGGCGGCGGTGGGGTCCCCGTAGGGCACCGCCCAATAGCTCTCCAGCCCCCGGAAGTGGTCCAGCCGGGCCACGTCGAACCGCTCCAGGGTGCTGCGCATCCGGGCCTCCCACCAGGAAAACCCGTCGGTCTGCATGGCCTTCCAGTCGTAGATGGGGTTGCCCCAGAGCTGACCGTCGGCGGTGAAGGCGTCGGGGGGCACCCCGGCCACCGAGGTGGGCACGTTTTCCTCGTCCAGGAGGAAGCTGCGCGGGTTGGCCCACACGTCGGCGGAGTCCAGCGCCACATAGATGGGCAGGTCCCCGATGGCGGCCACGCCTTTGCTCGCCGCGTAGGCCTTGAGGGCGTCCCACTGCTTTTGGAAGAGGTATTGCAGGTAGGTGAAAAACCGCACGTCCCGGTCCAGCCGGTCCGTCCAGACCTCCACGGCTCCGGGCTTTCTCAGCCGGATGTCCCCGTCGGGCCAGGCGGTCCAGGGGGCCATGTCAAAATGGCGCTTCAGAGCCATGAACAGGGCGTAGTCCGCCAGCCACTCGCGGTTTTTCTCCCGAAATGCGTCCACGGCCTGCCGGTCCCGGTCCCAGCCACGTTCAAAGGCTTTCTCCAACAGGGTGAAGCGGCTGGCGTAGACCGCGCCATAGTCCACCCGGCCGGGGTTTGACCCCCAATAGGGGGCCCCGGCCTCGGATTCGGTGAGAAGCCCGTCCGCGATGAGAAGGTCCGGGTCTATGTAGTAGGGGTTGCCGGCGAAGGCGGAGAAGGACTGGTAGGGGGAGTCCCCGTAGCTGATGGGTCCCACCGGGAGCATCTGCCAGTATTTCTGACCGGCCTCCGCCAGAAAGTCGATGAAATCATAGGCCGCCTGTCCCAGCGTGCCGATGCCGTAGGGAGAGGGGAGGGACGATACGGAAAGCAGGATGCCTGCTGCGCGCTCCATAAGACTGTTATCCTTTCACGGCGCCTGCCGCCACGCCTTTGATGATGTGCTTCTGGCAGGTGAGGTAGAACACGACCACGGGGATGATGCTCAGCAGGATCAGGGCCATGGTGGCGCCCAGGTCCACGGAGCCGTAGCTTCCCTTCAGGTACTGGATATGGATGGGGATGGTCATGTACTTGGTCCGGTCCAGCACCAGATAGGGCAGCAGATAGTCGTTCCACACCCACATGATCTCCAGCACGCCCACGGAGATCATGGTGGGTCTGAGCATGGGAAAGACTACGGAGAAGTAGGTGCGCAGGGGGCTGCATCCGTCGATGACGGCGGCCTCCTCGATCTCCAGGGGGATGCTGTGCACGAACCCGGTGAACATGAACACCGCCAGCCCCGCGCCGAAGCCCAGGTAGATGATGGGGATGGTCCAAGGGGTGTTCAGCTTCAGGGTGTCCGCGGTGGTGGACAGGGTGAACATGACCATCTGGAAGGGCACCACCATGGAGAAGATGCACAGATAGTATACCACCTTTGTAAAGGTGCTGCCGACCCTGGAAATGTACCAGGCCGCCATGGAGGTGCAGATGAGGATCAGCGCCGTGGAGGCCAGGGTGATGAACAGGCTGTAGCCCGCCGATTTCCAGAAGGGATAGTTGCCGAAGGTCATGCCCTTGACGAAGTTGTCGAAGCCCACGAAGGTCTCGGCATTGGGCAGGGCGAAGGCGTTCTGGTTCACGGCGGCGTTGGTCTTGAAGGCGTTGACGGCCACGGCGATGATGGGCACGATCCAGAGAAGGCCCACGACGATGAAAACGGCCGTGAGCAGGCTGCTGCCCCGGGAATAGCGCTGTTTCATTACTGCTGCACCTCCCTTTTGCGCGTTGCGGAGAGCTGGGCGAGGGCGAGGGAGGCCACCAGGATGAAGAAGACCACCGCTTTGGCCTGGGCCGCGCCGTGCCAGTTCTTGTTGATGTTATAGGTGGAGTAGATATTCAAAGCCAGAAGCTCGGTCATGTTCACCTTGGCGCCGTTCATGATCACGGAGGGAGCGCCGCCGGTGAGGGCCAGGTTCTGGTCAAACAGCTTGAAGGAGTTGGTCAGGGTCAGGAACATGCAGATGGTGATGGAGGGCATCACGTTGGGGATGATGACCCGAAACAGGCTCTGGCGCTTGTTGGCCCCGTCGATCTTGGCGGCCTCCAGCATGTCGTCGGGCACCGCCTGGAGCCCCGCGATGTAGATGATCATCATGTAACCGATCTGCTGCCAGGCCACCAGGATCACCAGACCCCAGAAGCCGTAGGTGGCGTTGGCGGTGAGATAGGTGCTGTAGCGCTTCAAAATGGCGTCGAAGATCATGGACCAGATGTAGCCCAGGACCACGCCGCCGATCAGGTTGGGCATGAAAAAGATGGTGCGGAAGATATTGGAGCCCCGCATCCTCTGGGTGAGGGCGTAGGCGATGGTGAACGCCACCACGTTGATGAGGACGATGGACACGATGGCGAACAGGGCGGTATTTTTGAACGCGTGGACGAAGCCCGCGTCCCGGAAGGCCTTCGCGTAGTTGGACAGCCCCACCCACTGGGCGTCCTTGGGGGTGTTGAAATTGCAGAAGGACAGATAGATGCCCTGGACGAAGGGCCAGAGGAAGCCAATGCAGAAGCAGATGAGCGTGGGCAGCAGAAACACCGGGAACCACCGGCGGATGGGCCGGCGGATCAGCTCGCTGCTCAGGGCGGAGGCGTCGCGTTTCTTCTTTTTCAAGTGGGTCGTCCCTCGCTTTCTGTGGGAAATTTTGGGAAACGCGCATTTTAAGGACAAGGGCGGGCGAAACGCCCGCCCTTGCAAATTTGCGTCAGGGAAAGATCAGAGAAAACTCAGCCGTTCACGGCGGCGTACTCGATGGCCCAGCCGTCCACGAACGCGGAGACGACCTGCTCCCAGTTGGCGTCGGAGGGATCGGCGGAGTAAGCGGCCAGAGCGGTGACCACCGTGGCGCGCCAGCTGTCCACGTTGGGGGTGTCGTTGAAGGCCCAGAACATGGTGTACTTGCCGGCCTCGGCGTACTCCTTGGCGTCAGCGCCGAACACATTGGCGCCGGCAGCGGCGTGCTGGAAGGGGATGCCGCTGAACTGCTCCGCCAGCATGGCAGTGCCTTCCTCGGAGGTGACGACCCAGGTCAAAAAGTCGATGGAGGCCTGGATGTCGGCCTCGTCGGCCTTGGCGTTGATGGCCCAGCAGTTCTCGGTGCCGGAGTTCAGGCCCGCGTCAGCCTCGCCGTCCACGCCGCAGTAGATGGGGATCATGGCCAGGGTCTCGGGGTCCATGCCGAAGTTGCCGGTCAGGTTGGCATACTCCCAGTCGCCGTTCTGATAGAACACGGCCTTGCCCTCGCCGAACTCGGCCTCGGACTCGTCGCCGGTGGAGGTGGACAGGCTGGTGGGATCGGCGGCGGTGTCGGTGATGTACAAATCCCAGATGTTGCGGTAGTTGTCCAGGTAGTCGCTGGTGATCTCAGCGGGCAGGGAGCCCACGGTCAGGCCGGCGTCCTTGTACTGATAGTACAGGGGGATGTTGGCCAGGTGGCCGGAGAACCGCCAGGAGGAGGAGCCGTCCAGGCCGGGAGCGGAGAAGGCGTCGAAGCCCAGGGTGTCCGCGTTGGCGTGGATGTCGTCGGCGACGGCCTTCAGGGAGGCGAAGTCGGTGATCTCATCCAGGGAGTGGCCGGCCTGCTCCAGAAGAGCGGTGTTCACGATGATGCCGAAGGACTCGTAGCAGTAACCAAGAGCCTTGGGGACGCCGGCGTCGTCGAACAGGACGTAGTCGTCGTTGATGCGCTCAGCGTAGATGCTGGTGTCGGTCAGGTCCAGAGCGTAGTCGCCCCAGTCGGTGATGCCGGACTTGTTGCCGATGTTGAAGATGGTGGGGGCCTCGGTCTTGGCCATCTCGGCGGTCAGGGTGTCGGAGTAGGTGCCGGAGGCGGCGGTGACGACCTTCACCTCGACGCCGGTCTCCTCGGTGTACTTGGCGGCCAGGTCCTGCCAGGCCTGATCGGCCTCGGGCTTGAAGTTCAGGTAGTACACGGAGCCAGCGTCGTCGGCGAAGGCCGCGGCGCCAAGGCTCAGGCACATGACCAGGGCAAGGAGAAGTGCAAGCGCTTTTTTCAGGGGGTTGTGTTCCTTTCAAAAAAATATTTCACACGGCGATGCCGAAGTGATCTTTTTATTCCGCCCGCCGGGCCACGGAGCCTCCGGGCCGGAGGGTGGTCTGCACGAGCATGTGGCGGTGGGAGCCGGTGCCCTCGATGAGAGACACGAGCATCTCCACGCTCTCCCGGGCCATATCCTCCGCCGGCTGGCACAGGGTGGTCAGGGTGGGGACGGTGTAGCGGGAGATCTCCAGTCCGTCGATGGCGATGACGGAGCAGTCCCCCGGCACCGACAGGCCCCGGTCGGTCAATGCCTTGATGGCCGCGATGGCCAGCGCGTCGGAGATGGCCAGAAGCGCTGTGAACTCGGCGCCGCTGTCGATGAGGGCGCACACGCCCGCGTAGACCGCGCCCATGTCGTAATCCCCCGTGATCACGGCCAGGGCCGGGTCATAGGCGATGCCGCATGCCTCCAGCGCCTGCCGGTAGCCCTGGAACCGGAGCTGGCCGATGGAGTTGTCCGCCGGGTCGTCCAGCACCACCGCGATGCGCCGGTGGCCGTGGTCCACCAGGTGGCGGACGGCTCTGCCGGCCTCGGCCTCGTCCCGGATGCTGACGGAGGAATAGGCGTCCTCCCGCAGGTCCCCGAAGGTGTTGGTGTATGTACAGCACACGAAGGGCACGGTCAGCTGCCGCAGCTCATCCTCGGTGTAGTTGAACCGGCCCCCCAGGAAGATCACGCCCAGCAGCTTTTTCTCCCGCTCCAGCATGGCCGCGGCCTGGACTTCGTCCGCCTGGGTGGGGATCTGGTGCAGGACCATGGTGTATCCCCGGTCGTGGATCTCCCGGCTCAGGACCCGGATCAGGGAGGAGAGGAAGGGGTTGTCCACGCCTCTGGACACCACGCCGATGGCGGTGGAGCGGCTGCTCACCAGGGACCGGGCGCTGTTGTTGGGCACGTAGTGCAACTTGCGGATGGCCTCGTTCACCAGCTCCCGCACCTGGGGGCTCACGTCCGGATGGTCGTTCAGGACCCTCGACACCGTGCTGACGCTCACGTCGCAATAGGCCGCGATATCTTTGATGGTCAAGGGCCGCTCCCTCCTCGCTCCAGATGCTGGAAACCTTACCGGAAACATTCCCGGGAACGATTCCAGGAGTTCATGTTGTGAATATACACCAAATTCTTACAGGCCGTCAAGGGGGAATACTATCCAAATTATCAACTCACTTTTTGGCGATGCTGCTATACCGGCGAAAGGAAAGGACCCTTCCGGGCGGCAGCACGAGGATCTTTCCGCCCGGCGCGGGAGGCGCGAAGGATGTCTTTTGCGCGATTTTTTGCATGTGCGCCATAGTGCTCAAATCGGACGGGGAGAGGACGGGAAAAATCATGTATTTTTGCGCTGGAAATCCGGAAAAGCGGTGACTATAATGTGCCTGCATCGAGAAAGGGAGGCGTTGTGTCTCATGACGAAGGATCTGACAACGGGAAGCCCCATGAAGCTCATCCTGGGCTTTGCGGTCCCTACGCTGTTCGGGCTGCTGTTCCAGCAGATGTACAGCATGGTGGACACCATGATCGTGGGCAAGCTGCTGGGGGCCAGGGCTCTGGCGGCGGTGGGCGCCACCGGGTCCATCAGCTTTCTCATCATCGGCTTCTGCATGGGCGTGTGCAGCGGCTTCGCCATCCCCGTGGCCCGGGAGATGGGCGCGGGGGAGCACGGGACCATGCGCCGGTATGTGGCCAACGCCGTGTATCTGTCCGTGGCGTTTGCGCTGGTGATAACGGCGGCCACCTGTCTGCTGTGCCGGCGTATCCTTGCGGCCATGCACACGCCGGAGGACATTTTCGCAGACTCCTACCGCTATATCTTCATCATCTTCGCCGGCATCCCGGCCACGTATCTTTATAACCTGCTGGCGGGCGTCATCCGCTCCCTGGGGGACAGCCGGACGCCGGTATATTTCCTGGCGCTGTCCTCGATCCTGAACATCGTGCTGGACGTGGCGCTGATCCTCTGGAGCGGCATGGGCGTGGCCGGGGCGGCGCTGGCCACGGTGATCTCCCAGACCGTGTCTGGTCTGGCGTGCCTGTGGTATGTGCGCCGCCGGTTCCCGATCCTGCGCATCAGCCGGGAGGAACGGGGCCTGGACAGAAAGCTGTGCGGGGACCTGTGCGCCATGGGGGTGCCCATGGGGCTGCAATACTCCGTGACGGCCGTGGGCTCGATCGTTTTGCAGTCCGCCGTCAACGGCCTGGGCAGTCTCTATGTAGCCGCCACCGCCGCCGGGTCCAAGCTGTACGGTTTTATCGCCTGTCCCTTTGACGCCATGGGCGCCGCCATGGCCACCTACTGCGGCCAGAACGTGGGCGCGGGGAAGCTGGACCGGCTGGGCAAGGGCATTTTCGACTGCTCGATGCTGGGGCTGGTCTATTCGCTGCTGGCTTTTAGCGCCATGCTGGCCTTTGCCCCGGCGTGCGCCATGTGGTTCATCGACGCCGACGAGGGCGCGCAGCTTCCGGTGCTGGTGAGCCTGGTGAGCCGGTTCGTCCGGACCGGTACGGGCTTTTTCTTCCCGCTGGCGCTGGTGAACATCGTCCGGTTCTCCATCCAGGGGATGGGCTACAGCGTGCTGGCCATTTTGTCCGGCGTGCTGGAGATGATCGCCCGGGCGGTGGTAGGGCACTGGTTCGTGCCCGTGTTCGGGTATGGCGCGGCGTGCTTTGCCTCCCCTGCGGCATGGGTCTGCGCGGACCTGTTTCTGATCCCGGCCTGCGCGCTGTGCATCCGCCGGCTCCGCCGGAACAAGGACGGCTACCAGCGCATGGAGCGGGCCATGGCCCGGGAAAAAGGCGGCGTGCTGCGGCTGCTCCGCCGCCGGGACCGGTCTGGCGGCGACGGCCCCCACAAGCGCATCGCGTGAATGGAGCGCGGCGATAGCCGCACCTTTTCCCCAACAGGCAGGCGTGCCTGTTGGGGGCCCCATAGCAGCCGGAGGCTGAGGGATTGTTACCAGGCTGGGGTGTTTTCCAGGACTGGTAACAACCCTTCCGCCTCGCTTCGCTCGGTACCTCCCCTTGCACAGGGGAGGCGTTCAACAAAGTATCGCCTGACGGCGATATAGAAGCTCCTCCCCTGAGCCGTATGGCTCAGGGGAGGTTTTTCTGTTGTCTGCCCAATTCACGGCTCGGCGTTCTCCGCCTCCGCCCGGAGGGCGTCCAGCTGGGCCAGCCGCAGTGCCTGCTCCGTCTGCATCATCGCTCTCTCTGCCGCCTGCAGCTGTTCATCCTGCCGGGCGGTCCGGGCCTGCCGCTCCATCCGGCGCGCTTCCTCCGCCTGCGAGTCGGCCGCGCGCACCTGTTCGGCAAGCCGCGCTTCCGTCTCCGCCTGCTCCTTCGTGAGCGCCTCCAGCGCCGCTGCGGCTGCGGCCGCGTCGCCAGCTTCCCGGCGAAGGGCGGTGTATTCCTCCTGCTCCGCCTGGGTGGGCAGGCGCAGGCCGGTCAGCTCCCCGTCCGTGTACACGGCGAACAGCTCCACCGCGTCGTCGCTGTAAGCGTCCAGCCCGGAATGGACCGTGATCCAGACCCCGGCCGTCTCGTCCACGATGCCACGGACCTCCCGGCCGTTCCAGCGCATGGTGAACTCGCCGTCGGGCACGCTGTAGCTGTACCGGATGCCGAAGGGCCGATAGGGCTCCAGGGCGGCGTCCAACGCCTCCAGCTGCTCCTGCAGCTCGTCCGTCAGGGTCGTTTCTATGGTATAGAGCCCCTGGTCCACCGTCTGCTCCCCGCCGGACCCGCCGTGGAAGCTGTACGCGGTCCTGCCGCCGGGCGTGAAGATCTGCTGGCCCCCGGGGACGGGGTCAAAGCTCTCCAGGAGCTCCCGGGCTTCCTCCTCGCTCAGACGGCCGTCCGCCACACGGGCGTCTGCCTCGTCCTCCAGGGCCGAGCGCAGCTCCTCCGGGGTGTCATAGGGGCCGACGGTGGTCTGGCTGTCCCCGTCGTTGAAGACGTAGGAATAGCCCCGGTACAGGTCCGGCGAGGTCCAGTCGCCGTCCTCGTTGAATAGGTACATCACCATGCCCTCTTCGGCGGAGTACAGCTGCTGCCCGCTGCCCTGCATCAGCATGGCGTCGGCCCGGCCGTCCACGGTCCTGGACACCAGCAGGCCGTCCCGGATGTCCTCCAGCACCTGCTCGTACAGCCCGATGGTCTCGTCGATCTTCTCCTGGGTCCAGGTGAACCAGCCGTCAGTGTTGGTCCAGGCCCGCTGGCCCAGGCAGTCCTGCAGGTCCTTCTTCTCCTGCTCCAGCCAGGTCTCGTATTCCTCCGCGGTCCACCACTCCACCTCCGCCGGGTCGGTGAACAGGAGCCGGTACTCCTCCTGGGTCATGGTCACGGGCTCGCCCTCGGCGGTGAAGACGTAGAGCGTCTTCCCGTCCTGGGACTGCATCACGTCGCCGGAGAAAACGGTGGGGGAGGGCTCTTCCGGCTCATCCTCCGGCGCGGCGGTGGCGAAGGCTGCCCCTGTCCCCAGCACCAGCGCCAGGGCCAGGACTGCGCTCAAAAACGATCTCTTCTGATTTTTCATAATGGAATGTATCCTTTCCTCGATAGCGTTTTTGGAAAATCCGCTGGTCAGGCTCCCCAGACCGCCCCGGACCTCCTCCATGGAGAGCAGGGTCCGGGCGTATTCCCGCCGGCTGTCCGGCCCCAGGGCCCGGAGCACCGCCTGGTCGCAGCAAAGCTCCATGTCCCGGCCCGCCAGCACGAACATGGTCCACGCCAGGGGGTTGAACCAGTGCAGACACGCCGTCCCCGCCAGGACCAGCTTGCGCGCCCCGTCGAACCGGCGGATGTGGGCCAGCTCATGCTCCAGCACGAACCCCAGCGCCGCCCCGTCCTCTGTGTCCAGCCCCTTGGGCAGCAGGATCACAGGCCGCAGCACCCCGTAGGTCAGCGGCGCGGCGATCCGGTCGGAGATCTTGATCTGTATCCTCCGCCGGAGGGGATGGGCGTCCAGCCAGTCCCTGAGCCAGGCGCTGTCCGCCGGCAGGGCGGTCCGGAATGTCCGGCGGCCTCGGATATAGACGAGGGCAAAGGCCAGCGCGCACAGCGCCGCACCCGCCGCCCAGATGACCGTCACAGTGGGGAAGGGCACGCCCTTGTCCGGGAGGGGGAGCTTTTGAATTATGTCAACCGTATTAGCTGTGGTCTGTCCGCCCGTCGTGACAGCGGCGGGGATGGGCGGGACGCCCCCGGCGATGTGGGGTACGGCCCGGCGGACCAGGGCCCAGACGCTCAGCCGGAAGGGCAGGCGCACGGGTACCGTCAGCCGCAGGACCGCCAGGGTCCACAGGGCCGTGAAGGTCCACCCCGGCAGCCGGTCCCGGCCCAGGGCCCGGATGGGCAGTGCGGCCAGAACGATCAGACCCCCGGCCAAGCTCATGGCAAGCAGGCTCATGGTCTCACTCCTGCTGGTCGATCCAGGCCCGGAGCCGGTCGATCTGCTCCCGGGTCAGGGTCCGGCCTCCCAACAGGGAGGCGAACAGCAGGTCGGGGGAGCCGTCGAACAGCTTCGTCATCAGCTCGCTGGCCTCCGCCGCCCGGACGGCGTCCTTGGTGATGAGGGCGTGGCACATAAAATTGGGCTCGGTGCGCTCTATGGCGCCCTTGGCCACGCACTTTTTGATGACCGTGTAGGTGGTGTTCATGTTCCAGCTGGCGGAGTCCTTCAGGATGTTGGAGATCTCCTTGGCGGTGGTATCCCCCCGGCTCCAGAGCACGTCCATCACCTTCAGCTCCGAATCGAACAGCTTGATTGCCATATGTATCCGCTTCCTTTCTGAAACTATTGCAATAGTTTGTGTCATCATACTATCACAATAGTTTGGACTTGTCAACACTATTGTAGTAGTTTGTGAGGATATTAAAAAGCCCCCTTGTGAAAAGGGAAGGCGGCTTCAGCCGCACCTTATTAAAAGCTCCCTCTGATGGGCGCGCTTCGTAAGACAGTATGACCCCGAAAAACGAACAGTTGGCAACTGCCTTACGGAATTGGAACAGGATACCAGCATCTGGCATAATGCAAACGACAGCGGGTGGCCTTGGGCCATCCGCTGTCTGCCGCAGCAGTAATTCATGTAAGAATGGAGCCTGTGATGGGGATATAGTGTTATAGGCAATATTGCCTATATATGGAATGGAAGACTGTTTCTTACAGACTGAAACGCACTTTTGGCCTCAAGAAAGCGCCAAAGGTGGAGCTTCTGAACGCGTGGCCGGATAAGATCCGAGCAGAAAATACTTTCAGTGCGATCAAGGTTTCCTCTAAACTATTCAGCATAATAAGATCAGGAGGGAACGATATGAGCACATCATACGGTTATGTTCGCGTATCCAGCAAAGAACAGAATACGGATCGTCAGCGGATAGCCATGCGTGATTTTGGCATAGCCGACGAAAACGTATTCACAGACAAGCAGTCAGGAAAGGACTTTGACCGTCCCGCCTATCGCCGCCTTGTCCGAAAAATGAAGCCGGGCGATACCCTGGTGATCAAGAGTATCGACAGGCTGGGGCGCAATTATGATGAGATCCTGGAGCAGTGGCGGCTGCTGACCAAGAAAAAGGCAGTGGCGATCGTCGTGCTGGACATGCCGCTGCTGGACACACGGCAGGGGCGGGATCTCGTGGGAACGCTTATAGCGGACATTGTGCTTCAGCTGCTGAGCTACGTGGCGCAGACAGAGCGGGAGTTCATCCATCAGCGCCAGGCGGAGGGGATAGCGGCGGCAAAGGAAAGAGGCGTGCGTTTTGGCCGCCGGCCAAAAGAACGCCCGGAGGCGTTTGAAATGGTCCTCCGGGAGTGGGAACAGGGGCTGCTCACAGCCAGAAAAGCAGCGGAACGCCTTGGCATTGCGCACAAAACATTCCTGAAATGGGCTTCCGCAACTGTGACCGGGGAACAAAGTAAAGTTTTGTCCCCAACAGAAAACATATAGAAAAGTCCTCAGATCGCGCAGATTTCCGCCCCAATGTGTTGACCGGATTATAGCAAAACAACGTACAAAAATCAACAGGATTTTGGTTCATAAACTTTACTTATGTCCCCGGCCGGCGGAAAATGATCTCACTTCTCCATCCGCGCTGCCTTTGAGGGGAGGACAGCGCTGTGGCGGAAGGGCATATCACGTTTGTGCTGGAGATCACTGTCTTCAAGCTGAAGGACCGGGCATTTCTGCCTTTTGGATCGGTGGCGGGAGAGATGACCATAAAGGACCTGAGCGGGAGACGGTACGGAAGGCTTACTTGCATTGAGCCTACTGGAGAGCGCGGCGCTGACGGATGTATTCTGTGGCGATGCCGATGCGATTGCGGCGGTGAGTGCCTGGCGAGCGCTGCGCAGCTGAACCGAGGGGACCGAAAGAGCTGCGGCTGTCTCCGCCAGCCCCGGAGGAAGGCGCTGGAGGGACAGCGCTTCGGCCTGCTGGTGGTGCTCTCCTATGAAGGGCATCAGGGCGGGGTGCACCACTGGCGCTGCCAATGCGACTGCGGGCGGCAGACGGTGGTGAGCCAGTCCAATCTTCTGTCGGGCCACACCAACAGCTGCGGGTGCTTGCAGAGGGAAAGCTACAGGAACAACCTGAAGCTCATAAACGGAACATCCATCACCATGATAGAGAGCCGGATGAAAGCACCTATCAGATCCAACACCAGCGGGTATAGCGGCGTGTATCGGGATAAGCGCAGAGGCAAATGGTGCGCACAGATCACGTTTAAGGGAAAAACCTACTATCTTGGTTCCTTTTCGGATATACAGGACGCGGTAGGCGCCCGGCAGAGAGGCGAGGAGGCGCTTTATAGCGGATTCCTTGATTGGTACTATGGTAAGCTGGACTCACCGTCGCTGCCTGCTTCACGTGCTTCGGCCGTAGAAAGCTATGGACATTGAGGCTTATCACAAACGCATTATGAGTCTTCCGATCGAGCGGCTGTCTTCTTCTGTTGAGGAGGACCCGGAGACCGCTGAAGAATGGTCAGAAGGGGAAGAAAAAATGGCGGAAAGATATGCCGGGGCGAACGTGCTGGAAGTGGATGAAGCGGTGGAAGAGCGCGATCTTGAGCAGATACTTTCCGTAATTAAGATGGATGATCCCTGTCCAAAGGGCCAGGAGTGACAAAAGACGATCGATATGCATAAGATGTAGAGCATCGGGGCGTCTGCTGCGAATACGCACAGCGATGCAAGGCGGATATAGTCTAAACGCTGAAGGGGGAACGACACGATGGGGAAGGTCAATAAGCTCTGCAGGGGCCTGGCGTTTACCTTGTGCTTTGTGCTGATGCTGGGGATGACGCCCGGCATGATACTGCGGGATGCTGGGGCGGAGCCGACAGAACCTCCTGTAGATGAAGCAGCTTTGGATGCCCCCGCACCTACGGGATCGCCTGTATCCTCAGAGGCCCCGGATGCTGCGGAGACGGCTGAGCCTGGCGAAACAACGGAGCCTGTTGAGACGACCGAGCCCATGGCGACAGCGGGTCCAGCGGAGACTGTAGAGCCCACGGAGACGGCTGAGCCCACGGAGACGGCAGGGCCTACGGAGACGGCGGAGCCCACGGAGACGGCGGGGCCCACGGAGACGGCGGGGCCCACGGAGACGGCTGAGCCCACGGAGACGGCGGAGCCTACGGAGACGGCAGAACCTACGGAAGCGCCGGCGGAGCAGAGCTTTACCTGTGAAACTACCGACGGTGTGTCTGTCAATGCCGTTGCAGCTGCTGAGAGCGGTATTCCGGCGGATGCTCTGTTCCATGCCGATCCGGTCGCGGCGGGCACCGAGGCTTACACCCAGGCTTATGACGCGCTGTGGACCCAGCTTGGACTGGCCGAGGGCGATGAGCTCTGCTTTATTCCCTATGATGTTTATTTCACGACCGTGGATGGCGGCAGACTTGAGCCGCGCGGCGGCCTTGTGACCGTGACCATGCGGTTTCCCGCCGACCCCTTTGCATCCATACTGGCTGCGGATGACGGTGCGGCGGCCCCCGCTGTGATCTCCGACCCCGGCGCCATAGAGGGGGCCGGCATAGAGGACCCTGGCGCGGCGGCCCCGGAGACGGTAACGGAGCGGTTCGTGGTACATATTCTGGACAACGGCTCTGTGGAGCGGCTGGCGTCGGAGCCGGTGACCGGCGAGGACGGCACGGTGACGTTCGCTGTCGGCTCCTTCTCCGTGATGGGGCCGGCGCTGGTGCGGCGTACTGCGGCACCGGCGGGCGATGCTGGTGAAATATATGTCCCCAATGCCCCGGAGGGCATGGGGGATGTCGTCACTGCGGGGAGCATTGAGGAAGCTGCGGAAAAGTTGACGGACGGCAGCGGCGCCATCATCCTGACGGACAGCGTGGCCATGGATACGGTCGCCTTTGCCGGCAAGACCGTGACCATCCGGTCTTATGAGGGCGGCCCCTACACCCTCACCAAATCCGGCGAGGGCGAAAACATGTTCGTCCTCACTGGCGGCGCGTCCCTGACGCTGGAGAATGTCACCGTGAACGCTTCGGCCAATACTCTGGGCCGGACCGTGACCGCCAGCGGCGGTTCTACCCTCACGCTGAACACCGGCGCGGCGCTGATGAACAATACGTCTTACGGTGCGGTGTATCTGGACGGCTCCGCCATTTCGATCGACGGCGGCGTGATCCGGGACAACGCCGCCACGAAGGACGAGGCGACGCTGGCTCAGGTGACATACGGCACCGCGATCCGCTTCGCCTATAACGGAGCAAATGCCGGCAAGCAGGGGCTTGGCGGCGCTGTTCTCATGGCGAACCGCTCCGTCTTTGATATGACCGCCGGCGAGATCAGCGGAAACAGCGCCATCTGCGGCGGCGGCGTTTACGCTTATGATTCTGCCGTGTCGGTAAACGGCGGTACGTTCTCCTGGAATACGGCAGACACGGCCACTGCGGACCAAGCCTACGGCGGGGCGCTCCACGTGGACGGCGCGGGCTCCACTGCGGTCCGGCTCGGCGGGAGCGCCCAGTTCACGGGCAACAGCGCCCAGCGCGGCGGCGCTTTCAGCATCGGCATCGACGCGGATACGGTTGCCCTGACCATAACGGGCGGTTCCTTTACGGGCAACACGGCGAAGACCTATGGGTCCATCGCCTTCATCTCTTCCATGAACTCCGTCATCGACGTCAGCGGCGCTTTTTTCAGCGGCAACAGCGCGGCCAAAGAGGGCGGCATCTACAAAGGGGCAAATGCTGCAAAAACGCCGAACGGGGGCGGCAGATTCACGATCGGCGGCGGGACACAGTTCATCAACAACACAGCCCTAAAGGGCCCCTGCGTCTACGTCACCAAGGACAACGCGGGTGCCATCAATGAATTCCTTGTGGACGGTGTGACCTTCTCGGGCAACGGCGCCGCCGACAACGCGGGCGTCATGCAGTATAACGTCCCCAACTCCACATTCAAGATCGTCAACAGCACGTTCGAGAACAATCGGAGCGGCAACAACGGCGGCTGCTTCTATGCGGCGACGGACGCCAAGGGCACGACGTTCACCTTTGAGAGCAGCACCTTTACCGGCAACTCTGCCAAGAACCAGGGCGGCGTTTGGCGCGGCTTCCCGCCCCAGAGCGAGTTCCTTTTCAAGAACTGCACCTTTACGGGCAACACCGCCGAGACCGGCGACGGCGGCTGCTTCTATTTCCCCGGCGACGGCCCCGACGCCAACATCACCATCGACGGCGGCACCTTCACCGGCAATAAATCCGGCAGCTCCGGCGGCGCGTTCCGGGCCAACCTGAACGGCGGCTCGGTCACGGTCACCGGCAACGCGACGTTCACGGGCAACAGCGCCGACGTGAACGCGGGCGCGTTCTCCATCCGCCGGAAGGGCGAGGGCTATTACGGCACGGCCCATCTGCTGTCCTGCACCGTGGACGGCAACTGGTGCAACGCCGATTTCTCGCGCTACACGGCCGCCGATCTTGAGCCCACGAGGCACTATAACACCGGCGGCGTGTACATCGGCGAGAACATCACCTGCTACATGTATAACGCCCTGATCACCGGAAACTCCGTCCAAGGCGGCTCCGACGGCACTACCGTGGGCAACGGCATCGGCCTGTGCCCCAACGCCCAGGTGTTCCTGTACCCGGAGAACGGAGCCATGATCTACGGCAACGGCACCAGCGGCATGGACATCCTGGCCGTACCCTATGACTACCCGGTCATAACCCATGAGACCCCGGCGAAACTCTACGTGAGCCCCACCACACCCGATGGCCGGCCCTATGACTGGACCGACCTGGAAGGCGACCCGGCCCGCACCGGCGAGTACGACTGGACCAACATCCGCAGCGGGATCGCCACGGCGTCTGTGGGCGGCAGCTATCAAGGCGAGACCAACACCAACCCCGTGGGCTTCAAGGCCAATGTGGCGGACGCCGGGATCATGACGACGGCGGCCGGCGACAGCGGTTACAGCGTCCGTATCATCAATAACTTTACGAAGAGCGCCCTTTACGGCGCCGGCGGCGTGATGGTCAACGGCACGGTCATCTCGGGTGACATCAGCGTTACTGTGACAAAGGCGGTCGAGGTCGCGGGCGCGATGAATAAGGAAGCAAAGGAAGAAGAAATAAACGAGAAAGAATTTGAATTCAAATTCAGCATCGTGGATGTTGACAGTACGAGCACAGGCACCCTCAATGTGCCTACAGGCGTCACCGTTACACAAGACGGCATCCCCGTACAAAATCTGACCTTTACCCAAGGCATGACAGACCTTACGGGTTTAGGATTCAAAGATAAAAACAACATTGATATTTCAGGCGAACACGAAAGTATCAGTTGTGAATTTAAGATAAAAGGTGCGGGTACCGCCAATTTCAGCGATATCTCGAAAAGCACTATAGGCTTCAATACCGATCACAGTTATGTCTTTCTCCTGCAGGAGACCAACACCGGTGGGGCGACGAAAGTGGATATCAGCGGAGAACAAGGTAGTTCAGGCGATAAAATCACATTCTCCTTCACCGCCACGAACACATTCAATTTCGGTGAGCTGGACCTGACCAAGACGGTTGCCGATACGCCGCCGGGGGACAAGAATAAGCTGTTTACGTTCCACGTTGCGCTAACGAACGACGGCGAGGGCCTGTCCGGGATTTATCCCGTCGAGCTGTGGGAGAACTCGGCAAAGACAAAAGACGATAGTGTCACGTTTACAAATGGCGAAGCCAGCGTTCAGCTCAAGCACGGCCAGACGCTGAAGATAAAAGACCTGCCCTCCGGGACGTCCTACACCGTGACGGAGGATGTCGACGGCAATTACACGTCTGCGCCCAGCAATGCCACCGGCATGATCCCGGAGCCCGATGGCGAAACAGCGAAGGTTGTAACAGCGTCGTTCACCAACACCCGCAAGACCGGCAGCTTGACCGTCAGCAAGACAGTGCAGGGCACCGGCGGGGACACAACAAAGGACTGGACCTTCAACATCGTGCTGAAAGACAGCGACGGCACTGTACTGACAAGCGGTGAGTACAGCTACGAGATAAAAGGTCCCGGCAGCGCCACTTCAAGCGGCACGGTGACTGTCGGCACTGACGGCAAAGTCACAATCAAAGGTGGCGGCAGCATCAAGCTCAGGCACGACCAGTCCATCACCATCAAGGACCTGCCCGCCGGCGTGACGTATAAGGTGACGGAGGTCGAAGCCAACCAGCCGCCTTATAAAACGACGTCCGACGGCGAGGAAGGCGCCATCCCGGCGGACAGCACCGCCACCGCCGCGTTCACCAACACAGCCCAGGTGGGCAGCCTGACCGTCAGCAAGACCGTGGCGAGCGGCGACATGACCCTGCCGTTCAAGTTCACCATCAAGTTGGAAGCGCCTGCCACGGCGTCCGGCACGGAATATAACAGCGTTCTCAACGCGAAGTACCCCTATACGGGCGATGTGTCGGATGGAAGTGGCAGCACCGTGACGCCGGGCGAGAATACAATTACCTTTACGAATGGTGAAGCGACGGTGTATCTCAAGCACGGCCAGTCCATCACCATCACCGGCCTGCCCGCCGGCGTGACCTATACCGTGACCGAAACTGCGGAGCACTACACCGCAAAGTGGACGGGCGACACCAATACCGGCACGATCACGGACGGAGGCACGGCCACAGCGGCATGCACGAACACCATGATTTCCGTCACCCTGCCGGAGACCGGCGGACCGGGCACGGCGGGACTGGCGCTGTTCAGCACTCTTCTATGCCTTGCAGGCGGCGCGATCATCCTATGTGCGAGAGGGCGGCGCGGGAAAGCGCGCTGTGCCCATGAGAACCATTATTGATACGAACTGAACTAGAGGAGGTAAGAGCAATGAGCAGAAGAACCGTTCTCAGGTCTGCGGCAGCTTTGGCGCTGGCCGCCGTGCTGGTGCTGGCCCTGGCGCTTCCCGCGCTGGCAGCGTCGGGCGGCAGCGGGAGCATCACCATCAACCCCAACGGTCAGGCGAAGGTGGGCGGCGCGGACCGCTTCACCGCGTACCAGATCTTCAAAGGCACGGTTGGAACGAATCCAAACGAGCTGGACAATCTGAACTGGGGCGACGGCGTGGACAGCGATGTCCTTGTGGGGCTGATGAAGGGATCGTCTCTGACCTTGGCTGGATCGACGTTCGGGGATGTGTTCACCGCCGCATGGACTGACTGGAATGATAAACTTAGCCGCGAGATGAACGAGGCCGAGTTCGTCGCCCAGTGGCTTGGCCAGCATCTCACCGATCGCGCTTACGCCGATGACTTTGCCCGTCTCGTGGCGTTGTGCACGACGACCACTGGGACGAAGTCTGCGTTCAACCTCGGGGAGACGGCCTGGGTCATCGATAATCTGGACCCCGGTTATTATCTGGTCGTCGACGGGTATCATAGCGGCTCTGAGGCTCCGGACGGCTCCGTCTCCTCCTACATCCTGCAGGTGGTGGGAACAGCGGAGATAGACCTGAAGGCCACCATCCCCACCGTGGAGAAGAAGGTGGACGGGGCAAAAGGCGTTCTGACCGAGACGGAAGTGGAGCACACCTTCACGCTGACCGGCACCGTGTCGCAGAACATCGGTGAATATGGTACATATTCCTATAAATTCACCGATACGATCTCCGCAGGGCTGACCGTGACCCCGAATCAGCTCGCTGGTTTGACCGTGACGTACTCAAACACATCCGGTGCTACAACTTCTGCGACGTTTACGAAGGGCGCCGGTTACGATTACACGGTCGATATTAGCCCTGCGGCCACCCAGGAAGGCGAGCACACCCTCACCGTCACGTTCACCGATTTGAAGGCGGCCTTGCAGAGACGGGTCAGCGGTATTGATCTCAGCGATACGAACCTGGTCAACAACATCAAGATCGTTGTCACCTATAAAGCGCAGCTGAATAAGAACGCCGTAATCGGCAAGGATGGCAACCCCAACGATGTGGTCCTGGAGTATTCCAATGACCCCTACGGCGGCGGCAAAGGTCAGACCCAGCCCAGCGAGGTGAAAACCTACACCCTGGCCCTGCGGATCGTCAAGAAGGGTGCAGATGGTATTCTGCCGGGCGCCGAGTTCAAGCTGATGCAGGGCCAGAATAACGATCCCAACGCCGCTGGCGCTGAATTTGCCACGTTCAACAGTGGCAGCGGTCAGGACGTCGAAGGTATTGCGGAAACATACCAGGAGATCAGCGGTTGGAAGGCCGGCATCAACAATGGCGGCACGCTGACAACGGACGCGCAGGGTGTGTTCAACATCCACGGCCTGTCCGCCGGCACGTACACCCTGGTGGAGACCAAGGCCCCGGAGGGCTACGAGACCATGAAGCCCATCGTCTTCACCATCGCGGGTTCGGTGGATGGAACTGGTGCGCTTGGCACGGTGACGCTGTCGGCCGATACAGCACACCGGCAGGATGTGGAGTGGAACAATGGCGATTTCACCGCGCACCACGCCCAGCTCACCCTGACCAACTTCAAATCCCCCATCCTGCCCCATACCGGCGGCATCGGGGCCAAAGTCGTCTATCTTGTGAGCACGCTGGCGGTCCTGACCGGTGCGGCCATCGTGACCATGGCCGTGAGAAAGCGCGGACGCGGCAGGCATGAGCAGAGCCGCTGAGCGGCGGGCAGGCAGACACCGGCGCGGACGGATACGCGGCCTGCGCCTGGCTGCGGTCATCATCGGCGCCGCTATCATACTGGCGGGCGTCATCGGGCTGGCATACCCCTCTGTCGGCGGCTATATAAACCGTCTGGTCCAGGGGAGAGCGGTGCGCAGCTACCGGCGGCAGGTGGAGCAGCTGGTGGAGAGCGGCGAGAGCGAGATCATGCTGGACCAGGCGCGGCAGTACAACCAGTGGGTATACAACCGGGGCGGCGGCATAGAGGATCTGGACGAACAGGAGCTGGAGCAGTATAACGACGTGCTCTTCATGTCCGTCACAGGCATCATGGGCTATCTGGAGATCCCCTCCATCGATGTGTCTTTGCCTATATACCACGGCACGGAGGAAGCGGTGCTGCAGGTCGGCGTGGGGCACCTGGCGGGCTCGTCCCTTCCCATCGGCGGGGAGAACACCCACGCGGTGCTCACCGGCCACTCTGGCCTGCCGTCCTCCAGGCTGTTCACAGACCTGGACCAGCTGCAGATGGACGACACGTTCTCCATCACTGTGCTCGACCATACCTCTGCCTATGTGGTGGACGACATACAGGTCGTGAAGCCGGAGGAGGCGGAACTGGCGATCGAGGCCGGAACGGACCGGTGCACGCTGGTGACATGCGTGCCGATCGGCGCGAATACACATCGGCTGCTGGTGACAGGCAGCCGGACGGAGCTGGCGCAGCCCAGTCCCAGCCCTGGTCCCGGCCCCAGCCCGGTCCCGTCCGCACCGCAGGAGGAAGATGAAAGCAGAGCTGAAGAGCTCATACCTTATATCATTATCTGCGCTATCGTGGCGCTTGCCGCAATCTTGGGCATCTGTATCATCGTGCGGCATGATCGGAAAGGGTGATATCGTATGAGAAATAGCGATCGAATGCAAAGGGCCCTGGCGTCGCTGCTCTGCCTCTTGCTGGCGGTGGCGGTCGTTCCTGACGTGACTGCACAGGCGGCCACACCTTGCACGCTGACGATCGAGTATCTGGACGAGAGCAAACCAATCTCCGGGGCGGTGTTCCATATGTGGCATGCCGCGGCGCTGGAGTCCCACGGCGAGTACTCTCTGATAGGGGACTTTGCGGACAGCGGCGCGCAGATGTATAACCAGATGACCAATAAGGCGTGGGAGGACGCAGCAAAGGCGCTGTCGGACTGCGCTTTGGAAAAGCAGCTGGAGGCGGATCACACCGGCACCACCGACGCGGAGGGCAATCTGGCCTTCTCCGTGCCGGAAGAGGGTGTCTATCTGGTGGAGGGCGATCCTCTCACCGTTGGAGACGATATCTACACACCCCAGACGTTCTGCGTGGTGCTTCCGGGTCATGACGACGCCGGAGAGCCCTTAGACGAGCTCGCCGTGACGCCGAAGTATACCAAATACCGGGGTCATCCCGAAAAGACCGAGACGGACCCCGGCGACGGCGAGCTTGTGAACGTGGGCCAGCAGATCACCTATGAGATCGCCTGGGAGAACTATATGCCCCACACGGCGAGGGTGACTGTCACCGACCCTCTGGACAAGGGCGTGGACTTTGTCAGCGCCTCGGAACCGGGCGCTTATGACAGGGACAGCCATACTGTCACGTGGGAGCTGGGGGCGAAAGCGGCCGGCGACAAGGGAACCGTGACGCTGACCGTGAAGGTGAATGCCAACGCCCAGGAGCCCGGCAAGGTCCGGAACCAGGCCACTGTGACGGTGGATAACAAGCCGGATATCACCAACATCCCGGAGAACCCCGTGCCGATGCCGACGCCGACACCTGAGCTCACGCCTGAGCCGACACCTGAGCCCACACCGACACTGACTTCTACGCCTGAGCCGACTCCTACGCCCACGCCGGCACCTGAGCCGACGCCCGCACAGCCGTCCGTTCCTGCGACCGGCGACAGTGCGCGCCCAGTCCTGTGGACAGCGCTTCTTGCGGTATCCGTGCTGGGGCTGGTCATAGTACTCAGACCCAGAAGATATAGCGGCCGGCATTCCCGCTGACTTATTCCGAAAGATATGCCCAGCGGTATCTGTACATATCTCTTGGACGCTGCCGCCTTGTCAAAGGTTTTGAATACCAGCGGATTGTCGTTTCGTTCGCTTATCACATAGGGGAGACGATAGCCGTGTCAAGAAAAGTGTGTAAGTTTTTTGAGGCCGAGGTTAAGAATTCTCAAATTTAAGAAATCGGTCGTGGATTTTATCATCCATGGCGAGCTGGTTGCGGACCATGGCCCAGTTCGCTACAGGCCGCCCATCCCATTTTTGGTACAGTTCCGTGACCCGCAGATAGAGCAGCTTCAGCAAGGCGTTCTGGTTGGGAAAGGCGCCCTTTTTCGTGACCTTCCGAAAACTGGAATTGACACTTTCAATGGCGTTTGTCGTGTACATGACCTTGCGGACCGCGCTGCCGTAGTTGAACAGCTGGGCCACATGTACCCAGTTTCGTGTCCATACGTCAACGGCGCCAGGGTATGCGCTCCATGCTGCCCGAAATCGCTCAAACTCCGTTTCTGCGGCCGTGAGACTGGGCGCGCCATAGATCTTCTTCAGGTGAGCGGTAAATCGCTTATATTCTTTCGAGGGGATATAGCGTACGGAATTGCGGATCAGATGGACGATGCAGCGCTGGACGACTACCCCCGGGAAGATAGCTCTGGCCCCTTCTTCCAGGCCGGATACGCCATCCATGCTGATGAAAAGAACGTCCTCCACACCCCGAGATTTGAGCTCGTCAAATATCTGCATCCAGTTGTGTTTTCCTTCTGTCTCGCTCAGCCACAGGCCCAGAATATCCTTTATCCCGTTGGCGTCATAGCCCAGAATCACGTACACAGCGCAGCTTTTGGTCTCATACTCCTGCCGGAGCGTCACGTACAGACAGTCTACAAACAAGAACGTATAGAACTTCTTCAACGGACGGTTTTGCCAATCCGTTACCTGCTCCAGCACCTTATCCGTGATCGTGGAGATCGTCTCATGGGATATCTCAAAACCGTATATGTCCTTTACCGTCTCCGCTATATCCCGCTGGCTCATCCCCTTGGCATACATCGCCAGAACCTTGTCTTCAATACCGCTCACATCCCGGCTGCGTTTCGGGATGATTTGCGGCTCAAAGGTACCGTCCCGGTCTCGGGGCACAGATACAGGGATCTCCCCATATGACGTCCGCACGCTCTTGTCTATGTACCCGTTCCGGCGATTGTCTGTTCCTTTGCTGCCGTGGTCGTTGCTGGCATACCCCAAATGCCCTTCCATTTCTCCCTGTAGCATTGCCTCAAAGATGGGGCCAAAGATGTCTCTGAACACGTCCTGGACTTCTTCCCGGCTGCCGGGCTTATACTCCTCCAGGATCATTTTTGCGATCGCCTCGCCTCGGGGATTGCTTTTCTTTCTTCTTCCCATTGCTCTTTCGTCCATTTCCTTTGTTTTCCTTTCTAATTTACCGACCCTATCAAAAAAATAAAGTGCATAAGTTATGTTCCCTGTAACTTACACACTTTATCTTACTCGGCCCGTGAGCATTTCTGAAAGGCCGGACGAGGCCAACGACCGAACTGCGCTGGGCCATTGGGAAGCAGATACCGTGGCCGGTACAAAAGGCGGAAGCCGACTTTTGACGTTAACGGACAGGAAATCCCGTTTTCTGCTGACAGCGAAAGTGCCAAACGCCGCCGCTGAAGTTGTCTGCGGCAAAATGACCGAGCTTCTGTCCTCCTTGCCTGTAAAAAAGGCCAAGACAGTGACGCTGGACCGGGGGCGGGAGTTCGCCGCTCACGGTGACGTTTCCAAGGCGTTGGAGCATATATCCTTCTTCTTTGCCGACCCTTATTCGCCCTGGCAGCGGGGCACCAACGAGAACACCAACGGTCTGCTTCGTGAGTGCATACCCAAATCTACGGACATATCCGCTATCCCGGATGCTGTGATCCAGCGGTTCGTTGATTCGCTCAACCGTAGACCTCGCAAATGCCTTGGTTGGCTTTCTCCCTATGAAATCTTTTTTGATTCCCTGTTGCACTTAACTTGACAATTCACATTTGACGATTTCTCTCCTGCGGGCTTATGTGAGATCCATCGCTTTCTATTTAAGAATGTATATGAATGGGCTGGCAAATACAGGATCATCAACATAGAAAAGCGGGAACGCCTCTTGGCTGGCCGCAGCGTGTGGTACAGTAACGATGAGGACATTCCCCGTGACCTGGATTTGGTGTTTCAGGAGATCAGGGAAGTTCAGTGGGCGGCGCTACCCAGGGAGCAGTTTGTCCATGCGCTCACACGGTATTTCCCGAAAATATGGCAGGTGCATCCATTCCGCGAGGGCAACACACGGAC
>CANPXZ010000015.1 GCA_947587485.1 uncultured Oscillospiraceae bacterium | reverse complement strand
TAGGTGATGGCCGCCGCGCCGGAGGCCAGGGCCAGGGCTCCCACGCCGCCCTCCAGGGCCGCGATGCGCTTTTCCAGAACGTCCTGGGTGGAGTTGGTCAGCCGCCCGTAGATATTGCCATTGTCCGACAGATCAAACCGCGAGGCGGCATGGGCGGAGTTGTGGAACACATAGGAAGTGGTGGCGTAGATGGGCACGGCCCGGGCGTCGGTGGCGGGGTCCGCCTGCTCCTGGCCCACATGCAGCTGAAGGGTCTCAAACTTGTACTTGCTCATAATGGTGCCTCCTTTCAGCCTATGGCTGGGGGTCGATGACGTCGAGCGGCTCCTTGCCGCCGGAGCTGCAATAGCTGTCCTCCTCCACCGGGCGGAGCGCCCGCAGATCGTAGGGCGTCTCCTGATAGACGAAGTTCAGCCAGTTGCAATAGGTGCAGTTGGAGCTGGACCGCCAGGACAGGATGGGCTCCCGGGACGGATCGTCGTCCGGGTAGTAGTTTTTGGGGATACTGGGGCCCAGACCCTTTGCCAGGTCCCGCTTATACTCCTTATCCAAGTCGTACCGGTCGTATTCCGAGTGGCCGGTGACGAAGATCTGCCGGGAGGAGCAGGCCAGGATCAGATAGCTTCCGGCCTCCTCGCTGTCCGCCACCACGTATAGCTCCGGGTCGGCCCGCACGGCGGCCTCGTCGATGCCGGTGTACCGGGACTGGGGCACGTAAAATATGTCGTCCATGCCCCGCATGAGCATCTTCTTTCGGTGTAGCACCCGGTGCTGATATACGCCGCTGAGCTTTTCCGGCAGCAGGTGCTTTTGGATGCCGTAGTGGTAGTAGAGCCCCGCCTGAGCCCCCCAGCAGATGTGGAAGGTGGAGAACACGTGGGTCTTGCTCCACTGGAAGATGCGGCACAGCTCCGGCCAGTACTCCACCTGCTCGTATTCCAGCTTCTCCACCGGCGCGCCGGTGATGATGAGCCCGTCGAAATTCTGGTCCCACACGTCGTCGATGGTGATGTAGAACTTGTTCAGGTGGGAGGCGTCCGCGTGGGTGGACTCATGGGAGGCGACCTTCAAAAACGTGATCTCCACCTGGATGGGGAAGTTGGACAGCACCCGCAAAATGTCCAGCTCCGTGGCCTCCTTCAGGGGCATCAGATTCAATATGGCGATCTGGAGCGGGCGGATGTTCTGGGCGTTGGCCCGGTCCTCGTCCATGACGAAGATGTTCTCCTCCTCCAGGATGTGCCGGACCGGCAGGTCATTTTGTACTTTGATCGGCATGGGCTCGTTCCTTCGCTCACTGGTGCTTTGCGAACAGGCCGCTGCGCCGCAGTATCTCGTCCACGGCGGCGGACTGGTTCAGGGCGTAGATGTGCAGATCGTTCACGCCCAGGGCGACGTACTCGTTCAGCTGCCGGACCGTATAGTCCATTCCAGCGTCTCGGAAGCCCTCCGGGTCGTCGTAGTATTTGGAGATGTGGCGAGCCAGCCTCCGGGGGATGGCGCAGCCGTTCATGGAAAGGCAGTGGCGGATGCACTTGTCCCGGTCCAGCACCGGCATGACCCCCACCGCCACCGGCAGGGTGACGCCGGCGGCCCGTATTTCCTCCATCCACCGGGCGAAGCGGTCCATGTCGTAGGTCAGCTGGGTCACGATGAAGTCCGCTCCCGCGTCCTGCTTGCGCTTCAAAAACGCCGTATCGGTCGCCAGGTCCGGGGAGAGGATATGTCCCTCCGGGATGCCGGAGCAGGCGATGGAGATCTTGTCGCCGTAACGCCGGCGCATATGGCGGATGAGGCCGTCGGCGTGGTCAAAATCCCCGTGGGTGGCGTTCTCGCCGGGGAGGAAATCCCCCCGCAGGGCCAGAAAGTGGTCCACGCCCATGGCGAGGTATTCGTCGATGTCCGCGTCGATATCGGCCTTGGCGTGGTGGATGCAGGTGTAGTGGCTGACGGGCGTGGTCCGGCCCCCGTCGGCCATGGCCTTGCATATTTCCAGATTGTAGCCCTTGTCGGAGCCGCCCGCGCCGTAGGTGCAGCTGATCCAGTCCGGGTCCCACTTATAGAGGTCCTCCAGCACCGCCCTGAGCTTTCCCATACCGACCTCCGTCTTGGGCGGGAACACCTCAAAGGACAGCGTGGTGGTCTTTGTCATTTTTTCAGCGATACGCATGGCATGTCCCTCTTGTCCGATATTCGACCGATCGATAACCAATCAATATCGTAGGTTTTATTGGCGTTAGGCATTATATCCCTCTTTTGCCCCGCTGTCAATCACATGACCGCGCCCTCACCTGTCGAGCCAGAGGAAGTCCATGAAGCCCGGCACGAGCTTTTCCCAGCTGGCCTCGTTGTGACCGCCGCCCCGCTGGCAGACGACGCGGGTCCGAGCCCCCTTTTCCTCCAGCATTCGGGCAAGCTCCAGGTTGTTTTTCGCGGCGGGCGTGTCATAGTCCTCCGCCGGGTCCGGGCGCATGCCGCCGGCCTCCTCCGTGCCCCAGGAGAGGTAGACCCGCATGTCCGGCCCAATGGCCGACTCCCCGATGTCCTTGCGCAGACTGGGCATGAAGGGGGAGATGGCGCTGGAGACGCAGGCGGCCTTGGAGTAGACACGGTCATATTTCGCCGCCGCGTACAGGCTCATCAGTCCGCCCATGGAGGAGCCGCCGATGGCCGTGGCCTCCCGGGAGGGGTATGTGCGGTATTCCCGGTCGATCATGGGCTTCAGCTCCCCGGCCAGGAAGTCCATGGTCTGCCCGCCCGTGCCGTGCAGGTCGCCCCAGAGCTTGGTGCGGAGGCTGTACGGGCAATACTCGCCCAGCCGCTCGTTGCCCTCGTGGCCGCACTCGATGCCCACGACGATGATCTGCTTTTCCCAGCTTTGCAAAAACTCCGGCAGGCCCCAGCTCTTGCCGTAGGTGGCGTCGGCGTTGAGGAACAGGTTGTGCCCGTCGAAGAAGTACATGACCGGATAGCGTTCCGCAGAGCTGTCGTAGCCGTCCGGCAGCCAGATGTGCAGCGGGCGGTTTTTGCCCGCGGGGGTGAAGAGCATGTCGCGCTTGATGAGCATGGAAAAAGCCTCCCTGCAATAAAACGATCATGGCCGGGAGCCGGCCGGTCCGATATCGCTATTATAGTCAAATCCCCGGCGGCGGTCAAGAAAGCGCCGGCCCGTTCCGCAGGAAAGGGGGGAGGCGGCGCGTACAAATAGGTAATTATGTAAACTTTGAACCGGGACTTCCCCGGACCAGTGTGACTGTGATCGACGATACCGATCATCGATCGAATATATTGTTTGTATCTGTGGGAATATCATGCTATACTATATGCGTCGATCAAATATGGCGAAGGAGGACGACCAGTGTCTGACTATTTCGGAAAAGAGACGCCCAAACTGGGCTTTGGCCTGATGCGGCTGCCCAAGAGGGGCATCAGGACGGACATCGAGCAGGTCAAGAAGATGGTGGATCTGTTTCTGGCGGCGGGCTTTACATACTTTGACACCGCCTATGTGTACGGGACTTCGGAATCGGACATCAAAAAGGCCCTGGTGGACCGCCACCCCCGGGACAGCTATACCCTGGCCACCAAGCTGAACGCCATGGCGGCTCCCACGGAGAAGATGGCGAAAAAGCAGTTCGAGACCAGTCTGGAGCGCACCGGCGCGGGGTATTTCGACTACTACCTGCTCCATGCCATGATGGAGAACAACTACACGAAATACGACAAGTTCCATCTCTGGGACTACGCGGCCCAGAAGAAGGCCGACGGGCTTATCAAGCACCTGGGCTTCTCCTTCCACTCCGGACCCCAGCTGCTGGACAAGCTGCTGACCGACCACCCGGAGGTGGATTTCGTCCAGCTGCAAATAAACTACGCCGACTGGGAGAACCCGAAGGTCACCTCCCGGGCCAACTATGAGACGGCCCGGGCCCACGGAAAATCCATCGTGGTCATGGAGCCTGTGAGGGGCGGCGGCCTGGCGGACCCCCCGGCGGAGGTGAAGAAGCTGTTCACGGACTACGCCCCCGACGCCTCCCCGGCCTCCTGGGCCATCCGGTTCGCGGCCAGCCTGGACGGGATCATCACGGTCCTGTCCGGCATGAGCAGCGTGGCCCAGATGGAGGACAACCTCTCCTACATGAAGGATTTTAAGCCCCTGAACGAGGACGAGCAGAGGATCATCCAGCAGGCCCA
This sequence comes from uncultured Oscillospiraceae bacterium, assembly GCA_947587485.1. Lineage (GTDB taxonomy): Bacteria > Bacillota > Clostridia > Oscillospirales > Oscillospiraceae > CAJOIG01. Next base: position 23,831 of record CANPXZ010000015.1, on the reverse strand, counting down.
GAGGGCCCTCGGAAATTCCTCCACCATCCCCTGTACCGCCTGTCACTACTGCACGGACGGCTGTCCCAAGCAAATACCCATCCCGGACATCTTCGCCGCCGCCAACAGGCAGCTCGGCAACGGCCAGATGGCCCAGGCAAAGGAGAGCTACGCCGCCGTTACGAGCGAGGGCCATAGGGCCTCTGATTGTATCGGCTGCAAGCAGTGCGAGCGGGCATGCCCCCAGCACCTGCCCATCACCCAGTACCTGGCCCAGTGCGCTGAAATGCTGGAAAAATAAACAGACGGGAAACCGTCAAAAAAGGAAATCCCCGGCTCTTTGCGAGCCGGGGTTTTCCCTGTGCGCCGCCTTCAGCCCTTCAGGCCGTTTTCCTGGCGCTCCATGTTTTCCACCACCACGTCGAAGATGTCCCCCAGGCCGGAGGCGTACTCCAGGACCTTCCAGGGCACGTTGGTGTGGAAATGGATCTTGATGAGGTCCTCGTCCCCCACGGCCAGCAGGCAGTCCCCGGGGATGTTCGCCATGATGTAGTCGTGGATCTCGTCCTCATCCAGATCGTGCCCCTCGATGAGCAGCTGCGTGTCAAAACGGTATTCCAGCATGTATGATTCTCCTAAAACAGTTATGTCAGGTCTCATTCGCCCACAGATATGGACGGATACATATTTTAACACATATTGAGACGCTTGTCAAAAAAGTTCTCAAATGGCGGGCATATACAAAAAAGTTTGTTTGTCACAACTAACATTTTTGCGGCGAAACGCCCGCCCTAAACCCGGCAACACGCCGAAATTGGGGGAGAGCGGGCAAAAAACTCTTGACAAGTTAGTTAGTAAAAACTAAAATGGCTCCGATGTTAGGGGCTCCTAACACATATTCACACCGGCAAGTTAGTAATGACTAAACACAAAAGGACCGGAGGGATCGCTATGCCGCTCACGATGCTGCGCAAGGGAGAGAGCAGCCTCATCACTCACATCGGCGGAAAGCCGGAGACGCGCCAGTTCCTGGAAAATCTGGGCTTCATCGTGGGAAGCCCGGTGACGGTGGTGAGCGATATCGGCGGGAACCTGATCGTCCGCATCAAGGACGCCCGGGTGGCCGTCAGCCAGGAGATGGCGCAGAAGATATTCGTCTGAAAGCATCAAGAGGAGAAAGGAGGAGACCGATATGACGCTGCGGGAGGCCAAGGTGGGCCAGACCGTCCGGGTCGCCAGGCTGGAGGGGACCGGGGCGGTAAAGCGCCGCATCATGGACATGGGCATCACCAAGGGCGAGAGCATCTATGTCCGGAAGGTGGCGCCCCTGGGGGATCCCATCGAGATCACCATCCGGGGCTACGAGCTGAGCCTGCGGAAGGATGACAGCCAGATGATAATCGTAGAATGAAAGCCGATTTTATTCCCTGAAAATAAGTCAAAGGGCCCTGGGAAGGCCCAGTCTGAAGGTAAAAGAAAGGCAGCTTAACATGGCGGAAAAGAATATAACGATAGCCCTTGCCGGCAACCCCAACTGCGGCAAGACGACGCTGTTCAACGCCCTGACCGGGGCGAACCAATACGTGGGCAACTGGCCCGGGGTGACGGTGGAGAAGAAGGAGGGCCGGCTGAAAGATCACAAGGACGTGACCGTCACGGACCTGCCGGGCATCTACTCCCTGAGCCCCTACACGCTGGAGGAAGTGGTGGCCCGGAATTATCTCGTGCAGGAGCGGCCCGACGCGATCCTGAACATCGTGGACGGCACCAACCTGGAGCGGAACCTGTACCTGACCACCCAGCTGGTGGAACTGGGCATCCCGGTGCTGGTGGCCGTGAACATGATGGACGTGGTAAAAAAGACCGGGGATAAGCTGGACGTGAAGAAGCTGGCCAAGGCCCTGGACTGCCAGGTGCTGGAGATCTCCGCATTGAAGGGCGACGGGGTGAAGGCCGCCGCAGACGCGGCCATCGAGCTTGTCAAGAGCGGCCGCAGGACCGTGCCCCAGCACCGGTTCGCCGGGTGCGTGGAGCACGCCCTGGCCCACATCGAGGAGGTGGCCGTGCACAGCCTGCCGGAGGAGCAGCAGCGCTGGTACGCCATCAAGCTCTTTGAGCGGGACCGGAAGGTGGCGGAGCAGCTGCGGCTGGACAGCGCCTCCCTGGCCCACATCGAGGAGGACATCAAGGCCTGCGAGCAGGAGATGGACGACGACGCGGAATCCATCATCACCGCCCAGCGGTATGATTACATCACATCCGTCATCTCCCGCTGCTACACACGCAAGAGCAAGGAGAAGATGACCGCCTCCGACAAGATCGACCGGGTGGTCACCAACCGGTGGCTGGCCCTGCCCATCTTCGCCTGCGTGATGCTGCTGATCTACTCCATCGCCATGGGCGGCTGGAGCTTCTCCATCGGCACCATGGGCACCGACTGGGCCAACGACGGCCTGTTCGGGGACGGCTGGTTCGTGCCCTTCACGGCGGACAAGGACGCCTGGGAGGAGGACGCCGGGGCCTTTGAGGAGGCCTCCGCCATCATCGGGGCCTGGGAGGCCGGGGACAGCGAGGTCTATTTCTACGACGACGAGACCGGCGAGACCGAGACCGTGGCCCTCACGGAGGACCTGTACGACGAGGCCCTGACCGTGGCGGAGCCCGATCCCCACGACTACGGCGCCTGGGTGCCCGGCGTGCCCGTGCTGGTGGAGAAGCTGCTCGCGGCCCTGGGCTGCGGCGAGGTGGTGACCAGCCTGGTGCTGGACGGCATCGTGGGCGGCGTGGGAGCCGTGCTGGGCTTCGTGCCCCAGATGCTGGTGCTGTTTTTGCTGCTGGCCATTTTGGAGGACGTGGGCTATATGGCCCGCGTGGCCTTCATCATGGACCGGATCTTCCGGCGCTTCGGCCTTTCCGGCAAGAGCTTCATCCCCATGCTGGTGGCCACGGGCTGCGGCGTGCCCGGCATCATGGCCAGCCGCACCATCGAGCAGGACCGGGACCGGAAGATAACCATCATGACCACCGGGTTCATCCCCTGCGGGGCGAAAATGCCCATTATCGCCCTGTTTGCCGGGGCGTTGTTTGGCGGCTCGTCCCTGGTGGCAACCAGCGCGTTTTTCATCGGCATCGCGGCTGTGGTGATCAGCGGCGTGCTGCTGAAGAAATTCAAGGCCTTCGCCGGGGAGCCCGCCCCCTTCGTCATGGAGCTGCCCGCCTATCACGCCCCCCAGGCCAGAAACGTTCTGCGGGCCATGTGGGAGCGGGGCTGGTCCTTCATCAAGCGGGCCGGCACCATCATCCTGCTCAGCTCCATCGTGCTCTGGTTCCTGCAGGGCTTCGGCGTTGAGAACGGATCCTTCGGCATGGTGGAGGATAATAACTCCTCCCTTCTGGCTTCCATCGGCGGCGCCATCGCCTTCCTCTTCGCGCCCCTTGGCTTCGGCACCTGGCAGGCCACCGTGGCCACCATCACCGGCCTCATCGCCAAGGAAGAGGTGGTGAGCACCCTGAGAGTGCTGTATCCCGGCAACCTGACGGCCCAGATCGGCGGGGCCTATACGGGCCTGACCGCCTACTCCTTCATGATCTTCAACCTGCTGTGCGCCCCCTGCTTCGCGGCCATGGGCGCCATCCGGCGGGAGATGAACAACGCCAAGTGGACCTGGGCCGCCATCGGCTACATGTGCGCGTTCGCCTACGCGGTGAGCCTGGTGGTCTATCAGCTGGGCAGCCTCTTCTCCGGCGGCGGGTTCGGCATCGGCACTGTGGCGGGCCTTCTGGTCCTGGCGGGGCTTTTGTACCTGGTGTTCCGCCCGGCTCCGGACCTGGAACACCTGGCGGCCAAGGGCCAGCGCAGCGTGTCCGTGGGAGCGTGAGATATGTTCCGGTTCCTCAGCCTTTACGGCGGCGATATCCTGGTGAGCGTGCTGGTGCTGGCGGGCGTCGTGAGCGTGGTCCGGGGCATGATCCGGGACAAAAAAGCGGGCAAAAGTGTCTGCGGCGGGTGCGACGGGGACTGCGCCCACTGCCATATGCATCATTGAGCATCTGCAAACCTCCGTTTATGTACAGGGAAAAGAAGCGGCCATCCGACCGCTTCTTTTTCTATACCTCGCTATCCTCCAGGGAGACGTACATCTCCTCCGCCCGCAGAAGAGCCTCCTGCAAAAGGTCCCGCCCCCTGGCGTTCTCCGCCGTGTCCGGCAGCGCGTCCAGCGCCTCCGACGCCGCCGCGCACAATATCGCGTACATCTTCTTATAGTTGACCATTGGTTGCACCTCCGTTATATTTGTTGTTGCCAAATTTATTATATTTGGTATTACCAAATATATCAGCCCCCGCTTGCCATATAATTTGGCAGACGGGGGTGATGATGTGAAAACGCGGAAGCTGGCGCTTGGAGACAAAAACATCATCGGAGCCCGCGTCACACAGGCGAGGCTGGCCCTGGGAATGAAGCAGGTGGAGCTTTTGGCGAAGCTCCAGACGGCGGGGGTGGATATGAGCGTGCCGGCCCTGTCGCTGCTGGAAGGGCAGAAACGCCCTGTCAATGACATTGAATTGAACGCCCTGGCCGATATCCTGCATGTGTCCTCAGACTGGCTGCTTGGCCGGGAACAATAAAAATGTGCCTGCCGCACCGCGGCAGGCATTACCATATGGAACGCCTCCCTCTGACGAGGGAGGTGGCACGGCAAAGCCGTGACGGAGGGAGAGATACACCGGCACTGGAGGTCATCTTCTCTCCCCCAGTCAGCGTCGTCGGAGCACGCAGGCCAGGTCTCCCTTTGCCGCGTCCCTTTTTAACTCTCTTTTTTCTTCCCAAACACGCTGGCATACAGGGCCAGGGCCAGGATGGCGCTGAGAAGGTCGGCCAGGGCCTGGGCGGCCAGCAGGCCGTTGTAGCCCGCCAGGGCCACCGCTGCGGCCAGCACCGCCAGAAATACCACGCCCTGACGGCTCAGGGACAGGACCATGGCGGGCAGGGCCTTGCCCGTGGCCTGGAAAAGGCAGGTATACAGCAGCACCGCCGCCGCGAACACATTGCCCGCTGCCTGCCAGCGGAGCATGACCGCCCCGTCGGCGACGACGGCGGCCTCCTTGACGAACACCCGCATGAACGCGGGCGCGGCCAGGATCAGAAGGACGCTGATGCCCAGGGCTACCGCGCACAGAAACCGCAGGCAGAAACGGGTGAGCTTTCCCAGCCGCGCCCGGTCGTCCGCCCCGTAGAGGAAACCGAACAGGGGCACGCCCCCAAAGGAGAAGCCTACCAGGATCAGCTGGCCGATCATGTTGACCCGCAGGGCGATGCCCATGGCGGCGATCTTGGCGCTGCCGTAGGCCACCAGGTACTTGTTCATGACCACCAGGCTCAGGCTGGAGGCCAGGTTGGTGACCGCCGCCGTGACGCCCACGGCCAAAATCTGCCGCAGCTCGTCCCGGTCCACGTGGGCCTTGCGGGGCGCGACGGACAGGTACCGGCTCTTTTTCCGCAGGACCAGCAGCAAAAACAGGTCGCTGAACAGGTACCCGATCACGGTGGCGATGGCCGCGCCCCGGGCGCCCCAGCCGAAGCCGGAGATCATGATGGGGTCCAGGATGATGTTCAGCACGGTGCCGCTGATGGTGCCCGCCACGGCCACGGAGGCCAGCCCCTCGCAGCGCAGCAGGTTGGAGTGGATGAAGCTCAAAAGCACGACGGGCGCGCAGCCGGCCAGTACGGAGAAATACTGGGAGGCGTATACGAAGGCGCTCTCGTCCGCGCCGATGAGGGACAGCAGAGACCGCCGGAAGATCAGCGCCGGCACGGCCAGCGCCACGCCGGTGGCGATGGCCAGGTAAAAGCAGAAGGAGCTGACCCGGCGGATGCCGTCCCGGTCGTCCCTGCCAAGCATCCGGGAGATGAGGGAGCTGCCGCCCTGGCCGTAGATGTTGCCGAAGGCCATGAGGGCCGTGAACACGGGGCTGCACAGGCTCACGCCCGCGATCAGGTCCGTCACGCCGGTCCGGGCGATGAAATAGGTGTCCGCCAGGTTGTAGACCAGCGTGACCATCATGTTCAGCACCACCGGCAGCGCCAGCTTGAAATAGGTGCGCGGCAGGTGGTCCAGGTCAAAAACCGACTGCTGCTGTTCCATAAGATGTCCTCCCCAGATCGAGCGGTAACATTAGCATCATATAAGATACCGCCCGCGCTTGTCAAGTGCGCCCCGCATCCGGGGCGGAGGGAGGATGTGTTTTTTCTCAGCAGATTTTCATCAAACTTTCATCAACAGACACTTTTCCTTTTGACCGGTATGTGATAAAATAGACGCACTATGAGCGATTACGATTACAACTATGGATATGGCGGCTCCCCCTCGCCGGGGCCGGGACCGGGCACGCCGGGACCCAGACCGCCCCGCAAGGATACGGACTGGGGCGGCGTAAGCTGGGTGCTGGGCATGATGCTGACCTTTGCCGTGGGGCCGCTGGGGCTGTTTTTGACCTTCGCCCACGCGGCGGGGCACGACATCCTGGGCAACCTGCTCCAGAGCATCTTCGGCTCCCGGAAAAAGACGGCCCGGCGCGAGGCCAGAGCCAAGACCCAGGGGCAGGAGGGACGCTTCGGCGGCGTGCGCCACGCGGACACCGGCGCCAAGGCCAAGACCGTGTTCGGCTGGATATTGGTGGGCTTCGGCCTGTTCATGACCATGGGTTCCATCTTCGACGGCGCCGGGTTGTGGAACATGATAAGCTCCGCAGCCATCGCTTTGGGCGGCGGGGCCCTGGTCTGGTCCGGCATCTCCGGCCGGAAGAAGGAGGCCAAGTTCCGCCAGTGCATCTCCGTCAGCGGAGAACAGGGCGTGGTGGATATAAAAAAGCTGGCCCGGACCATGGGCGTGGACCTGGCCGAGGCGGACAAGATGCTCACGGAGATGGTGGACCGGGGCTATTACGGCGAGCGGGCATACATCGACCACGAGCGGAGCCTTCTTGTCATCGACGTGGAGGACATGCGGGACGTGTACCGCCGGGAGGACGAGGAGCGGGCCAAACACCAGGCCGACGAGCAGGCCCGGGCCAAGGAGAAGATGAACGAGTACGAGCGCTATGTGGAGCGCATCCACCAGGCGGACGTGGACATCGCCGACGAGGTCATGAGCGAGAAGATCCGCCGGATGCAGAACCTGACCGCCTCCATCTTCGCCGAGGTCCAGGCTCACCCGGAAAAGCGCCCCCAGATCGACCGGTTCATGAACTACTACCTGCCCACCACATTGAAGCTGCTGGAGTCCTATGCCCGCATCGAGGCCCAGGGGGTCTCCGGGGAGAACATGGCCAAGGCCAAGGCGGACATCGAGGGCATCGCGGACACGCTGGTGGCCGGGTACGAAAAACAGCTTGACAAGCTCTACCGGGCGGAGGCCATGGACATCGCCGGGGACGTGGGCGTCATCGAGAACATGCTCAAGCGGGACGGCCTGTCCGGCCGGGACGACTTTGGGCAGACAGCCGCAGGAGGGCACTGATATGGAGAATTACTACGACAAACTCATCCGCTGCCGGGACGCCGTCCGGGCAAAGACCGATTTCCAGCCCCGGATCGGGCTGATCCTGGGCTCCGGCCTGGGCCCCGTGGCCGAGACCATGGACATCCAGGCGGCTGTGGATTACAAGGACATCCCCGGCTTCCCCGTGTCCACCGTGCCGGGCCACGCGGGCCGGTATCTGTTCGGCACCATCGGGGGCGTGCCGGTGGTGTGCATGCAGGGCCGGGTCCACTACTACGAGGGCTTCGACGTGCACGACGTGGTCCTGCCCACCCGGGTCATGGGCCTTTTGGGCATCAAGACCCTGTTTCTCACCAACGCCGCCGGGGGCCTGGACCCTGACATGGAGACCCCGTCCCTGATGGTCATCCGGGACCACATGATGTTCAACTTCCCCAACCCCCTGGTGGGACCCAACCTGGACCAGCTGGGACCCCGGTTCCCGGACATGAGCCAGGTGTATGACCCCGCTTTGCGCAAGGCATTGCACGAGACGGCCGCCAGGCTGGGCCAGAAGCTGGACGAGGGCGTTTACATCCAGCTCACCGGTCCCAGCTTCGAGACCCCCTTCGAGGTGCGCTACTATGGCTCCATCGGCGGCAGCGCCGTGGGCATGTCCACCGCCTGCGAGGCCGTGGCCGCCCGGCACATGGGCCTTCGGGTCTGCGGCATCAGCTGCATCACCAACAAGGGCGCGGGCCTGTCCGCCCAGCCTCTCAGCCACCAGGAGGTCATCGAGGCGGGGGAGAAGATCGCCCAGCGGTTCTCCGCCCTGGTCACCGCCGCCATCCCGGCCATCGACAAGGCATGACAAAGGAAAAGGTACAAAACATCGCGCTCTCGCCAGACGGGAGCGCGGTGCGCATTCTGGACCAGACCCGGCTGCCCGGGGAAGTGGTTTACATAAATCTGCGAGACCGGGAGGCCATGTACGAGGCGGTGAAGACCCTCCGGGTCCGGGGGGCCCCGGCCATCGGCATCTTCGCGGCGTACTGCGTGTACGTGCTGGCCCGGGGCTACGGGGCGGGGGAGTTCTTCGCCCGGCTGGACGGGGACTGCGCCTATCTCGCCTCCTGCCGGCCCACGGCGGTGAATCTTGCCCGGCAGCTGGAGCGGATGCGGACTCTTGCCCACAGCATGGAGGGGCGGCCCACGGCGGAGATCACGGAAGCCCTGGGCCGGGAGGCCCAGGCCATCCACCAGGAGGACATCGCCATGTGCCGGGCCATCGCGGAGGCGGGGCTTTCGCTGCTGCGCCCCGGCGACACGGTGCTGACCCACTGCAACGCGGGTCCCCTGGCCACCAGCCAGTACGGCACGGGTCTGGGTCCGCTGCTGCTGGGGTTGGAGCGGGGCGTGGACATCAAAGCCTATGTGGACGAGACAAGGCCCCTTCTCCAGGGCGCCCGGCTCACGGCCTGGGAGCTTCAAAACGCCGGGGTGGACTGCACGTTGATCTGCGACAACATGGCGGCCCTGGCCATGAAGCAGGGGAGGATACAGGCGGTCCTGGCCGGGTGCGACCGGATGGCCGCCAACGGGGACGCCGCCAACAAGATCGGCACCTCCGGCGCGGCCATCATCGCCAGACACTACGGCGTGCCGGTATACATCCTGCTGCCCTCCAGCACCGTCGACCTTTCCTGCCCCACCGGGGCGGACATCCCCATCGAGCTGCGGGACGGGGAGGAGATACGCTCCCTCTGGTACGAAAAGCCCATGGCCCCGGCGGGGGTGAAGTGCTGGGATCCGGCCTTCGACGTGACGGACCACGAGCTGATCACCGCCGTGGTGACGGAAAAGGGCGTCATATATCCGCCCTATGACGTGAATCTGCAAAGACTGTTCGGCGGGCGAGGGGAAGGCGCAAAGAGCCGTTGACAAACGGGCGGCGTTGTGCTAAAATGCGCGAAAAGCGTTCCGGGAGCGGGACGCCTGCCGCGCGGAGAGAAGGGATCGCCTTGACCAGGTTCACGGTTGACCGGAAGTCAAAGGGGGATACCTTTTTCATTTTCCTCTCCCCTTCGGCAGGGCGGACGCTTTCCCGGCTTCGTATTTTTGAAAGAGCAAACTTTTTCCCGGCTTTGTGAAATGGTTTCCCATTTTCACGGGCCGGGTTTTTTCATGGATGATCAAGGAGCGGACTTATGGCGAGAGCGGACAGAAAACTGGTGCTGGCCGACGGCAGCGAATACGCGGGCGTGGGCTTCGGGGCCCCGGGGGACCGGGTGTGCGAGGTGGTGTTCAACACCTCCATGGCGGGCTATCAGGAGATATTATCCGACCCGTCCTACACCTGCCAGCTGGTGGTGATGACCTACCCCCTCATGGGCAACTACGGCATGGCGGCGGACGATTACGAGACGAGGACCCCCACTATCGGGGGCCTGGCGGTGCGGCATTATAACGACCGGCCCTCCAACTTCCGCTGCGCGGACACCCTGGGGGCGGTGATGGAGCGGTATGATATCCCCGGCATCGCGTGCATCGACACCAGGAAGCTGGCCCGGAGCATCCGGGACTACGGCAGCCGCAAGGGCCTTCTCACCGGCGTGGACACCCCCACGGAGCGGGCATTGGAGATACTGGCGGCCACCGATGTGCCCCGGGACGTGGTGCGCCGGGTCAGCTGCAAGGCCCCCTGGACCTCCCCGGCCAAAGGCGAGGCCCGTTTCCATGTGGCCGCCGTGGACTGCGGCATCAAGCTGAACATCGTCCGCTCCCTGAATGCCCGGGGCTGCGACGTGACGGTGCTGCCCTACGACGTGACGGCGGAGCAGGTGCGGGCCCTTCGGCCCGACGGGGTATTCCTCTCCAACGGCCCCGGGGACCCGGAGGACGTGCCCTCCGTGCTGGAGCTGGTGCGGGCTATCCGGGGAACGATCCCCATCTTCGGCATCTGCCTGGGCCACCAGCTCATATCCCTGGCCTACGGTGCCGGGACCTACAAGCTGAAATTCGGCCACCGGGGCGGCAACCACCCGGTCCGGGACCTGGACACGGGAAGGATCGAGATCACCAGCCAGAACCACAGCTACGCCGTGGACGAGGCGAGCCTTGCCGGCACGGGCCTGAAGCTTACCCACGTGAACCTGCTGGACGGCACCGTGGAGGGGGTCAAATGCCAGCGCGACCGGGTGTTCTCCGTCCAGTACCACCCGGAGAGCGCCCCGGGTCCCCAGGACAGCGGTCATCTTTTCGACCGGTTTATCGCCATGATGGAGGAGGGAAGAGAGCATGCCTAAGAGAACGGACCTGCACAAGATCATGGTCATCGGCTCCGGCCCCATCGTCATCGGCCAGGCGGCGGAGTTCGACTACGCGGGCACCCAGGCGTGCCTGGCCCTCCGGGAGGAGGGGTACCAGGTGGTGCTTTGCAACTCCAACCCCGCCACCATCATGACGGACACCTCCGTGGCGGACAAGGTATACATGGAGCCGCTGACCCTGGAATACGCGGCCAAGATCGTCCGGTACGAGCGGCCGGACGCCATCGTGCCCGGCATCGGCGGCCAGACGGGGCTGAATCTGGCCGTGCAGCTGGAGAAAAAGGGCGTGCTGCGGGAGTGCCGGACGGAGCTTCTGGGCACCCCCAGCCGGAGCATCGAGCGGGCGGAGGACCGGGAGCTCTTCAAGGAGCTGTGTGAAGAGCTGGGGGAGCCGGTGCTGCCCTCGGAGGTGGCCTCCACGGTGGAGGACGGCCTTCGCATCGCGGCGGACATCGGCTATCCGGTGGTGCTGCGGCCCGCCTTCACCCTGGGGGGCACCGGCGGCGGCTTCGCGGACAATGAGGAAGAATGCCGGGAGCTTCTCAAAAACGGCCTGAAGCTGTCCCCGGTCACCCAGGTGCTGGTGGAGAAGAGCATCAAGGGCTACCGGGAGATCGAATACGAGGTCATGCGGGACGCAAACGACACCGCCATCACCGTCTGCAACATGGAGAACATCGACCCGGTGGGGGTCCACACCGGCGACTCGGTGGTGGTTTGCCCCTCCCAGACGTTGACCAACAAGGAATACCACATGCTGCGGGACAGCGCCCTTCGCATCATCCGGGCCCTGGAGATCCAGGGCGGCTGCAACGTCCAGTTCGCCCTGGACCCCAAGAGCTTCCAATACTATGTCATCGAGGTCAACCCCCGGGTCAGCCGGTCCTCGGCATTGGCCTCCAAGGCCAGCGGCTATCCCATCGCCCGGGTCTCCGCCAAGATCGCCGTGGGCATGACCCTGGACGAGATCCCCCTGGCCAACACCCCCGCCAGCTTCGAGCCCGCATTGGACTACGTGGTCACCAAAATGCCCCGGTTCCCCTTCGACAAATTCGCCGACGCCGCCAACACCCTGTCCACCCAGATGAAGGCCACCGGCGAGGTCATGAGCGTGGGCCGGACCATGGAGGAGAGCCTTCTCAAGGCTGTCCGCTCCCTGGAGATCGGCGCGGATCACCTCTATATGAAGAAATTCGAGGATTGGGACCGGGAGACGCTATTGAGTTATGTCAACCAAGGGCGGGACGACCGGCTCTTTGCCATCGCGGCGCTGCTGCGGCTGGGGACGGAGGAGGAGGCCATCGCCGCCGCCACGGGCATTGACATGCTGTTTCTGGACGTGCTGGCCAACATCGTGGCCATGGAGGGGCGGCTGGCCGCCGCGCCCGGGGACATGGAGGAGCTTTACGAGGCCAAGCGCATGGGCTTTTGCGACGCCGCCGTGGCCCGGCTCTGGGGCATGAGGGAGCTGGAGGTCTACGACATGCGCCGCAAGGCCGGCATGCTGCCGGTGTACAAGATGATCGACACCTGCGCCAGCGAATTCGAGAGCTATGTGCCCTATTTTTACTCCACCTATGAGGAAGAAAACGAGTCGGTGATCTCGGACCGGCGGAAGATCGTGGTGCTGGGGGCCGGCCCCATCCGCATCGGCCAGGGGGTGGAGTTCGACTACTCCACCGTCCACGCGGTCCAGACCATCAAGGCGGCGGGTTACGAGGCCATCATCATCAACAACAACCCGGAGACGGTGTCCACCGACTACACCTGTTCGGACAAGCTCTACTTTGAGCCCCTGTTCGTGGAGGACGTGATGAACATCCTCCTGCGGGAAAAGCCCGTGGGGGTGGTGGCCTCCCTGGGGGGCCAGACGGCCATTAATTTAGCGGAGCCCCTGATGGAGCGGGGCGTGAACATCATCGGAACCGACTGCGCCGCCATCGAGCGGGCGGAGAACCGGGACGCCTTCGAGAAGGTCCTGGAGGAGCTTGGCATCCCCCAGCCCCCCGGCCAGGCGGTGACCAGCATCGAGGCGGGCGTGAAGGCCGCGGCGGCGGTGGGCTATCCCGTGCTGGTCCGGCCCAGCTTCGTGCTGGGAGGCCGGGCCATGCAGATCGTGGCGGACGAGGCCCAGCTTCGGCACTATCTCAAGACCGCCGTGGAGATCGACGTGGACAAGCCCGTATTGGTGGACAAGTACATCCAGGGCAAGGAGCTGGAGGTGGACGCCATCTGCGACGGCCGGGACGTGTTCGTGCCGGGCATCATGGAGCTGGTGGAGCGCACCGGCATCCACTCCGGGGACTCCATCAGCGTTTACCCCACCTTCAGCGTCAGCGACAAGGTGAAGGCCACCATCCTGGACTACGCCAAGCGCCTGGGCCTTGGCATCGGCATCGTGGGGCTTTACAACATCCAGTTCATCGTGGACAGAGAGGAAAAGGTTTACATAATCGAAGTGAACCCCCGGTCCAGCCGGACGGTGCCGTTTTTGTCCAAGGCCACGGGGTATAGCCTGGCGGACATCGCCACCAACGTGATCTTGGGTCTGAGCTTGAAGGAGCAGGGATTCTTTAAGTTGTATCCCCCGGAGAAGAAGCGCTGGTATGTGAAGGCGCCGGCCTTCTCGTTCTCCAAGCTGCGGGGGCTGGACGCGTACCTGTCCCCGGAGATGAAATCCACCGGCGAGGCCATCGGCTACGACAACACCCTGACCCGGGCCTTGTACAAAGCCTTGCAGGCGTCGGGCATGACCATGTCCAACTACGGCGCGGTGCTGGCCACCATCGCGGACCCGGACAAGGCCGAGGCTCTGCCCCTGATCCGCCGGTTCTATAACCTGGGCTTCAACATCCTGGCCACGGCGGGCACCGCCAGGTATCTCAAGGAAAACGGCATCCGCACCCACACGGTGGAAAAGCTCCGGGAGGGCAGCGAGGAGATCTTGCAGGCGCTGCAAAGCGGGGTGGTGAAGTACGTTGTCAACACCCGGGACGTGCACAGCTCCGGGGCGCTGTCCGACGGCCATGAGATCCGGGAGTGCGCCGTGGAGAACGGCGTCACGGTCTTCACCTCCCTGGACACGGTCCGGGTGCTGCTGGACGTGCTGGAGGAGACCACCCTGGGCATCTCCACCATCGACGCCTGAGCGGCAGCCCCATAAAATGAATCATCCCCTCCGGTACGGCCGGAGGGGATGATTCCATATGGCGTGGGCTTATACGTCCCCGGTCAGACCGTCGGACAGGCCCAGCAGGATGATGCCCGCGATGGCCAGGGCGATGCAGGCGTAGTGCTTCCAGGAGAGCTTTTCCTTCAGGAACAGCCGGCTCCAGATCACGGAGGCCAGGCAGTAGCCGGAGATGATGGGGGCGGACAGGGCCACGTGCTCCGAGTCGGCGATGGCGTAGATGTAGGCCAGCTGGCCCGCCGTCTCAAAGCAGGCCCCCACGTACTTGGGGGTCTCCTGCCGGAGGGTGAACCGCTCCTTCTTGATGAGCAGGACGATGAGGCACACCGCGCCCGCCGCCAGGAACGTGAGCTCATAGGCCACGTTGGCGCTGTCCTCGTCCAGCTTTTCCAGCACCAGGCTGTCCGCAAAGGTGCCCGCCGCGTCCAGCACGCAGTACAGCACAGGCAGCAATATCGCGATGAAGCTCTTGGCGTATTTGTAGTTGGAAAGGCTCTGCCGGGCGGCACGGGCCTCGTCGTCCTCGTGCATGTCCACGAAGCCGAGGCCCACCACGCCCACGCACACCAGGGCCGTGGCCCCCAGCTGCAATCCGGAGATGGAGCCAAGCCCCGCCGTCACCAGCGTCAGGATGGCCACCAGGGCCCCGGAGGAGTTGCAGATGGGGCTGGACACGGAAAGCTCTATGTACCGCAGGCCCATGTATCCCAGCATCATGGAGAAGATGTACAAAAGCGACACGGGCAGGTAGGTGACGATGGTCTGCATGTCGATAGCCACGCCCTGGACGAACACCTCCACGGCGGCGTGCAGCCCCATGACCACGCCCACGGCCAGCACCATTTTCAGGTGGGCGGTCTTGTCGCCCTGTTCCCGGCAGCCGATCTTGGAAAACAGATCGGAGCCGCTCCAGCACAAAAGCGCGATGACGGAAAACCAAAACCAGTTCATATCTCTATATCTCTTTCAGGTCCGCGAGACCTCTTTCATATAATTTTTGCAGACTCATGAGGATGCCCGTCTTGGCGTGATACCAGGTAAGCCCGCCCTGGAAGTAGACGGCGTAGGGGGGCCGGATGGGCCCGTCGGCGCTAAGCTCGATGGAGGAGCCCTGCACGAATGCCCCGGCGGCCATGATCACGTCGCTGTCATAGCCCGGCATGGGCCAGGGTACAGGCGTCACGTGGCTGTCCACCGGCGCGGCGGCCTGGATGCCCAGGCAAAAGGCCTCCATCCGCTCCGAAGAGCCCAGAGTCACCGCCTGGATGATGTCGTGGCGGGGCTCTGTGGCGTTCGGCACGCAGGCAAAGCCCAGCCTCTCGTAGACGTTGGCGGCGAACACCGCGCCCTTCAATGCCCCGGCGGTCACGGTGGGGGCCAGGAAAAAGCCCTGGTACATGGCCGGCAACTGCCCCAGGTTGGCCCCTACCTCCTTGCCCAGGCCCGGGGCGGTGAGCCGCCGGGCGCATGCCTCCACGCACTCTGTCGTGCCGCAGATATAGCCCCCCGCGGCGGCCAGGCCCCCGCCGGGGTTCTTGATGAGGGACCCCACCGTCATGTCCGCCCCCGCGTCGGAGGGCTCCCTGCGCTGGACGAACTCGCCGTAGCAGTTGTCCACCATGCACAGCACGTCCGGCTTCACGCTCTTGCAGAAGGCGATCAGTTCGCCGATCTGCTCCACGGAAAAGCTGGGCCGGGTGGCGTAGCCCTTGGACCGCTGGATGGTAATGAGCTTCGTTTTCGGCGTGATGGCGGCCCGGATGGCGTCGTAGTCGAAGCTCCCGTCGGGCTTTAAGTCCGCCTGCCGGTAGGTGACGCCGTACTCCGCCAGCGACCCGGGGGAGGGGCGGATGCCGATGACCTCCTCCAGGGTGTCGTAGGGCGCGCCCACGGGGCTCATGAGCTCGTCTCCCGGCCGGAGGTTGGCGGAAAGGGCCAGGGCCAGGGCGTGGGTGCCGCAGGTGATCTGGGGCCGGACCAGGGCGCTTTCCGTGTGGAAGCAGGAGGCGTACACCGCCTCCAATGTTTCCCGGCCCAGGTCGTTGTACCCATAGCCGGTGCTGGTGGCGAAGCATGCCCCGCTGACCCGGTTGTCCCGCATGGCGGCCAGGACCTTGGCCTGGTTGTACTCCGCCGTGGCGTCGATGGCGTCGAACCGGTCTTTGAGCCCGGCCAGGACGGCCTCGCCGTATTCGTATACCTCCCGGCTGATGCCGAGGGACTCGTAAATCTCCTGCATGATAAGCTCTCCTTTGCCTTGGATAACTTACCATTATTAATGGAATGTGTCAAGAAACACCGGGCAAAATATGCCCGGTGTTTCATCTATATACCTTTGTATTTCAGGCGGGTGGCCTCGCCGCCCCGCAGGTGGCGCTCGGCCTTGTTGTGCTCCAGCACCGCCCGCGCCTGGGTGTACAGGGGCCGGTCCACATGCCGCAGCCGCTCCGTCAGGTCCTTGTGTACGGTTGATTTCGAGACCCGGAAATGCTGGGCGGCGTCCCGGACGGTGGCGTTGTTCTCCACGATGTACAGCGCCAGGTCCCGGGCCCGCTGTTCGATGTCCTCTCGCAAACATACCACTTCCCTTGTCTTGCCTTGCCACAGTCTATGCGGGGCACGGACCCGGTTAGAACCGCCGGGGAGGAAGGGAAGTTGTCTGTAAAATAATACAACTTTCCAAAAGTTGTCTGTTATTTGGAAGCGTTTGGGAGGATCAAACAGCCCTTGTTTTCCATATTGCAAAAAAATCGCATGGAGGATTTGTTGAAATTTGGCAAAATTACAAAAATCCCCTTGACTTATCCGGTGTGGTATGATTTAATACACATATCAAATGTTCGGACATGTTCCGGACAAATATTAGGAAGGAGCATTCAAATCATGAAGAAGATCCTCGCGCTTGTTCTGGCCCTGGCTATGGTACTGAGCCTGGGCGCCATCGCCTTTGCTGACGGCGACCTCATCACGGTCGGCGTCATCAACAACGACCCCAACGAGTCCGGCTACCGTACCGCCAACGACGCGGCCATGCGCGCCATGTTCTGCGAGGAGAACGGCTACGACGCCACGTTCTACAACAACAACGACGCCGCCCAGCAGATCGCCACCGCCCAGCAGATGATCCAGGACGAGGTCGACTACCTGCTGCTCTCCCCCGCCTCCACCACCGGCTGGGACACCGTCCTGCAGGACGCTCAGGCCGCCGGCACCCAGGTCATCCTCTTCGACCGTATGCTGGAAGCCGATGAGAGCATGTATGTTGCCGCCGTCGTGTCCGACATGCCCGCTGAGGGCGAGACCGCTGTGACCTGGCTGGCCGATCAGGGTCTGGACGAGTACAACATCATCCACATCCAGGGCCACATGGGCTCCGACGCTCAGGTGGGCCGCACCGGCGCTCTGGACGCGAAGGTCGAGGCTGAGGACAACTGGAACTACGTGACCCAGCAGACCGCCGACTGGAACGAGGAGACCGCCCGCACCATCGTGCAGTCCGTCATCGACTCCGGCGACTCCTTCAACGTCATCTATGCTGAGAACAACGGCATGGCCCGCGGCGCTGTCGCGGCGCTGGACGCCAACGGCATCACCCACGGCAAGGACGGCGACGTCATCGTCATCGGCTTCGACTCCGACGTCTGGGCCATGCAGGCCGTGCTGGACGGCGAGTGGAACTACATGGGCCTGTGCAACCCCATGCAGGCTGACAAGGTCGACCAGATTATCAAGGACCTGGAGGCCGGCACCCAGCCCGCTGAGAAGGTCATCTACTCCGACGAGCCGGGCTTTGACTGCGAGACCATCACTGAGGAAGACGTAGCCACCTACGGCACCGGCGTGCAGGAAGAAGCTCCCGCTGAGGAGGCTCCTGCCGACGACGCGGCCGCAGAGGAAGCCGCAGAATAACACCCGCACATTTGGCTTACACACGCGGTACGGTATTTTCATACCGCACCGCGTGTATTTTCTAATCTAGCATAGGAGGCGAATTCGATGCAGGAAGGCGCAGTACTGCAATTGCGCGGGATCAGCAAATTCTTCCCCGGCGTCAAGGCCCTGCAGAACGTGGACTTCACCCTCCGGGCCGGAGAGGTCCACGCCCTCATGGGCGAGAACGGCGCGGGCAAGTCCACCCTGATCAAGTGCCTGACCGGCGTCTATCCCAAGGATGAGGGCGAGATCTATATGGAAGGCCACGAGGGCCCCGTGACCATCCGCTCCCCCCAGGACGCCCAGAATATCGGCATCAGCACGGTCTATCAGGAGATCACCCTCTGCCCCAATCTGACGGTGGCGGAGAATATGTACATCGGCCGCACCAAGGGCAGCCTCACCCGCTGGAAGCAGATGAACAAGGGCGCCGGCAAGATCCTGCAGGAGCTTGGCATCCCTGCCTCTCCCGGCCAGCAGCTTTCCAGCTGCTCCATCGCGGTGCAGCAGATGGTGGCCATCGCCCGGGCGGTGGATATGGAGTGCAAGGTGCTGATCCTCGACGAGCCCACCTCCTCCCTGGACGAGTCGGAGGTGGCAAAGCTCTTCAAGCTTATGCGGGACCTAAAGGCCAGGGGCGTGGGCATCATCTTCGTCACCCACTTCCTGGATCAGGTCTACGAGATCAGCGACCGGATCACGGTCCTGCGGGACGGCCAGCTGGTGGGCGAGTACGTCATCGAGGATATGCCCAGGGTCCGGCTGGTCAGCAAGATGCTGGGCAAGGAGCTGGGCGATATCTCCGACATCAAGAAGGCCAGCGACAAGGCTGCGGACATGAGCTCCGTGCCCGTGCTGGAAACGGAGCAGCTGGCCAGCGCTGCCGGCATCAAGCCCTTCGACTTCTCCATCCATAAGGGCGAGGTCAACGGCTTCACCGGTCTGCTGGGCTCCGGCCGCAGCGAGTGCGTCCGGGCCATCTTCGGCGCGGACCGGGTCACCGGCGGGACTGTGAAGATGAACGGCGAGAGCGTGAAGATCCGCAAGCCCCTGGACGCCATGAAATGCGGCGTCGGCTACCTGCCCGAGGACCGGAAGGTGGACGGCATCATCGGCGAGCTGTCCGTCCGGGACAACATCATTCTGGCTCTGCAGGTCATGAAGGGCTTCTTCAAACCCTTCTCCCGGGCACAGGCGGAGGCCTTTGCGGACGAGTACATCAAGAAGCTGGAGATCAAGACCGCGTCCTCGGATACCCCCATCAACTCCCTCAGCGGCGGCAACCAGCAAAAGTGCATCGTGGCCCGGTGGCTGCTCACCGACCCGGTGTACCTGATCCTGGACGAACCCACCCGCGGCATCGATGTGGGCACCAAGACCGAGATCCAGAAGCTGGTCCTGCAGCTGGCCGGCGAGGGCAAGAGCGTCACGTTCATCTCCTCCGAGACCGACGAGATGCTCAACACCTGCTCCCGGCTCATCGTCATGCGCGACCGGAAGGTCGTGGGCGAGCTGAAGGGCGCGGACCTGAACCAGGATATGATCATGTCCACCATCGCAGGAGGTGACAACAAATGAGCGCCGAGACAAAGACCCCTGTCAAGAAAGAACGCCGCAGCGCCGGCGAGGTCCTCAAGCGCATGACCCGCCATCAGCTGTTCATCCCCGTGGCGGCGCTGGTCCTGCTGGTGCTGTTCAACCTGATCGCCGACCCGTCCTTCTTTGCGGTCAGCCTGAAGCAGAACAGCCTGGGCAACCCGGTGCTCAGCGGCAACATCATCTCCGTGCTGGACAACGCCTCCGAGCTGGTGCTGCTGGCCATCGGCATGACGCTGGTGACCGCCTCCTCCGGCGGACAGGACATCAGCGTGGGCGCCGCGATGGCCATCGCCGGCAGCGTGATCATCCGGCTGGTCTGCGGCGGGCAGGTCAGCGTGGACACCATGCAGACGTCCCTGATCCTGGCCGTCCTGGCGGGCATCCTGGTGAGCATGATCTTCGGCGCGTTCAACGGCGTGCTGGTGGCCTATTTCAAGATCCAGCCCATGGTGGCGACCCTGATCCTGTTCACGGCAGGCCGCTCCATCGCCGCCTGGATCAACAACAACCAGCTGCCCATCGTCAACGATCAGGTCTTCAAATACGCTGGAACATTTATCCCCGGCATCCCCGTGCCCACGCCGGTGTTCATCACCATTTTTGTGATCGTGTTGTTCTGGCTGGCACTGCGGTTCACCAACCTGGGCCTGTACACCCAGTCGGTGGGCATCAACGCCAACGCCTCCCGGCTCAACGGCCTGGACCCCAAGATGATCAAGCTGCTCACCTATGTGATCCTGGGCGCGTGCGTGGCGGTGGCGGGCTTTATCCGCGTCAGCCGCAGCGGCTCCATCAACTATTCCCGTATCGCGGAGAACATCGAGATGGACGCCATCCTGGCGGTGGCTCTGGGCGGCAACGCACTGGGCGGCGGCAAGTTCAACATCTATGGCTCCATTCTGGGCGCGTATGTGATCCAGTTCCTCACCACGACGCTGTATAAGTACAACGTGCCGTCCACGGCGCTGCCAGCCTATAAGGCGGTGGTGATCATCCTGCTGGTGGTGCTCAGCGCCCCCGTGGTGCGGGAAAAGATGTCCCACATCGGGAAGTCTTCCAAGAGAGCAAAGGAGGTGGCCTGAGATGCCGAATGATATCGCAGTCGATAAGCAGGGACGGATCAAAAACCGTGTCTCCATGAGCGACACCAACCTGCTGCTCACCATCACGGTCGTGGTGTTCTTTGCCATGTACGCCTTTGCCGTGTTCTTCTTGGGCGGCAGCTTCACCAAACCCCAGAGCTTTCTCAATATCCTCAACAACAACGCCTCTCTGATCGTGCTGTCCTGCGGCATGAGCATCGTGATGATCACCGGCGGCATCGACATCAGCGTGGGCGCCGTCACGGGCCTGGTCTGCATGTGCTGCGCCGTCTACCTGGAGAATCACGGCGGCAATCTGGTGGTCGCGATCCTGATCGGCCTGGGCGTGGGCCTGGCCTTCGGCATCGTCCAGGGCTTCCTGGTGGCTCACCTGGGCATCCAGCCCTTCATCGTGTCCCTGGCCGGCATGTTCTTCGCCAAGGGCATGACCACCATCGTCAGCAAGGAACCCGTGCGCGTGACCAACGAGAGCTTTATGGCGCTCAAGAACATCCGCGTGACCGTGCCCGGTCTGGGGGCCTATAACTCCAAGACGGGCAATTACATCCCGGCCTATGTAGAGATCGGCGTGCTCATAGCCCTGGCGGTGGTCGTGATCATGTTCATCGTCCTGCGTTGGACCAAACTGGGCCGCAGCTTCTACGCCGTGGGCGGCAACAACCAGAGCGCCAATATGCTGGGCATCAACGTGCGCCGCACCAAGTTCCTGGCACATGTGCTGTGCGGCCTGCTGGCCGGTCTGGGCGGCATCCTGTACTTCCTGCACGTGGGCAGCGGCGACGTGGCCAACGGCGCTGGGGACGAGATGAATGCCATCGCCGCCTCTATCATCGGCGGCACCCTGCTGACCGGCGGCGTGGGCAACATCGCCGGCACCTTCTTCGGCGTGCTGAGTCTGAACACCATCAAGCGCATCGTCTCCAGCATGGGCTTTGACGAGGCATGGTGGTCCAACATCACCGTGGCGGCCATGATCTGCCTGTTCCTGATCATCCAGAGCGTGGTGCTGATGCGCAAGAACAAGAAGAAGGTGTGAGCCCTATGGACGACAAAAAGCTCTATCTGGGCGTGGAGTTTGGCTCCACCCGCATCAAGGCCGTGGCCATAGACGGGGCGTACCGCCCCGTCTCCACGGGCGACTATACCTGGGCCAGCGCCTATGAAAACGGCGTGTGGACCTACCCGCTGGAGCTGGCATGGACGGGCCTGAAAAAGGCGCTGTCCGGCGTCGAGCGCCGGGAGGACATCGCCGCCATGGGCGTGTCCGCCATGATGCACGGCTACCTGGCCTTTGACGAGAACTGGCAGCTTTTGGTCCCCTTCCGGACCTGGCAGAATACTATCACCGGCCCCGCCGCTGCGGAGCTGACGGCCCTGTTCGGCTTCAACATCCCCCAGCGCTGGAGCATCGCCCATCTCTATCAGGCGGTGCTGAAAGGGGAGGAGCACGTGTCCCGCGTGGCGCACATCACCACCCTGGCCGGCTATATCCACCACGCCCTCACCGGCGTGAACGCGGTGGGCGTGGGGGAGGCCAGCGGCATGTTCCCCATCGCCGCCGACGGCCGGGACTATGACCGGGCCATGATGGCGAAGTTCGACGCCCTGCCCGCCGTCCAGGCCATGCCCTGGAAGCTTGCCGACCTGCTGCCGGCGGTGCTCCAGGCCGGCGGGGACGCGGGCTCTCTCACGGAAGCCGGCGCGGCCCTGCTGGAGGGCCTTCTGCCGGCGGGCATCCCCCTGGCGCCCCCGGAGGGCGACGCGGGCACCGGCATGACCGCCACCAACGCCGTGGCCCCCCGGACCGGCAACGTGTCCGCCGGCACCAGCATCTTCTCCATGGTGGTGCTGGAAAAGCCCCTGGCGCACGTGCACGAGGAGATCGACATCGTGACCACCCCCACGGGCAAGCCCGTGGCCATGGTCCACTGCAACAACTGCACCAACGACACCAACGCCTGGGTGGGCGTGCTGCGAGAGACGGCGGAGCTGTTCGGCGCAAAGCCGGATGCCGGCGAGCTTTACACCAGGCTCTATGAGAAGAGTCTGGAGGGCGAGCCCGACTGCGGCGGGGTGCTGGTGTGCAACTACCTGGCCGGGGAGGGCGTCACCCACATGGACGCGGGCCGGCCCCTGGTGGTCCGGGCCCCCGACGCAAAGTTCACCCTGGCAAACTTCTTCCGGGCCCAGCTCTACGCCACCATGTCCACCCTGAAGCTTGGCATGGACATCCTGGCACAGGAGCATGTGGCCATCGACAGCCTGACGGGCCACGGGGGCCTTTTCAAGACCCCGCTGGTGGGGCAGAAGTACCTGGCCGCCGCCTGTAACGCCCCGGTCACCTGCATGCAGACCGCCGGCGAGGGCGGGCCCTACGGCATGGCCCTGCTTGCCGCTTATCTGGTGGACAGGGACCCGGGCGAGAGCCTGGAGGAGTATCTGGCAAAGCGCGTGTTCGCGGGCGTCACCGGGTCCACCGTGGCCCCGGACAGCGCGGATGTGGCGGGATTCGACGCGTATATCGGGCGCTATAAGGCGCTGCTGGCGGTGGAGCGCACCGCCGTAGAGACGCTGTAAGGAGCAGACAAGCATGAAAAAGTACGAGTTTTGGTTCGTGGTAGGGTCCCAGTTCCTGTACGGTCCCGAGGTCCTGGAGACCGTGGAGGCCCGGGCAAGGGAGATGGCCGCGAAAATGAGCGAGAGCCTGCCCTATCCCCTGGTCTACAAGGTCACCGCCAAGACCAATCAGGAGATCACCGACGTGGTCCGCGAGGCCAACTACGACGACGCCTGCGCCGGCATCGTCGCCTGGTGCCACACCTTCTCCCCCAGCAAGATGTGGATCAACGGCCTGGCGGGCCTGCAAAAGCCCTACTGCCACTTCGCCACCCAGTACAATAAGGAGATCCCCAACGAGGAGATCGACATGGACTTCATGAACCTGAACCAGGCCGCCCACGGGGACCGGGAGCACGGCTTCATCGCCGCCCGGCTCCGGATGCCCCGGAAGGTCATCGCCGGCTACTGGCAGGACGAGAAGGTCCTGGGCCGGATCGGAAGCTGGATGAAGGCCGCCGTGGGCGTGGCCGTCAGCCGGGGCATGAAGGTCATGCGCTTCGGGGACAACATGCGGGAGGTGGCCGTCACCGAGGGCGACAAGGTGGAGGTCCAGACCAAGCTGGGCTGGCAGGTGAACACCTGGGCCGTGGGCGACCTGGT
>CANPXZ010000014.1 GCA_947587485.1 uncultured Oscillospiraceae bacterium | reverse complement strand
CTTTATCCTCCTGTCATCTTTTTGTCGGACAGGATTTATTATCCGCAAAAGTCCCAAACCTATGCAAAGCGCCGAAATTTGGCAGGAACGGCGGAGCGGGGGCGCTTCTGTTAAGAAATTCTTAAGGAATGATCCGGTTTTTTTCTCCACAAGCGCCCGGTTTCGTGATATGATATGGGACGAGAGCTGAACGAAGGAGACGTCTGCCATGAGAAAGACACGGGATGTTCGCGGCCGGATCAGGATAGAGCTGAGCGTGCTGGGCGTGCTTGTGCTGGCGCTGATCGCGGTGCTGCTGTGGCGCGGCCGGGGCGATTCGGCGGAGAAGGAGCCGGGCCCGACGGCGCTGCCCACGGCGATACCCTCGCCCTCGCCCATCCCGCCGGACATGTTCGAGTGGCGGGAGGGGGAATATGTGCACGTGGAGTACGGCCCCTCCTCCAGCAACGTCATCGACGCAAGCTGTCTCAAAAACCCGAGCGTGAAGAACAGCGAGGACCTGGTCAACTGGGCCCAGATGGCCTGGGAGAACCAGTGGGGCTACGTCTGGGGCACCTTCGGCGACGTGCTGACCGAGGAGCTTTTGCAGTACAAGCTGGATCAGTTCGGCGATGATGTGAAGGACTATGAGCCGATCATCCGGGAGAAGTGGATGGGCCGCCGGGTGGCGGACTGCGCCGGGCTCATCAAGAGCTACTGCTGGTACGACCCAAGCCAGGACGCCATATCCTACTGCTACGGCGACATGCCGGACATCGGCACCGACGGCTTTTATGAGGCTGCCCCGGACAAGGGCGACATCTCCACCCTGCCGGATACTCCGGGCCTGCTGGTCTACTCCGACAAGGGCCATATCGGCGTGTACATAGGCGGCGGCTGGGCCATCGAGGCCATCTCCCACGCCGGGGGCGTGGTCAAGACCCGGGTGGCAGACCGGACCTGGACCCACTGGCTGCAATGCCCATATATAAGCTACGACAGCTGAAAGGCGTATTGAAAAATCCAGCCGGATGTGTATAATATTCTGGTATCGCAGGTAACGGGGAGGTAACCGACTATGAAGAGAACACGGACCGCCGCCATCTGGGGCGACGCGGAAAAGTATGCGGCGCTGGAGAGCGTCACCGTCTGCGGCTGGGCGCGGACCATCCGGGACCAGAAGAATTTCGGCTTCATCGACCTGAACGACGGCAGCTCCTTCAAGGGGGTGCAGGTGGTGTTCGAGCGGGCCGTTTTGGAAAATTATGACGAGATCGCCAAGCTCAACGTGGGCGCGGCTCTGATCGTGACGGGGAAGCTGGAGCTGACGCCCCAGGCCAAGCAGCCCTTTGAACTGAAGGCGGCGTCGATCCAGGTGGAGGGCGTGTCCGCGCCGGACTATCCCCTGCAGAAAAAGCGCCACACGGTGGAGTATCTGCGCACCATACAGCACCTGCGGCCCCGGACGAACCTGTTCTCCGCGGCCTTCCGGGTCCGGTCCGTGGCGGCCCAGGCCGTCCACGAGTTTTTCCAGAGCCGGGGCTTCGTATACGTGCACACCCCCATCATCACCGGCTCCGACTGCGAGGGCGCCGGGGAGATGTTTCAGGTCACCACATTGGACATCGGCGACCCGCCCCGGAACGAGGACGGCTCCGTGGACTACACCAAGGACTTTTTCGGCAAGCCCACCAACCTGACCGTCTCCGGCCAGTTGAACGCGGAGAACTTCGCCATGGCCTTCGGGGACGTGTATACCTTCGGCCCCACCTTCCGGGCGGAGAATTCCAACACCCAGCGCCATGCGGCGGAGTTTTGGATGATCGAGCCGGAGATGGCCTTCTGCGACCTGGAGGGGGACCTGGAGTGCATGGAGGCGATGGTGAAGTACATCATCAGCACCGTGCTGGAAAAGTGCCCCCAGGAGCTGGAGTTTTTCAACGCCTTCGTGGACAAGGGCCTTTTGGAGCGGCTGCGCCACGTGGCGGAAAGCGACTTTGCCCGGGTGACGTACACCGAGGCGGTGGAGCTTCTGGAAAAGTCCGGGGCGGAGTTCAAGTACCCGGTGGCCTGGGGCATGGACCTGCAGACGGAGCATGAGCGGTATCTGACCGAGCAGATCTACAAGCGGCCGGTGTTCGTGACCGACTACCCCAAGCAGATCAAGGCATTTTACATGCGCCTGAACGACGACGGAAAGACCGTGGCGGCGGCGGACTGCCTGGTGCCGGGCATCGGGGAGATCATCGGCGGCAGCCAGCGCGAGGAGCGGCTGGACGTGCTCACCGCCCGGATGGCCGAGCTGGGGCTCAGGGAGGAGGACTACTGGTGGTATCTGGACCTGCGGCGCTACGGCTCCTGCCGCCATGCGGGCTTCGGCCTGGGCTTTGAGCGGATGGTCATGTACCTGACCGGCGTTTCCAACATCCGGGACGTGGAGCTGCACCCCCGGACCGTGGGCAACGCGGAGTTTTAAAGGCGAGAGCGAATAAGAATGATCGCCGGGACCGGCTTTGTGCCAGTCCCGGCGCATTTTATTGCCTTTTGACTGTGGCGTAGGCAAGCCCGATGGCGCACAGCGCCAGCGCGGCCAGCCAGAACATGACGCCGCTGTCGTCACCGGTGCGGGGCACGTCCGGTGTCCCGGCCTGGGAACTGCCGGGATAGACCGGCACGATCTGGGCCGCCGGCCCGCCGGTGGGGGCATCGGGCGTTCCGGTGGGGTCCGGCGCGGGCGTCGGAGTCGGGTCTGGCTCCGGTGTGGGTGTCACGGGCTCCTCAGTGGGGGATGGCCCCGGCGTGGGGGACGGCTCCGGCGTGGGGGAAGGTACCCCGGTGGGGTCGGGCGCAGAGGTCAGCGCTGCGGCGAGGGCCGGCGTAGCAGTCGGCTCCGGTGAAGGCTCGGGCGTAGATGTTGGTTCCGGAGAGGGTTCGGGTGTAGCCGTCGGCTCCGGAGAGGGTTCGGGTGTGGATGTTGGTTCTGGGGAGGGTTCGGGCGTAGATGTCGGCTCCAGGGAGGGTTTCGGCGTAGATGTCGGTTCCGGGGAGGGTTCGGGTGTAGATGTTGGCTCCGGTGAGGGTTTCGGCGTAGCCGTTGGCTCCGGGGAAGGTTCGGGCGTAGCCGTCGGCACCGGGGAGGGTTTGGGCGTGGCAGTCGACACCGGGGAGGGTTTCGGCGTAGCAGTCGGCTCGGGGGAGGGTTCGGGCGTAGATGTTGGTTCTGGGGAAGGTTTCGGCGTGGCAGTCGGCTCCGGTGAAGGCTCGGGCGTAGATGTTGGTTCTGGGGAAGGCTCGGGCGTAGATGTCGGCTCCGGAGAGGGTTCGGGCGTAGATGTCGGCTCCGGTGAAGGCTCGGGCGTAGATGTTGGTTCCGGGGAGGGCTTGGGCGTGGCAGTCGGCTCCGGGGAGGGTTCGGGCGTGGCAGTCGGCTCCGGAGAGGGTGTCGGCGTAGATGTCGGCTCCGGAGAGGGTGTCGGCGTGGCAGTCGGCTCCGGGGAGGGCTTGGGCGTAGCCGTCGGCTCCGGGGAGGGTTCGGGCGTGGCCGATGGCTCCGGCGCGGGAGCCTCATAACGAAAGACCGGATAGCCCAGATTTTGGTCGGGCCCGGCCTGGGCAAACGCGCCGCCCAGCCGGGAGGGGAAGGCGCTGTCTTGCATGATGCCGGTGGACTCGCCCTTCAGCGCCTGGCCGAGGGGGCTTCCGCCTGGCGCGCCCACGGCCTCCAGGGTCCCGGCCAGGTCCTTGTCATACCAGACGTTGGCGGCGCTGCCGCCCTGGGCATATCCGGCGAATGCGCCGGAGGTGGCCCGGCCGCCGGTGACGAAGGCGGCGGCGTAGCTGTTCGCCACCGGGGGCGGATCGACCGCGCCGCCGAAGAAGCCGCCCGCGTAGACCCCCGCGTCGTTGCAGAAGACGACGGCGGTGGTGTAGCAGTTGGCGATGGACCCGCCGCCCTGGATATAGCCGATGATGCCGCCCACATAGACGGCCCACCGAAAGGCTCCGGCCCCGGCGGCGCTGCCCCGGGCGGCCACATGGTCCAGCACGGTCCGGCCTGTGGCCTTGCCCGCGATGATGCCGACGGCGGCGCAGCCGTCCTCCGGAGAGGACCAGTCGGCGGCCGTGACCTGGGCGTTCACCAGCACGTTTTGGACCGTGCCGTTCACCATCCAGCCTGTCAGGGCCCCCACGGCGCAGGGGTCGTTGGCGGAGACACGGGCCTCCAGGGACAGGTTTTGAACGGTTGCGTTGTGAAGCTCCGCAAAAAGCCCCGCGCTGCCGCCGACACCGCCGGTGACGGCGAGCCCTGTGATGGCGTGACCGCCCCCGTCGAAGGTGCCCTGGAACACATGGGCCATGCCCTTGTCCGGCCGGCCGATGGGCGTGAACGCCTGCCCGGCCAGGTCGATGTCCGCCGTCAGCGTCACGGTCCGGCCGGCGTAGCTCTCGCCCCCGTTCACGCTCTCGGCGAAGGCCAGCAGGTCCTGTGCGCTGCCGATGGCCGTGACCGCGCCCGGTCCGGCCTCCGCGCCCGACGGGCCCATGGTCAGCAGGAACAGCGCCAATAACAAAAAGCCGGCCACGCGGCCGGCTGTTTTCCATCGTATAAACATGTATTTTGCACCTCTCACTGAATGGAACTTTCGATGGAGAGGTCGTTCGGCCTCGTCCCATTGTATCCAAAGAGAGGTCTGCCTGTTACAAGCTGTTAAGGCTGCTCCTTGCCGTGGGGCGGCAGGGACCGTTTGTAGTTCTCGCCCCAGGCCCGCATGGCGTCCAGGATGGGCTGGAGGCTCCGGCCCAGGTCGGACAGGGCGTATTCCACCCTCGGCGGCACCTCGGGGTAGACCGTACGGGTGACCAGTCCGTCCGCCTCCATGGACCGCAGACTGTCGGTGAGGACCTTCTGGCTCACGCCGTCCAGGTCCCGCTGCAGCTCGTTGAACCGCCAGGGGCGGACCATGAGGTTTCGTATGATCAGCAGCTTCCACTTGTTGCCTATGAGCTGCACAGTGGTGGCCACGGGGCATTCGGGCAGCAGTTCGGCCTTTGTTTTCATATCGCGCCTCCATACAGTCAAAATCGAATGTTACACCTGGATTCTACTGCGCCGTCCGTCCCCTGTCAATCAGTTACAAAAAGGTGCGTACCCCACCTTTTTGTGCGTACTTGCGGGGCCGGAAAATGTCCCTATAATGGAAACCACAGGAGGCGGACAGCTTTCTGAATCTATCAAGGAGGACAGCACGATGGCACTTTCTGATCTGGCGTCCTGGACCCAGGACAAGGCGGCTTCCGCCTGCGGCACTGCCTGTGGCGCGGCCGACAAGCCCGAGGAGAAGCCCGCGGCCTGCGGTTCCGCCTGCGGCGCTGCCGGCAAGCCGGAAGAGAAGCCCGCAGCTTGCGGCGCGGCTGACAAGCCCGCAGAGAAGCCCGCTGCTTGCGGCACGGCCTGTGGCGCTGGCGACAAGTGACGACACGGCCCTCGGCGGACTCCCTGCCGGGGGCCAAAACCTCTTTGGAGCGACGATATGAAACAATACTTTTCCTTCCAGTGGCACATCACGGACGAGTGTGACCAGCGGTGCAAGCACTGTTATATCTTCTCCGGCGGCGAGCATCAGCATCTGGACTCCATGACCTGGGCGCAGATGGAGGACACGTTTTATAACTGCCTGGACTTCTGCGCGGTCTATGACCGGCTGCCCTACTTTTACATCACCGGCGGCGACCCCATCCTGCACCCGGACTTCTGGCGGCTGCTGGAGCTGCTGCATGAGCATGACGTGCCCTTTACCATCCTGGGCAATCCCTTCCACCTGAACGACCAGGTGTGCCGGGAGCTGAAGGCCCTGGGCTGCGAGAAGTACCAGCTGTCCCTGGACGGCCTCCGCCAGACCCACGACTGGTTCCGCAAGCCCGGCTCCTATGACTGCACGCTGGAGAAGATCGGCTGCATCCAGCGGGCGGGCATCCGGGCCGTCATTATGACCACCGTGTCCAGGACCAACCGCATGGAGGTCCCCGGCATCATCGACGCGGCGGTGGCTGCGGGCGTCGACGTGTTCGCTTTCTCCCGCTACGTCCCCAGCGGCGGGGACCTGGACGCCTCCATGACGGCCCGGGAGTACCGGGACCTGCTGGCGGTGTGCGACAGGAAATTCAAGGAATACGAGGCCCAGGGGTGCAAGACGTACTTCAACAAAAAGGACCATCTCTGGACCCTTTACGAGTACGAGACGGGCGCGTTCACCATCCCGGAAAACGCCAAAGAGGGCATGATCTACGGCGGGTGCAACTGCGGCAACTGCCATATCACCATCCTGCCCACCGGGGACGTGTACGCCTGCCGCCGGGTGGCGGAAAGCAAGGTGGGCAACATTTTCGAGGACCGGCTGGCGGACGTGTGGGTGTGCCAGATGGAGCAGTACCGGGACTACACAAGATTTGAAAAATGCGCCAAATGCGAGCTGATGCCCTGGTGCCGGGGCTGCCCCGCCGTGGCGAAGGGGACCAACGGCGATTTCTATGCCCCCGACCCCCAATGCTGGAAGGAGGTTTCCTGATGGAACTATTGGAATTGATGAAGCACCGGCGGGCTATCCGCCGGTTTGACGCCAGACAGGTGGACGAGACCGCCCTGGAGCAGATACTGGAGGCGGGGCTCTACGCCCCCAGCGCGGGCGGACGGCAGGGGGTGTTGTTCGCGGTGTGTCAGGACCGGGACGTAAATGAGCGGCTGGGGAAGATCAAGCGGGCCAACTCTGACCCCAGCATGGCTACGGCCACGCGCTATGTGTCCCGGGAGCAGCCCAGCATCGCGGACGATCCGAATCTTGTC
Organism: uncultured Oscillospiraceae bacterium; assembly: GCA_947587485.1. Taxonomy (GTDB): domain Bacteria; phylum Bacillota; class Clostridia; order Oscillospirales; family Oscillospiraceae; genus CAJOIG01. Next base: position 21,624 of record CANPXZ010000014.1, on the reverse strand, counting down.
AACGCCTTCTATGACGCGCCCACGGTCATCACTCTGTTCGCGCCGAAGAACTTTCTGTTTGCGGCGGAGGACTGCGCCTGTGCCGCCGAAAATATGATGCTCATGGCTGATTCCCTCGGCGTTGGCTCCTGCTACATCGGCCAGGGCTGGACGGCCTTTGCGGACCCCTACGGCCAGGAGATACTGAAAAAGTGGGCCATCCGCCCGGACTATTACGCGGTGATGCAGCTGCTTCTGGGCTATCCCAAAGAGGGCGACGCCCACCCCACGCCCAAGCCCCGAAAAGAAGGGCGGGTACTTAGGTTTTGAGGGAGAACAAATGGACGCACAGACTTGTTTGAAGAAGCTGGAATATGTAGGCGTGCTGGCCTTTGCCACGGTGGATAAAGACGGCGCGCCGCAGATACGCAATATCTCCGCCATCCACTACGAGCCGGACCGGATGCTCTTTTTCACCGCGAAGGGCAAGGATTTCTGCAAAGAACTGCTTGCCGACGGCCGGGTCCAGGTGTTAGGATATACGCGGTATAAGGAGATGATCCGGCTGGCCGGCAAGGCTGTTCCTGTGCCAGATGACCAGCAGGAGGAATGGATCGACACGATCTTCGCCGAGCAGCCCTATCTCTCGAATGTCTATCCCGGCGATACAAGAAAGCTGGCGGGGATCGTCTTTGAGATACGGGACGGCCAGATCGAGTATTTTGACCTGGGCGTCAACCCAATCTTCCGGGAGAGCTATGCCATCGGGGCGGGGAACGTCACGAAAAAGGGGTATGTCATCTCCGCTGTGTGCGTCGGCTGCGGCAGGTGTTTGAAAAACTGCCCCCAGCGGTGCATCGAACCGGGGACGCCATACGCCATCCGGCAGGAGAACTGTCTGCACTGCGGCAACTGCTTGGCGGTGTGTCCCGTGAGGGCGGTGGAAACGCGAGGGTGACATGACACAGACGGAAAAAAGAGTATTTCTCATCGACAGGCTCCTGGACGAATCGCCCGGGGGCCGGGGCCGGGCCGTGCCGGAGGACCCGGCGGAGCAGAGGAAACTGCTCCGGGCGCTGATGAACGTGCGCCCGCCCAGGCCCATCGGGGAGGACTTCCTGGCGGTGCAGGACGAGTACCTGCGGGAGGAGACCGCCGCCAAGGGGATCACGGACATAAAGGACCTGACGCCCCTGGAGCCCGGTATCTACCTCTGGCAGGGGGACATCACCGCCCTTCGGTGCGACGCCATCGTGAACGCGGCCAACAGCGGCATGACCGGCTGCTACGTGCCCGGCCACAATTGCATCGACAACTGCATTCACACCTTCGCGGGCATACGGCTGCGGTTGGAATGCGCTGAGCTCATGCAGACCCAGGGCCATGAGGAGCCCGCCGGCGCGGCCAAGCTCACCCCGGCCTACGCGCTGCCCTGCAAATACGTCCTGCACACGGTGGGACCCATCGTGGAGGGGGCGGTGACGGAAAGGGACGAGGAACTTCTGGCCGGCTGCTACCGGTCCTGCCTGGACCTGGCGGCGGAAAACGGACTGCCAAGCGTGGCCTTTTGCTGTATCTCCACGGGGGTGTTCCGCTTCCCCAAGGCCCGCGCGGCCAGGATCGCCGTGGAGACCGTGCGGCGGTACAGAGGCGACAGGGAGGTGATCTTCGTTGTCCACAGCCGGGAAAACTACGACATCTACCGGGCCCTTCTCGGATAGCGTGGAGCGCCTGCGGGAGGCCCTGGACCGGGCGGAGGCGGTGGTGATCGGCGCGGGGTCCGGGCTGTCCACCTCGGCGGGATTCGTCTACGCCGGGGAGCGGTTCCGGCGGCATTTCGCCGACTTCATCCGGGAATACGGCTTTGAGGACATGTACTCCGGGGGCTTCTATCCCTTCGGTACCCGGGAGGAATTCTGGGCCTATTGGAGCCGGTACATCTTCATCAACCGGTACATGGACCCGCCCAGACCGGTCTATGACCGGATGCTGGCCCTCGTGCGGGACAGGGACTATTTCGTGATCACCACCAATGTGGACCACTGCTTCCAGAAGGCGGGGTTTGCAAAGGAGCGGCTTTTTTACACCCAGGGGGATTACGGGCTGTTTCAGTGCTCCAAGCCCTGTCGGCAGGAGACCTTCGACAACGAGCGGACTGTCCGGCGGATGATGGAGGAACAGAAGGACATGCGCGTCCCCTCCGAGCTTCTGCCCCGGTGCCCCCACTGCGGCCGGCCCATGACCATGAATCTGCGGGCGGACGGCAAATTCGTGGAGGACGCGGGCTGGCACGCCGCGGCGGCCCGGTACGAGCGCTTTCTCCGGGCCCATGAGGGGAGGCGGGTCCTGTACCTGGAGCTGGGGGTGGGCTACAACACCCCGGGCATCATCAAGTACCCCTTCTGGCGGCTGACGGCCCAAAACCCGAACGCGGTCTACGCCTGTCTGAGCCGGTCCAAGGCCTACGCGCCGGAGCAGATCGGGTCCAGGTCCATCTGCATCAACGGCGACATCGGCGACGTATTGGAGCGGCTGTAGACGAGGGAAAAAGGGAGCGAAGCCCGGTCAGGGCGAGCCGCCTCGTCGATGCTCGCCTGCCAGGTCTCCCTTTGCCGCAAGGCGGCAAAGCTCGAATGGCGGCGGCATCTCCTCTCCCCAAAAGGCTGGCGAGCCTTTTGGGGACCCCATTCCCGCGCGTGAAGTCAAAATCCGCTGTGCGACAGGATTTTGACTTCCTGCGAGGGGGAATTCACTTCCCCCTCGCAGTTTAAACCTGAGCGAAGCGAAAACGCCGGCGCGGGATCTTCCGCGCCGGTTTTGCTATATCTTGTTTTACATCAGCGGCGCGGCAACCTTTAAAATTGCGCCGGCCAGGCGGGTGGACAGCTTCTGGTTGGCCGCGTCCTCCCGGGTGATCTGGCGGCACTGGGGGAAGGTGTCCTCAAAATCCCGCAGGATGTCCCTGATGACGGGGGCCCTGTACAGATACGCCCCGCACTCGAAGTGCAGGTACAGGCTCCGGTAGTCCAGGTTGATGGTGCCCACCACGGCCTTGGTCCCGTCGCTGACGAACACCTTGGAGTGGATGAAGCCGGGGGTGTACTCATAGATGCGCACGCCGGCCTCGGTCAGGACCTTGTAGTGGCTCTTGGCCAGGAGGTTGGCGTATTTCTTGTCCGGGATGCCGGGCAGGATGAGCCGCACGTCGATGCCCCGCCGGGCGGCGAAGGTCAGGGCCGTGAGCATCTCGTTGTCCAGGATCAGGTAGGGCGTCATGATGTACACGTAGTCCCGGGCGGTGCTCAGCATGTCCAGATACACCATCTCGCCGGTCTGCTCCTCGTCCAGGGGACTGTCCCCATAGGGGATCACATAGCCCTGGCCGGTCCCGTTGGAGGGGGCGGGCCCGATCAGGTAGGGCTCATAGGCCCGCTGGCGCTCCGTGGCGTTCCACAGCCGCAGGAACATGAGGGTCATGGACCGGACCGCGTCTCCCCGCAGCAGGATGGAGGCGTCCTTCCAGTGGCCGAACTTCTCCCGCCGGTTGATGTATTCGTCCGCCAGATTCACCCCGCCGGTAAAGCCCACCCGACCGTCGATGACCAGGATCTTCCGGTGGTCCCGGTTGTTGTAGCTGGTGGAGATGAAGGGCCGGATGGGGGCGAAGATCTTGCACTGCAGACCCAGGGCCCGGAGCTTTTTGGGATAGCTGGCCGGCAGCCGCAGCAATGAGCAGGTGCCGTCGTACAGCACCCGCACGTCCACGCCCTGGGCCGCCTTCCGGGTCAGGATATCCAGCACGCTGTCCCACATCTCCCCCTCTTCCACGATGAAATACTCCAGGAAGATGAACTTCTCCGCCTTCTCCAGCTCCCGGAGCATGGCCTCGTACTTGTCCTCCCCCTGGGGGTAATAGACCGCCTCGGTGTTCTCATAGACGGGGTAGCCGTTGGCGTCCTGGAGGTACCGGGCCAGGGGCCAGAAGCCGGGCTCCTCCCGGTGCAGCCGCTCCATCAGCTCCTTCTGCTCCGGCATCAGGGGGGCGCACTCCGCCGCCACCCCCTGGAGGATGCGCTGCTCCGTCCGGTGGCCGAAGTCGAAGGTGATGAACAGGTACAAAAGCACCCCGAACACCGGCACCAGCGCGATGATGGCGCACCAGGTGAGCTTGATGGAGGGGTTGGAGCGGGTGTTGAGCAGGTAGATCAAAAACACCACCGACAGCACGCTCACCGCCCCGGACAGATAGATGCTGTACTGCTGCAGCCGGCCGAAGAGCACGAACAGGAAGCCGAACTGGGCCAGCAGCAGCAGTAGCGCCACCGCGCCGCGGCCAAATACGATGCTCCACACGCCCCGCCGTGGGCGGGTGTTGCGGCTGACGGGCTCTTTTTCGTCCGCTTTTGCCATGGCTGCCCCTCCTGTCCGTTGCATATTATCCTTTATAATGCCACGTTTTCCCGCAAAAATCAAGCGGACCGGGTCGGACCGGGTGTCCGTCGAAAAAATCGAAAAACACACTTGACAGAGCGGGCAGCATATGCTAACATATGAACAATCAATCATATGTTTGTTTGAAAGGGGCGGGAGCCATGGCGGAGAACGGGGACATCGAGCGCTGCGGGTTTCTGTGCGTGCACGAGGACACGGTCCGGCTGGTGACAGAACAGATGCCGGACGATGAGAAGTTGTACGATCTGGCGGAGCTGTTCAAGGTCTTTGGGGACTCCACCCGGATCAAGATCCTGTACGCCCTGTTCGAGGCGGAGCTTTGCGTGTGCGACATCGCCCAGCTTTTGGGCCTGACCCAGTCCGCCGTGAGCCACCAGCTGCGGGTGCTGAAGGCCGGCCGGCTGGTGAAGCCCCGGAAAGAGGGCAAGACGGTGTTTTATTCCCTTGCGGACGACCACGTGCGGACGCTCATAGCGCAGGGAATGGAACATATAGAAGAATAATTTGAGAGGAGATATACACCATGAAAAAGTCATTCAAGCTCATCGACCTGGACTGCGCCAACTGCGCGCAGAAGATGGAGACCGCCATCAAAAAGCTGGACGGCGTCCACGACGCCACCGTCAGCTTCCTCATGCAGAAGATGACCGTGGACGCGGACGACGAGCGTTTCGACGACATCATGAAGCAGGTGGTCAAGTGCTGCAAAAAGGTCGAGCCGGACTGCCAGATCGTACTGAAATGACGCGCAAGGAGAAGAAAGCCCTGGCCCGGATCCTGATCGCGGGGGCGCTGCTGATCGGGGCGGCCCTGGCGCCCCTGGAGGGCCTGTGGAAGCTGCTGATCTTCCTGGTCCCATACGTCATCGTGGGCTGGGACGTGCTGTGGAAGGCGGTGCGGAACATCGCCCACGGGCAGGTGTTCGACGAAAACTTCCTCATGGCCCTGGCCACCGTGGGGGCCCTGGTGCTGGGGGAGTACTCCGAGGCCGTGGGGGTCATGCTGTTCTACCAGGTGGGGGAGCTGTTCCAGACCCACGCCGTGGGCCAGTCCCGCAAGTCCATCGCCAAGCTCATGGACATCCGGCCTGACAGCGCCAACGTGCTGCGGGACGGCCAGTTCGTGGAGGCCGACCCGGACGAGGCGGCCGTGGGGGACGTGATCCAGGTAAAGCCCGGGGAGAAGGTGCCCCTGGACGGCAAGGTCCTGACCGGCGTCTCCACCCTGGACACCGCCGCCCTCACCGGCGAGAGCGTGCCCCGGAGCATCGGGGCGGGGGACGAGATCGTCTCCGGCTGCGTGAACCTGACCGGCGTGCTGACCGTGGAGGTCACCAAGCCCTTTGGGGAGAGCACCGTGGCAAAGATCTTGGAGCTGGTGGAGAATGCCGCCTCCAAAAAGGCCAGGGCGGAGAACTTCATCACCCGCTTCGCCCGCTGGTACACCCCCTCCGTGGTGATCGGCGCGGTGTGCCTGGCCCTGATCCCGCCGCTGTTCGTGGGCAATTGGGCCTCCTGGGTCCACCGGGCCCTGATCTTCCTGGTCATCAGCTGCCCCTGCGCGCTGGTCATCTCCATCCCCCTGGCATTCTTCGGCGGCATCGGCGGGGCCTCCCGCCGGGGCATCCTGGTGAAGGGCGGCAACTACCTGGAGAGGCTTGCCAAGGTGGAGACCGTGGTGTTCGACAAGACCGGCACCCTGACCCGGGGCGTGTTCGAGGTGTCCTCGCTGCATCCCGCCCCGGGCGTGCCGGAGGCGGCCCTTCTGGAGAGCGCGGCCCTGGCGGAGGCCTATTCCAACCACCCCATCGCCCAGTCCCTGCGCCGGGCCTACGGGCAGGACGTGGACGAATCCCGCGTCACGGACGTGAAGGAGACCGCCGGCCGGGGCGTCACGGCCCTGGTGGACGGGGAGAAGGTGGCCGCCGGCAACGAAAAGCTTATGGCGGACGCCGGCGTGCGGGCCGTCTCCGGCAATGAGACCGGCACGGTGGTCCACGTGGCCCGGGCGGGGAAGTATCTGGGCCGGGTGGTCATCGCCGACCGGGTGAAGGACTCCGCCCCCGCCGCCATCCGGGAGCTGAAGGCCCGGGGCATCAGCACCGTCATGCTCACCGGCGACGCCCAGGCCGTGGGCCAGGCGGTGGGCCAGAGTCTGGGCCTGGACCAGGTCCACGCGGAGCTGCTGCCCGGGGACAAGGTGGAGCAGGTCGAGGCGCTTCTCGCGAAACAATCCCCCAAGGCCGCTCTGGCCTACGTGGGGGACGGGGTCAACGACGCGCCGGTGCTGAGCCGGGCGGACGTGGGCGTGGCCATGGGGGCCATGGGCTCCGACGCGGCATTGGAGGCGGCGGACGTGGTGCTGATGGACGACGATCTCACCAAGCTGGCCGTGGCCATGGACGTGGCCCGCAAGTGCAGCCGGATCGTGGTGCAAAACATCGTGTTCGCCCTGAGCGTGAAGGGCCTGTTCCTGATCCTTGGCGCCTTCGGCCTGGCCTCCATGTGGGAGGCGGTATTCGCCGACGTGGGCGTGGCCGTGATCGCCATATTGAACTCCGGCCGCATGCTGCGGGGGAAATAGGATCTGGTATACAAAAACGGCCGGAGCGTGTCTGCGCTCCGGCCGTTTCAACTATCTCACTTTCTTGAAAACGATCGTTCGCTGGATCAGGGGACGGCCCGTCACGGATTTGATCACAAAGCCATTTTCTTTCGCCCTGGTTGCCAAAGGGGAATAGTTCTTTACGTATGAGCCGTCCTGTGGCAGAGGCCGCTTGACCAGCTCCTCGTACTGGGCGTCGGTCAGCTCAAAATCCTTTCCCTGAGCGAATAAGTCGTCCAGTCTGCTTAAGTCGAGTTTTTCCATTTCCATCTATCCCCTCTATCTCAGCCGCTTTTCGACGGCAAAAAGTGCGCAGCCCGGAGGCCGCGCACCTGTAAAAACGCAGTCTCCGTTTGCTGCCACGCAATCCTGTCACCCGCATAAGGGGATACCAAGGGAGATACGTTCTTACCGAAGGTAGAACATACCCCTTATACGAGTGAAATATTCGATTGCGTGGCAAGGCTAAGTATACCACGGGCAAAGCGGCATTACAAGCGCCTTTTGCCCGGCTGCCCCGGCCTCCGTGGGGGAGGCGGTGCTCGCCGACGTGGGCGTGGCCGTGATCGCCATATTGAACTCCGGCCGCATGCTGCGGGGGAAATAAAGATAAAAATCAAGGGAGGCGGCTTCGAAAGCCGTCTCCCTTGTTATATTTCGCCTTCGCGGCAACTTTCGATTTTCCGTTCAGCCGCGTACCTCTTTCTCCCGCAGGGTGTTCATCCACGCGCCGAGAAACAGCAGGTACAGCGAGCAGTACATCCAGAACATGGAGATGATCACGATGGCCAGGCCCCCGTAGACGCTGTAAAACCCGAAGCGCTCCACGGCCCAGGAGTAGACCTGGGAGAAGGCAAGCCAGGCCGCTGCGGAGAAGGCCGCGCCGGGAAGCTGGGCCTGGAAGGACAGCTTTTTCCGGGGGACGGTGCTGAAGATCAGGGCGTTGACGGCGGTGACCAGGGCGAAGAACAGCAGCCCCCGCAGCCGCAGGATCATCCACCAGACCTTCGACGCGCCCAGCAGGGACTCCCCCGCGAACAGCAGCGCCACGTTGGCCAGCACCAGCACCATGGCCACCGCCGTAAACAGCGCCCCCATGAGCCGGCTGCGGAGGAACCCGCCGTAGATCCTGCCGTCATAAATTTGGCTCACGCCCCGCATGATGAGGCTCAGCAGCTTTCCCGCCGACCAAAGCTCCACCACGATGCCGACGCCCAACGCCGTGGCGGAGTTGGCGTACACGCCCGCCACCAGGCCCTGGACCAGCTCCTGCAAGGGCTCGGGGGCGTAGCCCAGCAGCAGGTCCAACAGCTCCTGCTGGGTGAAGGGGAAGTAGGGCAGCAGGCCCAGCAGCAGCACCACCAGCGGGCCCAGGGAGAAGAACATGTAATAGGCGCCGCTGGTGGCGTAAAGCCACAGATTTGCCTTGCTGAACTCCCCCGAGAGCCATTTGAGCTTTTGCCGGAGCGCCTGTCGGTCCATGGGACCCCTCCTTATAGAACAAAGCCGCCCGCCGGGGCGGGTATAATGACGCCGGTACTTTCGCGCCGTAAACGGCGCAAAAGCCCTCGCTTCGCTCGCCGCGCAAGCGCGGGGCGTCAGATCCAATTCGAGGCGGGACCCCGTCCCCCTCGAGCTCCCCCTTGCGGTAATAAGTACAGAGCGCATCCGTCAATGACAGATCAGTATGATTAGTATGATGAACCGCGCGTGAAATATGAACAGACTCACGCCCCGTGTCTTTTTCCCCGGCAGGCGGGGCACACGTGGTAGAGCTTCAGATCATAGCCCGTGAGCGCAACGCCCCGGGCCGCCGCGAAGCCCTCCATAAGACCGTCCGGCGCGGGCAGGTCCTCCACCCGGCCGCAGACTTGGCAGACCAGGTGTGGATGGGGCGAGCGCTCCCGGTCGTACCGGGCGGGGGCGTCGGCCATCTCCAGCTTGCGGATCTCTCCGTCCCGGACCAGCAGCCCCAGGTTCCGGTACACGGTCCCCCGGGCCAGGGAGGGCATCTCCGCCCGGGCCAGGTCATAGATCTCCTCCGCCGTCCGATGCTCCGGCGCGGCGGCGATGATGTTGTAAATGAGCTGCCGCTGGCGGGTCATGCTCTCACCCCTTTTAGGATTGATTCCTAAAATCATTTTACCACGATATCGGCGAAAGTCAACCGGTCAAATGGCCATCAGGTACTGATACAGGGGCAGCAGCGTCTCGTAGATATCCAGGATCTGGTCCAGCAGCTCCTTTCCGGGCGGGTCCGGGTCGAACCAGACGGTCTGGCCCAGCTCCACGGCCCGGGCGTTGTACCAGTCGTACAGCAGCGGTCCCGGGTCCCCCTTGGGCTTTTTGTAGACCTGCCAGTAATGGCCCAGCTCCGGGTGCTTATTGAGGGCCCGGACGATCTTGGAAAGCCTGGCGGGCCGGGCGTCGATGCTCTTGCGCCACCGGTCCAGCAGCTCCCCCTGCATGTTCCAGCAGCCCATGCCGGCCTCCCAGCTCTTGGCGTCGATGCCGAACCAGAACTGAGGCAGGGGCGTGTATATCTCCCCGGACAGCCCCAGGGAGAACCACATGTGCTCCTTGAAGGGTCCCCGGCCGAACAGCCGCCGGGCGTCCCGCCAGATGCGGGACACGTGCAGCGCCGGGGCCAGGCCCGGATGCCGGTCCTGCATGATCTGCCGGGCGTCCTCCGCCAGGGACTGGATGGGCCCGTTCAGGCACCGCTCGAAGTCGGCCCGGTGCTCCTGGAACCAGGGCCGCTCGTTGTGGAAGGAAAGGCCCCAGAGAAAGTCGGGCAGGTCCTTGGGAAAGCCCTCGAAGGGCGGGATGTTCTTCGGCATGCGCGTCACCTCGGGGGATATGATACCACGTTTCGGGGCGAAAAGACAAGCGCTCTCTCCCGATCGAATGGAATGGGCGCGCCCGGGATTCGGACGCGCCCATGAGTTTTATCATTGCTTTTATCTTATACTGGAAGCTCTGCCAACACCTCAGGGCTTGCAGACCTTACAGGGCTCGTAGCCCTGGGCGATGAGCGTGTTCCGGTCCGTGGTCACATCCTGGCGGTTGGCGGCCGAGATCTTGGCGGCCGAGGCGCAGGAGGGGCGGTGGAACTTCATGGAGTTGGTGTTGAGCACATAGGTCCCGGAGCCCCCGGGAGCCGCAGGCTGGGCGCTGGGCACGGAGTATGTCAGGCTGTTGCTGGCCGTATAGCCGCTGAGCATGGTCTTTTTATCGTTGGCGCAGCACCGGACCGTGAACTCGTAGGTCACGCCGTTTTTCAGGTTTGCCGCCTTGCGGGTGTACGTGGTGGCGGTGGTGGTACCGATCTTCTTCCAGCCGCCGCCGTTTTCACGGTAATACACCATGTACCGGGGCGCGCCGTCGACCTTGTTCCAGGAGACCTGGATGCCATTGGACGCCTTGCTGATGGTGACCGTGGGCGCGGTGAGCTGGTTGGAATATTTCAGGCTGTTGCTGGCCGTATAGCCGCTGAGCATGGTCTTTTTATCGTTTGCACAGCAGCGGACCGTGAACTCATAGGTCGCGCCGTTTTTCAGGTTCGCCGCCTTCCGGGTGTAGGTGGTGGCGGTGGTGGTGCCGATCTTCTTCCAGCCGCCGCCGTTTTCCTTGTAGTAGACCATGTACCGAGGGGCGCCGCTGATCTTGTTCCAGGAGACCTTGATGCCATTGGACGCCTTGCTGATGGTGACCGTGGGCGCGGTGAGCTGGGTGGCGCCGGCGGCGGTGTATTTCAGGCTGTTGCTGGCCGTATAGCCGCTGAGCATGGTCTTTTTATCATTGGCGCAGCACCGGACCGTGAACGTATAGGTCACGCCGTTTTTCAGGTCCTTGGCCTTCCGGGTGTAGGTGGTGGCGGTGGTGGTGCCGATCTTCTTCCAGCCGCCGCCGTTTTCACGGTAATACACCATGTACCGGGGCGAACCGGTGATCTTGTTCCAGGAGACCTTGATGCCATTGGACGCATTGCTGATGGTGACCGTGGGAGCCGCCAACTGGGAGGGCTTCGAGGTGTCAGGCGCTTTGCCGAGAGATTCAAAGGTGTAGCCGTACTCATTTGCGTACGCCTCCGCCGTGGAGCCGTCATAGCCGCTGACCACGGTCGTTCCGGGAACCCCAAGGGCCGTGCCTTCTTTATCGCTTGCAGTCGCATTCTCAATGGCACAGTCGGGATTCAGGACCGTTATGCTCTTCAGGGCGGCGCAGGCATCAAAGGCGTGGTCTCCGATGGTCTTGACAGAGCTCGGAATGGTCGCGCTTGTCAGGCTTCCGCAGCCATAAAACGCGCTCCCTCCGATGGATTCGACGGAGCTCGGAATGGTCACGCTTGCCAGGTTTTCGCAGCTATAAAACGCATTGACGCCGATCCGTTTCAAGGTGCCCGGCAGAGTGATGCTGGTTATGTTTTTGGTCTGGAAGAACGTGCAGTCACCGATGCTGGTCACGCCCTCCGCAACGACTACCTTGGGCATCATGCATTGGATATCGTATCCGCCGAACCACGGGGAAAGACCCACAGCCAGGTCATAGTCCGCCATATCGCCCTTTCCGGAGATGGTCAGCACCCAGTCGGAGGGGTCCGGCGCACTCGCCTTATCCCACGTGCCGGTGACCTTCCAGGTCACATTGTCCCCCTGAGCGCCGCATGTGCCGGAGGAGATGTCCGACTCCGCCGCCAGGGCGGGAGAAGCCAGTGTGAACAGAGTCAGGACCGCCAATAATAAACATAAACTGCGCTTTGCCATGATGTGTTCCTTCCTTTCTCTTTTTTCTGTCGTTCGACAGTACCGGCCCGGAGGGCGTTTTCGCGCCCTCGGGCTTTCCTGTCGGAACAACAAAAGCGGCGCAGGGCATCTTTTCCCTACACCGCCATAGACTACAACACAGTTCTCATCGGCCCGGTCCCCCTTGTAAATGGGAGGGCGAACGGGTATAATGAGGCTGGCGCAGGTTTCTGCTGTGTGGGAGAGTGCTCTTCTCCTGCATAGGGGCTTGGGGTGCTGGAACCACTCCAAGTCCCGCCTTTGGTATTCCGTTGCAGTTATTATAGCGCGTCGCTATACGCATTGCAAGCGATTTTTTGTATGCGGCGATACCTGTTGACGGCCCCCTCTGACGAGGGGGCTGTCGAGCGTCAGCGAGACTGGGGGAGAGAAGATGATCTCCAGTGCCGGTGTATCTCTCCCTTCGTCACGGCTTCGCCGTGCCACCTCCCTCGTCAGAGGGAGGCTTAATTAAAATGTGCGGCTGCGCCGCATACCTTTTTATTGGGGTCCCCAAAGGATACGCCTATCCTTTGGGGAGAGGAGGAGCGGCTTTGACCGATGAGTGGGCCTGGCTTTGCCAGGACCGCGAATCTTCAAAGCCGCTCCGACGACAAAGCCGGCCACCTTTCGGTGACCGGCCCTGCAACAAAGAAGAGAGGAGTGAAAAATGAAAAGTATCAAGCAGTCTGTGATGCTCTGCTCCCGCGAGGCCTCGGCATTGGCCTCTTGGTTCCCTGTGACTGTATCATAGCCCATCCATGGGGCCAAATGGTGAATAAATTCCCAACGATTTGTAAATAAATAATGAATTCCCCATTAAGACGGCGGCCGGCGGAGATTGACAGCTGTCCGCTCTTTCGATATAATGATGCGGCTGTGTGCCCGATCACATATGACCCGTTTTGGGTCTTTTTCCGGAGAGGAACATATTTTTATGAACATCCTGTACGACTGCTTTGACCCCGCCGACAAGACGCCCTTCGGGCCGGTGTGGTCCGGGCAGACCTGCCATATGCGCATCCGCATCCCCTCGGAGTGCGGGGCCAGCCGCGTGATCCTGACGGCCGAGGGCCTGGAGCAGACGCTGGAGAAGCAGAAGTCGGAGGGGGACTACGACTTTTTTGCCGCCTCCTTCGCCGCCGGGGAGCCGGGGCTGTATTTCTACCGCTTCCACATCTGGGACAAAAACGGCGACTATGACCTGTTCCGGGCCGGGAACGGCACCAACATCGGCGTGGGGGACCTGTGGCAGCTGAGCGTGCTGCCGGCGGATTACCGCCCGCCGGAGGCTTACCGGGGCGCGGTGTATTACCAGATCTTCCCGGACCGCTTCGCCAAGAGCGGGGAGTGCGACCTGACGGGAAAGCTGGAGCCCTACACCGTCGGGGACTTCGCCTCCTTCGTCCCCCATACCAAAAACGCTACCGACTTCGCCGGCGGCAACCTGCGGGGCATCATGGAGAAGCTGGACTATATCCGCAGCCTGGGGGTACAGGTCATCTACCTCAACCCCATCGTCATGGCCTGGTCCAACCACCGCTACGACGCGGCGGACTATATGCGGGTGGACCCCATGCTGGGCACCGAGGCGGATTTCACCGCCCTGTGCGACGCCGCCCATGAGCGGGGCATGCGGATCGTGCTGGACGGGGTGTTCTCCCACACCGGCAGCCGCAGTATCTACTTCGACGAGGATGATCACTTCGGTGGGGGAGCGGTGTCGGCCGGACCCGCTTCAAAGTACTATAAGTGGTACGAATTTCAGGAATTTCCCAAGAAATATACGGCTTGGTGGGGCGTGGGGTGCGTACCCTGCGTCAACGAGCTGGACCCGGACTATATGGAATACATCCTGGGGGAGGACGGCGTGGTGGCCACGTGGCTGCGCCGGGGCGCGGACGGCTTCCGGCTGGACGTGGCCGACGAGATCCCGGACCAGTTCCTGGCGGCTCTGCGCCGCCGGGTGAAGGCGGAAAAGCCCGAGGCGGTGGTCGTCGGCGAGGTCTGGGAGGACGCCTCCAACAAGATCAGCTACAGCGTCCGCCGGACCTACTTCACCGGCGGGGAGCTGGACGGGGTCATCAACTACCCCTTCCGCACGGCCATTTTGGATTTTGCCGACCGCCGGGACGACGGCCGGGCCCTGGCGGCGACGGTGCTGGACATCGCGGAGCACTATCCCGCCCCGGCGTTGGACTGCACCATGACCGTTCTGGGTACCCACGACACGGAGCGGGTGGGCACGGTCCTGCAGGACGCCAACGCCCGCCGGGCGGCGGTGTTTTTGCAGTTCGCCCTGCCCGGGTCCCCGGTGATCTATTACGGGGACGAGGCCGGCCTCACCGGCGGCCGGGACCCCATGAACCGGCTGCCGTTCCCCTGGGGCCGGGAGGACCGGCAGCTGCAGGAGCTGTACCGGCAGGCGGCGGCGCTGAAAAACGCCCATCCGGCCCTGCGGACCGGGGACATTCGGTTCGAGTGGGCCCAGGGCGGCATATTGCGCTTCACCCGCTCCTGCCCGGAGGAGACGGTGTTCTGCGAGCTGGTGCGTGATACCGGTATGTTTTCGATTGAAACTGCGAGGGGAAAGTGAATTCCCCCTCGCAGAAAGTCGAAATCCTGCCGCACCGCGGATTTCGACTTTGACGCGCGGGAATGCCGCGCGGCTCGGCCTGACCGGCCTTCGCTCCGTTCGTTGTTCATAGACAGCCTGACGTCCCGCGGCTTTCGCCGCGGGACGCATTTTGTTGGATCAGATTCAGATCGCGGTGGTCTCGATCACGTAGCCGATCACACCGGTATGATCGCCCACGGTGCCGTCCGAGGAGGTGTACTCCCAGACGCCGCTGGCGTTCTTGACCAGCAGCAGATAGGGACCGGTCTTGGGGTCGCCGGGGGCCCAGTGGATGTCGTCAGCCGAGAGGGCGGTGCCGTCCGCCCACTTCCACGCGGCGCCGTCATACTCCGCGCCCAGCCAGACGCAGGTGAGGGTCCCGGTCTCGTTCAGCTTGGCGGTGATGGCGTTGAAGTCGGCCTCATCCGCCACGCATGCCATCGAGCCGCCGGCGGCGGTGGCAGCGGTCTTGGCGTCCTGATAGGAGACGTCCGCCGGGGTTGGGGCATAGCTGGCCGTGATGGGGGGCTGGGTGGGCTGCGGCGCTTCCGTCGACGTGGGGGTCTCCGTGGCGGCAGGCCCGTTCGTGGGCGCGGGCGTGGCCGTGGCGGGAGAGGTGTCGGACAGATACTGGCTGTACACATAGCCGGTGACGCCGTTGTAGGTCACCTGGGTCCAGCCGTTGGCCACGGTGCCGGTGCGGGTCAGGCTGTCGCCGGTGCTCACCGCGCCGATGATGCCGTAGCCGGTGCCGGGACCCGTGCGGACCCGCACGCCGATGCCGGTCAGGTAGACCGTGCCGCTGGCGGGATTGACGGTGTATCCGGAGGTGCCAGTGCCGGTACCCGTACCAGTGCCCCAGCCGGTGCCGGTGCCCGTACCAGTTCCGGTCCCGGTACCCCAGCCGGTGCCGCCTGTACCAGTTCCGGTACCAGTGCCCCAGCCGGTGCCAGTCCCGGTCACGGTACCTGTGCCAGTGCCCGTACCCGTACCGGTGCCGGCCAAAACGCCGCCGATGGTCACGGTCCCGGTCTCCGTGCCGGTCCCTGTGCCTGTGCCGGCGTCCGTGCCGGGGACGCCGCCGGCCGGGTCAGGGCTGGGAGACGGGGAGGCCTCGGGGGCCTTGGTGGGGGTAGGAGCGGGGGTGTTGGTGGGCTTGGGCGTGGCGCTGGGGGCGGGGGAGACCACGATGGGGGAGGGCTGTTCTTCAGCCGCTTCCGGGGTGGCAAAGGGCTTGGAGGCCTCCGGCGAGGGCCGGAGCAGACCGGTCATGTATCCCACGCTGCCAAGCAGCACGGCGGCGGCCACGCCGCAGAGGATGGGAACGGCCTTGGAGCGCTTCCGCTTTCGCTGGGCGGCGGGAACGGCCGCTCTGCGCTGCTGCTGAGAGCGGGGTGTCTTCTCAAAATTCTTCTGGACGCTGTACTGGGGGCGGTTGGACGCTCCGGCGGCATGAGCGCCGGCTGTGTGCGCGCCCTTTCCGGCGGCTGCGGCGGTCCCGGCCGCAGCGGCTCCCACGGCTGCTGCCGCAGCGGCAGCCTCGGTCCCGGACTCGCCGGACCCGGACGTATCCTGCGGGGCGGCCTCGCCTTCCGGGCCGGACGCCGTCTCCGTGACGGTGTCCTCCGCCGGCGCGGGGGACTGCTCCGGGGCCGGGCCTTCTTCGGGCGCGGCGGTATTTTCCGATGCGCTGTCCACGGCGGGGGCGGCGGTCTCAATGGGAGTCTCCGCCGGCGCGGCGGTCTCGGCCGGAACATCCTCCGCCGGCGCGGCAGCGGATTCAGACGGAGCGTCCCCGGCAGGGGCGGGCTCCTGCTTGGACGCGGGGGCCTCGGGCTCCTTCCTGGCGGGGCTGGTCTTGCCCTTGGCGGAGCGCTTTTTGGAGTTTGAGCGCTTCTTGCCGCCCTTCCCGGCGGCAGCGGCAGCGCCGGCCACAGCGGCAGCCGCGACCGCGCCGGCGGCCACGGCGGCCTTTCCCGCGCCGCCCTCCGACGTATCGGCGGCCGGGGTCTCGGCGGACACGCCGGGCTGCTCCGCCGGGACTTCGGCGGGGGCGGGCGCCTCCTTGGGCCCGGCGTCCGTGACCGGGGCGGCGGCGGGCAGCGCCTCGTCCGTCCTGCCCAGGGCGGAGAGGAACTCCTTGGCCGTGATATACCGGTCCTCCGGCTTATAGGCCAGGGCCTTTTCGATGATCTTCTTCAGCTCCGGACTCACGCCCTCCGGCGCGGCGATGTCCTCGCCCCGCATCCGGCGGCGCAGCGCGGCGGAGCGGTCCTTGTCCGAGGGTTCGCCGTCCCGGGGCTGGAAGGGGAGATACCCCCCGCTGCACCCGGCGTAGAGCAGCAGCCCCACGGAATACACATCCGCCGCCGCCGAGCCCGCGCCGTCCCAGAAATACTCCGGCGCCAGATACTCCACCTGGTCCGCCGGGCGCTGGCTGGGCGCGGTGTGGTTGGGCGCGCCCAGTACGGCGCTGCCCTCCCCGTTCAGATCCACGTTGCCCGGCCAGATGCCGCCGTGGAAGCTGTCCGGATCGCCCTCCAGCTGATCGCACAGCTCCCGGGCCAGCTTGACCGCCTTGTCCGGGTCCGTCTCCTTTAAATAGCCCGCCAGAAGCTCCGTGGGCTTAAATCCTGCGTCTGCCATATCGACCACCCAAGTCCTCTCTCCAAAAAGTTACAATTTGGTTACGATATGAAACAAACCTAACACAAATATTACGAATTGTCAATATCTTCAGCGAAAAAAGTCGAAAAAAATATGCCCCCGCCCTTGGATGGAGGCATATTTCGCGGCTGTGACGGTGCAAACGCAGCGCGCGGGAGAGGGGGCGGAAGCGGCTCTACTCCCTTATGAGCCCGGAGGCCCTCTTCCATCGGCCCGACAAAAGCCGCGTCGAGAACAGGATGGACCGCAGCACCCAGTCGGAGCACATGCCGATCCAATAGCCCATGGCGCCCAGCTCCGGCATGCCGGGGAACCTGTCCGTGGTGAGCAGGAACGCCAGGCTCACGCGCATGGCGAACATGGATATGACCGCGCCGTACATCACATATTTCACATCGCTGGCGGCCTTCAGTATCCCCGGCGCGGTAAAGGACAGGGGATAGGTGAAAAGTTGCATGGTCAGGCAGAAGTACAGGCACCGGCTTCCGATGGCCTTCGCCTCGTCCACATAGCCGTAGAGCCGGGTCAGAAGCGGCATCAGCGCCAGGATCGTGCCCACGCAGAGCCCGTTTGTGATGTACGATATGACCAGCATCCGCTTCATGTAGTACTTGACCTGGTCCGGGTCCCCCGCGCCCACCGACTGGCCTATGACGGTCAGGCAGGAGGTGCCCACGCCGCCGCCCACCACCGAGGCGAAGTTGTTGATCTGGTTGGCGATGGTGTTTCCGTTGGCCTGGATGTTTATGTGCATGACCTGGCCGGTCTGGCTGAACACGGCGGCGCTCTTGGCGCCCGTGGCGTACACGCCCGCGTTGACGAACGTGTTGGTCATGAGCTTGCCCAGCTGAAACAGCGCCGACTCCACACCGCTGGGGATGGCAAGCTTCAGGATGCTTTTTATCATCGCGCCGTCAAAGCGGAATCTCTCAAAGACCCGCACGCGCACGGCGTTGTCCTTCCCGCTCAGCAAAGTCAGCATGAATACCGCCGGGATCGCCCGGCAGAAGAGCGTGGCCAGCCCCGCGCCGAGCACGCCCATATCCAGCGCGAACAGGAACACGGCGTTCAGCCCGACGTTCAGCACGCAGCTGATGGCCGCGCTGGCCATGGTGGAAAAGCTCTTCCTCTGGGCACGCAGGAGCGCCGCGCAGGCGTGGAAAAGCCCGATGAACGGGAACGAGGCGGCGGTGACATAAAAGTACGTCCGCTGGCAGGAAAAGGTGGAGGCGTCTACATTCCCGTAAAAAAGCCGCAATATGGGCCTGTTGAGCGCCAGACACCCGCAGCCTATGCCCAGGGAGAGGCACACCACCAGCGCCAGCAGCTGCTTTGCGACCTTGTTGGCCCGATCCCTGTCGCCGGCGCCCAGGGCCTGGGAGGTGACGATGGCGCCGCCGGCGGCGAAGGCGGAGAAGAGCTGGATGATGAGGTTGTTGATGTAATCCACGTTCCCGACGGCGTTGCTGGCGTTGCTCCTGACGGCCTCGGCGGCGTCGATGTTGGAGACCATCAGCGAGTCGAAAAAGCCCAGAGAGGTCGAAAAGACCTGCTCTATCACGATGGGCAGCACCAGCCAGAGAAGCTGTCCGGCCGTGAACAGCGTATATCGCCTTTTCGTCTTTGTCATGTAAGTCCTCCCGCGTCCTTCCGGCGAAGACTTTGTCCGATCCGGGACGCCGCTGTGCCGCAGCGGACGCCGGGTGTCAGACAACGGGCGCGGACAGCTTCTTTTCCATATCCCGCAAAGCCTTGCGCAGGAAGAAGGCGCTGGCGGCCAGGCTCACCAGCTCTGCGATGGGAAAGCTCCACCACACGTTGTTCACGTCCCCCGTGAGGCTCAGCAGCCACGCGGCGGGGATCAGGGCCAGCACCTGCCGCAGCACGGACACGAAGAAGGAGAACACGCTCTTGTCCAGCGCCTGGCAGGCGGAGCCGGCCACGATGCAGAAGCCCGCGAACAAAAAGCTTATGCTGATGCGCCGCAGGGCGGCGGTGCCGATGGCCATCATGGACTCCGAGGGGCTGAAGGCGCTCAGGAACACCCCGGGGATCAGCTGGAAGCATACCAGCCCCAGCAGCATGAAGAAGCACGCGTAGATCACGCCGTAGCGGATGGTCCGGTAGATGCGCTCCTTTTTCCGTGCGCCGTAGTTGTAGCCGATGATGGGGATGATGCCGTTGTTCAGGCCGAACACGGGCATGAAGAAGAAGCTCTGGATCTTGAAGTAGGCCCCGTAGACCGCCACGGCGGTGGAGGTGAACGAGCCCAGGATGATGTTCATCAGGTAGTTGGTGACGGAGCCGATGCACATCATCAGGATGGAGGGGAAGCCGATGCGGTAGATGTCCCGGACGATGTGCCAGGGCAGGCGGATGTCGGACAGATGGATGGGCAGCTCCTTGTTCTTTTTGAAGTGGAAGGCGAAGCCCACGGCCGTGCCCACCGCCTGGCCGATGACCGTGGCGATGGCCGCGCCGGCGGTGCCCATGGCGGGCAGGCCGCACCAGCCGTAGATGAAGAAGGGGTCCAGGATGATGTTGGTGATGGCGCCGGTCATCTGGGTCCACATGGAAAGGGTGGTCAGGCCCGTGGATTGCAAAAGCCGCTCGGCGTTGATCTCCTGGTACACAAACAGCGACCCGATGGTGACGATGCGCAGGTACGAGTCGGTATAGGCCCGGATGCTCTCGCTGCTGGTCTGGGAGCGGATGAACCAGTCCGCCCCGAAGAGGCCGAACAGGGCCATCAGCACCCAGCAGCAAAGGCCCAGGGCCAATGCCGTGCCGGCGGTGCGGCTGGCAAGCTTTTCGTCCTTGCTGCCCAGGGCCCGGCTCACCAGGGTGCTCACGCCAACGCCCGTACCGGTGCCCAGGCCGATCATGATGTTCTGGGCGGGGAAGGCCAGGCTCAATGCCGACAGGCAGTCCTCCGACACCCGGGCTACGTAAATGCTGTCCACGATGTTGTACAGCGCCTGTACCAGCATGGACAGCATCATGGGCACCGCGATGGTCAGCAGCAGCTTGCCCTCGGGCATCTCTCCCATGCGGCTGGAATCCAGATTCTTCTGTGTCTTTGCCATTTGCTTTGTTACCTCAATTTCACATATTACCTATTTATTATGAAGGATTTATTTTCTTTGCACAAGAGACAAAATAGCCAAACCGTGTTCCTCGTAGAGGGACACGGTTTGTAATGGGTTGGAAAACGGTTTACGCGCGGTGCCACTTGACGCCCTGGGGGGTGTCCTCCAGAACGATGCCGGCGGCCTTCAGCTCGTCCCGGATGCGGTCCGCCTCGGCCCAGTTTTTGGCCTTGCGGGCAGCCTGCCGGGCGGCGATCTTCTCCTCGATCTCCCGGTCCAGGTCCTCCGCTGCGGAGAAGGGGATCCCCAGCACGCCGCAAAGCTCCAGCAGGATGTCCCGGCACGCGGCGGCCAGGGCCTTTGTGGGGTCCGTGGAGGGGGATACGGCGGCGTTCACGTCCCGGACCAGCTCGAAGATGACGGACACCGCGTCAGCGGTGTTGAAGTCGTCGTCCATGACCTCGATGAACCGCTGGCGATACTTGTCCAGCCCCGCCGCGAAGGCGGCGTCGGCCTCGGAGAGGGTCCCGTCTCTGCCGTTTTCGGCGAAGAAGTCCAGGTTGTCCTTGGCGGTCTGGAGCCGGTCCAGGGCCGCCTGGGCCTGGGTCAGCACCTCCACGGAGTAGTTCAGGGGGGACCGGTAGTGGCTCATGAGCATGAACATGCGGATGCAGTCGTAGCCGTAGGCCGCCGCCGCGTCCCGGACGGTGAAGAAGTTTCCAAGGGATTTCGACATCTTCTGGTTGTCCACGTTGATGAAGCCGTTGTGCAGCCAGTAGTGGACGAAGGGCACGCCGTTGGCGGCCTCGGACTGGGCGATCTCGTTCTCGTGGTGGGGGAAGACCAGGTCCTTGCCGCCGGTGTGGATGTCGATGGTCTTGCCCAGGTAGCGGTTACTCATGGCGGAGCACTCGATGTGCCAGCCGGGCCGGCCCATGCCCCAGGGGGATTCCCAGGCGGGCTCCCCGGGCTTGGCGGCCTTCCACAGGGCGAAGTCCATGGGATTTTCCTTCACGTCGTTGACCTCCACCCGTGCCCCGTGCATCAGGTCGTCCAGGTTCTGGTGGCTCAGCTTGCCGTAGTCCCGGAATTTCCCCGTGCGGTAGTAAACGTCTCCATTGACCTCATAGGCGTAGCCCTTGTCGATCAGGGTCTGGACCAGCTCGATGATCTGGGGAATGTTCTCCGTGGCCTTGGGGTGGACGGTGGCCTCCCGGACACCCAGGGCCTTCACGTCCTTCCAGTATTCTTCAATGTACTTCTCGGCGATCTGGGCGGAGGACACGCCCTCCTCGTTGGCCCTTTTGATGATCTTGTCGTCCACGTCGGTGAAGTTCTGCACGAACGTGACCTCGTAGCCCCGGTATTCCAGGTACCGGCGCAGCACGTCGAACATGATGATGGGCCGGGCGTTGCCCACGTGGATGTAGTT